>JBEIDU010000050.1:0-13948 GCA_040383345.1 Chitinophagales bacterium | reverse complement strand
CATTTTTTTGAAATTATTGCACTAAATTTATATAAAGATAATACACACAAAATCCATCATATTTACGACGCTTTATTCTAAAAATTTCTATAATATTGAAAAAAATCATTCTCCTTTCTGATACGCATAGTTTTTGTGAAAAAAAACTAGATTCTTATTTAGCACAAACGGATGAGATATGGCATGCTGGTGACTGGGGCTCACAAGAAGTGATATCTTGGCTGCAATCGTTCAATAAGATTTTACGTGGCGTATTCGGAAATATTGATGGAAATGAAATACGAATTCAATTTCCCGAGGATACTATTTTTCATTTGGAAGGCTTCAAAATATGGATGACGCACATAGGTGGTTATCCTGGAAGGTATGCTTCAAGAGTTAGAGATTTGATGCCTCAGCTCAATCCAAACCTCTTTATATGCGGACATTCACATATCTTAAAAGTTCAAGAAGATAAAAAGTACAATTTGTGGAGTATCAATCCCGGTGCTTGTGGCAGAGAGGGCTTTCATATAATGAAGACAGCACTTTCATTTACTTTGGACAATGGAAAACTTCAAAATTTTGAATTAATTGATTTGGGAAAACGAGGAAAAATATAAAAACTATGAGTATCAAAATAGGTATAACTGGCGGCATTGGAAGCGGCAAAAGTATGGTCCTCAATTTATTTGTAGAACTTGGTGGTATTCCCTATTTTGCAGATAAAAGAGCAAAAGAGTTGATAGAAAACAACCTTACCATTCGACAAAGTATCATTAACTTATTAGGAGAAAAATCGTATCAAAACAATCAATATAATGCAGCTTGGATAGCTTCTATCGTATTCAAAAACAAATATTTGCTTCAATGCCTCAATCAAATTGTGCATCCAGCTGTTTGGCTAGATTTTGATACTTTTTGTAAGGAGAATCCTGAAAAAATCATTTTTTATGAGGCGGCTTTGATATTTGAGAATAATAATCAACATCTTTTTGATAAAACGATATTGGTAACTGCACCAAATCAAACAAAAATAGAACGTATCAAAAAAAGAGATTCTATAACTGACATACAGATAGTTGCTCGCATGTCCAATCAATACTCCGATGAACAGAAACGACCTTTAGCTGATTTTGAAATTATTAATGATGATTTAGCTGAAACTAAAAAACAAGTTTTGGATATTTATCAAGAGATTTTAGATTTTTAGATTTTAGATTTTTTTTTGGATTTATTTAATATATGGCTAAAATACAAAATAAATCTTTACCTCTGGCTAAAGCCAGTGGCTATTTTATACAGAGGATTGTAATGCTAATTACAAATTACTAATCACTAATTTTACTATCTAATATCTCAAACCTAACATATACAATCCAAACCTATTTTCTTCTAGTAAATTTACCTTTTTTCTTTGGTGCATCTTTCTGACTTTCAATCAATTCAATGCACTTATCTAAAGAAAGTGTTTCAGCATTTTCTGTTTTTGGGATTTTATAATTATCGCTTCCCATTTTGATATATGGGCCCCATCTTCCATTCAAAATTTGAATTCCATGATCTGAAAAATCTTTAATAATCTTATTTGCATCTGCCGTTCGCTTCTCTTCTATTCTTTGAATGACTATATCTAATTCAATAGTATATGGATCATCTTCTTTTTTCAAAGAAATAAAACCACTATTGTGCTGAATATATGGACCAAAACGGCCAATATTTACTTTCACATCTTTATCTTCAAATTGACCTAAAACTCTAGGTAATTTGAATAAATCTAATGCATCTTCTAAGGAAAGTGTTTCAATATTTTGATCTCGTTTCAATTTTGCATATCGTGGCTTTTTGGCACCATCGCCTTCCTCGGTCAAGCCAATCTGAGCCATAGGGCCAAAACGCCCCATTCGCACCAAAATAACTTCACCCGAATCGGGATGATGTCCCAATACTCGTTCACCTGAAACTCTTTCAGCAGTTTCTATTGTTTTTTCTACTTCAAGTTGAAATGGATCATAAAAAGTCTTCAACATATTAGTCCATTCCAATTTTCCATGAGAAATCTTATCAAATTCTTCCTCAATTTTAGCCGTAAATTTAAAATCTACTACTTTATCAAAATATTGAGTAAGAAAATCTGTAACCAACATACCTATATCTGTAGGAAACAACTTATTTTTCTCAGCACCAATTAACATTTTTGACTCTAATGTATCAATCTTATCATTGTTCAACGAAATCACACGATACCCTATTTTTTTTCCATCTCTAGAATCTTTGATTACATAATCTCTATTTTGAATAGTAGATATAGTAGGTGCATAAGTAGAAGGTCTTCCTATGCCTAATTCTTCTAATTTTTTAACCAACGAAGCTTCATTATATCTTGGTGGATGTTTTGAGAATTTTTCAGTAGCGTTCAATATATTTAATGGTAAAACTTCTCCAATATTCATAGGAGGTAAAAGAGCACTGCCACCGCCTTCTTCATCTTCATCATCACTTTCAATTACGTATGCTTTTAAAAATCCTTCAAATAAAACCACTTCTTGACGTGCAGTTAACGTTATTTTATTTTTATCATTATCAATTGAAACCGTTGTATTTTCAGTCTTTGCATCGGTCATTTGTGAAGCAATGGCACGTTTCCAAATCAAATCATACAATTTTTGTTCATCGCTATCGCCCGAAATACTTGTTTTTGTAAAATCAGTAGGTCTAATAGCCTCGTGAGCCTCTTGTGCATTGGCAGTTTTGCTTTGATACATTCTTGGTTGACTATAAAAATCAGCACCATAAAAATCCAAAATAGCTTTTTTACTTTCTTGCAATGCTGTTTCACTCAAATTCACAGAATCCGTTCTCATATATGTAATATGTCCCGCTTCATACAATCGCTGCGCTACAACCATAGTTTTGGAAACACTAAAATATAATTTTTTAGATGCCTCTTGTTGTAATGTAGATGTAGTAAAAGGAGCTGCAGGTGATTTTTTACCAGGTCTTTTTTCAATATTTGCAATTTTGTAAGTAGCGCCTACAAAACTTTCTACTTGCGTATTCGCATCTTCAAAAGAAGTAAAATCTTTGTTATATTCTGCTTTTATAATGGCTTCTTTACCATTGATATCTTTTGAATTGAAAAGCGCTTGAAGTTTGAAATACGTTTGACTTTGAAAATTTAATATTTCACGTTCTCTATCTACCAAAATTCTAACCGCCACACTCTGTACTCTACCTGCACTCAAATTTGGCTTTACTTTTCGCCACAAAATTGGAGAAATACCAAACCCTACCAAACGATCCAAAACTCTTCGAGCTTGTTGTGCATTGACCAAATCCATATCAATGTGACGAGGATTGGCAACTGCTTTTTTAATGGCTTTTTCAGTAATTTCTGTATATGTTACACGTTTAGTCGTTTTCTCACTCAATCCCAAGACATTGCATAAATGCCAGCTGATGGCTTCTCCTTCTCGGTCTTCATCTGTTGCTAAATATACTTCCTGTACCGATTTTTTCAATTTCTTCAATTCTGCAACCACTTTTTCTTTTTCTTTTGAAACCTCGTAAGATACCTCAAAATTATTGGCAATATCAATAGCCTTATTATTTTTGGGCAAATCACATATATGTCCATAGCTCGAAGCAACAATGTAATCCTCTCCTAAATATTTTGTTATGGTTTTTGCTTTGGCAGGTGACTCTACAATCAATAAATATTTAGCCATAGTTTTTCAATAATTTTGAATTTAAAATTTTGCAAATCTATAAAAATATAATAATGTAAGTTTGCTAAAAATTTATAGATGCTAAATTTTAACCCAAATTTTCTTAAAAAAATTAATTTATCACATTTCAATATAGAAGCAAATTCATTTTATATTTATATGGATAATGTATGGGAAGATGGTCTTAGTGGTAATAAAATTCGAAAATTATATGGCAATATACAACAAGCCAAAAAAAACAATATAAAGACCCTCATCACTATTGGGGGCAACTATTCCAATCATTTGCACGCTACATCTTTTATCCCGGAAGTATATGGAATTGATGTAGTCGCGATTGTAAAAGGGCATCGTCCAAAAACATTTGGCTATACGTTAGAAAAATTACAATCAAAAAATATTCCTATTTATTTTTTTCCAAAGCAAGAAATTAAAGAAAATCTTGAAGGAGTATTAGAAATTTTATATAAAAAATACCCAAATAGTTTTTTTGTACCTGAAGGAGGAACCAATGAATTTTCGAGTATAGGATTTCAAAACCTTATAGAATCGATGCCTAAAAGTGATTATATCTGTACACCCTTTGGAACGGGAGGAACGGCAATGGGAATTAAAAAGTATACAAATACAAAAGTTAGAACATATGCAGCGTTGAACGATTTTAGCTTAATTCCTTTATTTCAAGCATATGACATTGAATATACATTTAACTATTCAATGGGTGGGTATGCAAAACATAATAAAAAGTACATCGATTTTTTATTTGAATTTGAAAAGAAAACAGGAGTTAAACTAGATCCCATTTATACTGGAAAAATGATATGGGGTGTTATTGAGGATTTTAAAAAAGGATTTTTAAAAAAAGAAGAGTCTATTATAGCCATACATACAGGAGGATTACAAGGATGGCATGGTATTTAACACTTACTTAATATAGTTTATTTTCATTCTAAAATATTATTATACAAAGAGTTAAATCGACATCAAGATTCATATTTTATATTTTTTAATCTTAACATTAAAAAAACCTATTTTTTTCATTGTGATTAATTTGAAATTATATATTTTTACAACATAATTTTAAATTAATTTATATATTTTAATATGTCAGAAACAGCAAAGTTAGTATACAGAGACCAAACATTTGAATTGCCTGTAATAGTAGGAACAGAAAATGAACCTGCTATTGATATTAGAAAATTGAGAGATACTACCGGTTTAGTAACCTTTGATGATGGATATAAAAATACAGGAGCTACTGAATCTAAAATTACATTCATAGACGGAGATGAAGGAATCCTTCATTACAGAGGCTATGCAATAGAAGAATTGGCTGAAAAAGCTGAATTTTTGGAAGTAGCTTATTTATTAATCTATGGTCATTTGCCAAATGAAACTGAATATAAAGAATGGAAAGGCAAAATGATTAGACATAGTCTTGTGCATGAAGATGTTAAAAAAGTATTTGATGCCTACCCTACTGGCGCTCATCCTATGGGTCAATTAATGACTATGATGAGTATGATGAGTAGCTTCTATCCAAACAATCAAGATCCTCATAATACTGAGGAAGATAGAAATTTGACCATTACACGTTTGATGGCTAAAATGCCAAACTTATGTGCAATGATGTTTAAGAAAAGAATTGGACATCCAGTAATGTATCCAAATAATAGCCTTGGCTATATTGAAAATTATCTTTCAATGACATTTGGAAATCCATGCGAAGATTACAAAATCGATCCTGTAGTAGTAAGCGCAATGAACAAATTACTGATTCTCCATGCTGATCACGAACAAAATTGTTCAACATCTACCGTAAGAATGGTAGGTTCGGCACATACAAATCTTTGGGCCACAATAGCATCTGGCATTGCTGCTCTTTGGGGGCCATTACATGGTGGAGCCAATCAAGAGGTATTGGAAATGTTGCAAGAAATAAAAGATAGCGGCAATTCTCCAAAAGAATTTGTAGATAAAGTAAAAAATAAAGTTGCTGGTGTTCGTTTGATGGGATTTGGCCATAGAGTATACAAGAACTTTGATCCAAGAGCGAAAATTATCAAAAAAGCTTGCGATGATATTTTAAGCAAATTAGGCGTAAATGACCCATTATTAGAAATAGCTAAAGAATTGGAGCAAATAGCACTTTCTGATAGTTATTTTGTAGAAAGAAAACTATATCCAAATGTAGACTTTTATTCTGGAATAATATACAGAGCACTTGGCTACCCTACTGATATGTTTACAGTATTGTTTGCATTGGGTAGATTGCCAGGTTGGATTTCTCAATGGAAAGAAATGATTGAATCTAAAGCACCAATCAGTAGACCAAGACAAATCTACACAGGTGCTACACCTAGAGCGTATGTTCCTTTAAAAGATAGAAAATAATTCTAGTTATTTCAAAACCCAATATTTTCATATTGGGTTTTTTTATTTTTTCCAATCAATAATTTGTTTTGTAATAATATAACCATTTTCCGGTTTTGACCAGTCATTGAGTACATTTTGTTTTTTTAAATTTGATTCTTGAGAAAAAACAAGTCCTATATTATTAGCATAATAATCATATACCCATAACTTTTCTATAGCATTTTCTTCATTTGCTTTTTGAATTAAAACAGATTGTGTAAATGTGTTGCTTAAAACCGATACAGATTGATTTACATTTTTATAATTATAATTCCAATCTGATAAATAAGCCAAATCATCCGTTGTTTGAATTAACTGATTGCCTTTCCAAGAGATATTTTCTGATATTGGATAAACTAAATTGATAAATTGTAAATTATTACGATTATATACAATCATGGTATTGATTCGTTTGACAGAATTTTTTTTATAAAAAACGTAATTATCAGAGATATTTCTCTTTATGTAAATATCAATTTCATATTCTGTATCATTTCCAAATTGAGTGATTTTGGAACTAATTATTTCCTTTATATATGATGAACTTCGGTCTATTAATACAGTAGTATCAAGACTACTTTTCTTGTACAACAAAGTATCTACCTGATATTCTGTCCAATAACCAGAATACAAAGGACACCAAGAAGTGTCTTTTAGTGGATTATACGAAGATACATCCTCAAGATTCTTTTTACAGGACAAGAAAGAACAACAATATAATAAACCAAAAAAAATGAAACGAAAGTTCATAATTAATTAAAATGATTGACAACAATCAAATGAACTTAATTCTTTAAAGAGCTATGATTTTACTTTATCTGCAACTTCATGAACAGCGTAAGTTGGACAGGTTTTTTTCTTACACGAATAAGAAGTAATTAACAAAATTCCTACAACAACAATAACAGCTTTTTTCAACATATCCAAAAAATTTAATACACTAATAATTGAAACATGCAAAACTACTAAAAAAAAATATTATCAAAATATTTTTTTTATTTGAAACTTTTTAGTTTTTTTTGTCGTTATAATGAAGTTAAAAAATTAATCTAAATTATGCGTCAACTCAAGATCTCCAAATCAATTACTAATCGTGAAAGTCAATCCGTAGAAAAATACCTACAAGAAATTGGAAGGGTAGAATTGATAACGGCTGAAGAAGAGGTTGAATTAGCAAAACGAATTAAAAAAGGTGACCAAATTGCACTTGAAAAATTGGTAAATGCCAATCTAAGATTCGTAGTTTCTGTAGCAAAACAATACCAAAATCAAGGACTTACCCTCAACGATTTGATCAATGAAGGAAATGTAGGTCTTGTAAAAGCTGCACAGAAATTTGATGAAACTCGAGGTTTTAAATTTATCTCTTATGCTGTTTGGTGGATTCGTCAGTCCATTATGCAAGCATTGGCTGAACAATCTCGACTAGTTCGTTTACCATTAAACAAAGTAGGTTCTCTATCCAAAATACGTAAAGCATTAATTCAGTTAGAACAAGAATTTGACCGTGAACCGAGTATTGAAGAATTAGCAAATTATTTAGATATTAGTCAACGTGAAGTAGAGCAAACCTTGAAATTATCTTCAAGACATACTTCATTGGATGCTCCTTTAATTGAGGGTGAATCTAGCTCATTGTCCGATGTACTTCAAAATGATAATGCAGACTTTGCTGATAGTTTTTTAGAGTACGCCGATTCATTAAAAAGAGAAACAGAACGTTCATTAAGTACGCTTACATTTAGACAACGTGAAATAATAAAATTATATTACGGAATTGGAATTGATCATCCTATGAGCTTAGAAGATATAGGCGATGAATTAGGCATAACTCGTGAACGAGTTAGACAAATAAAAGATAAAGCAATTTTAAAACTTCGTTCTGCGAGCCGAAGTAAATTGTTAAAATCATATTTAGGATAAAAAAGATCTTTTACAAAACAAATCCTTATTTTTGTTTTTGTAATGAATAGTAATAAGCGATTTTATATTGGATTGGATGCAAAACGAGCCTATCATAATGAGACAGGGCTTGGTGTGTACAGTAGAAGCATTATTTCGGCATTAGAGCTATTTTTCCCAAATTTAACATTGATTTTATTCAATCCAATTAGAAAATCTTCTTTTAAATTTAATCATAAAGAAATAAATCCTTCCCATTTCATCTCCAAACGTTTTCATAGTTTTTGGCGAAGTTTTTTATGGTTTACATCTCACAACTATCGTATTCATATATATCATGGGTTAAGCGGAGAATTACCATTCAATACACCCTCAAATATTAAAAAAGTAGTTACCGTTCATGATATACTTTTCGAACGTTTTCCATCAGATTATCCGTTTTTTGATCGATTTATGTATCGCATCAAAACAAAATATGCTTGTAAAACGGCCGATATTATTATTGCTGTAAGTGAAGTTACAAAAAAAGATCTTATAGATACTTATAAAATACGTAATGAAAAAATAGTTGTAATTGGTCTACCATATACTCAAAAAACGATTCCCATTAAAAAAGCTATTGAATTCAATAGGCCTTTTATAATTTGTATATCTAGTTTTATTCCTAGAAAAAATCAAGAAAATCTGATAATAGCCTATGAGCAAATTGCACACAATCTTGATTTTGATTTAATATTGGTGGGTAAACCAAGTGGTCAATATTACAATAAAATTAAAAATAGAATCCAAAAATCTCCGGTTTCAAATCGAATACATCTTTTGAGTATGCTAGAAGATTCTGAAATAGGTTGGCTTTATAAAAATGCATTATTTTCAGTATATCCTTCTCTTTACGAAGGATTTGGAATACCTGTTTTGGAGTCCATATCATATGATTGTCCTATATTGGCTAGTAGAATTCAGTCCACTGAAGAAATATCAGACATGGTTCCATTATTCTTTAATCCTAATTCCGTAGAAGATTTAGCAGAAAAAATAAATTATCTCTATAAAAATATTGATACCTATAGAACAAATACGAGGCTACAACGTCCAGAAATTCTCAAAAAATATTCGGATAAGTGTATAGCCAATTCCATATTTGAAGTTTATGATAAATTGATCAATACTTGATTATTTAAAGTTTAATAGATAATATCTACAAAAAAATCTTTTTTTTTATTGACAAAAGTGTAACTTTGCATTGATATTTTTGGGGAATTGATGAAATGTTGTATTTCACAAATTCTTAAAAAAGGGAATTCGGTTAAAATCCGAAGCAGTGCCAGCTACTGTTCGTAGAGTTTCCAATGTAAAAATTGGAATAAGAGCGAGACACCATACATCCACTGTTTGAATTTTCAAATGGGAAGGATTCTCTCTCAAAGACTCTACAAGCCAGGAAACCTACCCAAAAAGAATGTTAGTTTCATTTTTCTGTGCAAAGAATGGAAGGAACACACAAACTTTTTAGAAACATTGAAAAAATGTATGAATAATAGGCTATTATTGGCTTTATTATGTCTTTGTACTCATCAATTATATGCATCGCTAGCCGATAGCATGGTACATATTTCATCGATACATATTACTGCAAAAAAAACGGAAAAAATTTTATTCACCAATCATTTATTTTCAGCTAATAGAATTCAAAACAGCTCCGCCAATTTCTATGTAAAAAATTATGGAGTGGGTCAAATTAGTAGTTTTTCATTCCGAGGCAATACCCCTGAAAATACTCAAATTCTTTGGAATGAAATCCCTATCAACTCTCCAATGAATCAACTATTGGATTTGAATTTGCTTCAAAATTCGCAAGGTTCTAAAAGCTATTTCACCCTTGAAAATAATCAATTTGGAAATGCAGGCAGTATCTGGATAGAACCGCAACAAATAAATGAAAACTCATTTTCATTGACCTCAACCCTATTTTCTTACAATCTTTTTTCCAATGATTTTTTGTATCATCAAAAATTCAAAAAAAGTTCGCTTTCTATAAACCATCAAATGATACACGGAAAGAATAATTACGAATATATAGATGCTTTTAATGAGCGAAAAAAACTAACTAATAATGCCATTTCTCAATACAGCTCTACCCTAGACTATACGTTATCGCTTTCCAAATGGCAATTTCAAACAGGTTTATGGCATATTTATGCCTTCAAAGAAATACCCCCTACGCGCACGACCAATTCATCGCTCCAATCCCTTGAAGACCATAATGTAAGAGCATTTGCCAGTCTTTCAAACTCAATGTTTACGTTTAAAACGTCTATTCATTCAGAAAATCAAAACTATGTGGACCTCGATAATGCTATAAAAGCCACTCATCGAATTTTGAGCCTAAAAAATGTCTTTAAAATCCATGAAATTAGATTAAAAAAATTGATGATCAGTTTTTCACAAAATCAAAATGTACATTTTTTGAATTCTTCAAATTACAATAATACTCTTTCTCAATTAGAACTCAATAATTTCCTATCATTTTCTATTCTAAATCAAAGCAAAAATCAATGGGAGTTTGGGTTTAAACAAATTACACAATCGCATAATGTAAGTGCGCCACTTCCTTTTCTAAAATACAATTATCTTTTGTCAAAAAACATCCGTTTCGAAACACAAGCTTCTATTAATCAGCGAATGCCTAGCCTAAATGAATTATTTTGGAATCCTGGCGGGAATCTATCATTACAACCCGAAACGAATTATAATTTTAATCAAAAAATTCAATATCAAAACTCAAGAATTACCGCAGATGTATCGGTATTTTACAATCATATTCAAGATGGCATTCGTTGGTTGCCTTCTGCAAACGCCAGTATTTGGTCTCCACAGAATATTAATATCATTAACAATATGGGCTTAAACTTCGATTTTGATGGCATTTTAATTCATAAAAAAGCATTACAAGTCCAATTTATTCAGTCTTTTTTGTATCTTCGTTCTATTTGGAATCATGAATATGAACAAACATATACACCGCGATTCAAATCTATTTCGCAAGTAAATTGCAGTTATAAAAAATGGAAATTTTCTACCCATTTTAATTATACAAGTGCTCGCTATACTCTTACCGATAATACGCAATTATTACCTCAATATATTACACTTTCTTCTCAGCTAGATTATACATTTACTCTTAAAAAATGGATACTACAAGCTTCGGCAAATATCGATAATATTACAAATATTTCGTATCAAGAAATTGAAAACAGAGCATTGCCACTCCGAACTTTTTTTATACAATTAAAAATCAATTATAAACCCACTAAAATATAACCTTATGAAATTTCAATTAAAAATTGCTGTACTTTTTGTAGCGCTTACTTCTCTTTTTTCATCTTGTATCAAAGATAAAACAACATTTTCTGGAACATACGCAGGTGGTTTTTTCATTTCAAATGAAGGTGCTTATGGCAAGGGAAATGCTTCTATAGACTATTATAGCGCTAGCAAAGATAGTTTTTATAGCAATATTTTCGCTAAAGCCAATAATATCGCATTGGGAGATGTTCTTCAGACGATTAGTATTGCAAATAATAAAATGGTTGCCATCGTTAATAATTCCGATAAAGTTTTATTCTTAAATGCTACAACGCTAGCCGTTGAAAATAGCGTTACGGTTCCCAAACCTCGTTATACGTATGCTATCAATAGTTCCGAGATTTTAGTTTCTTCGATGAATGGCTTTATGTATGTAATCAACACAGCATCGGGAGTTATTACCAAAACGATACAAACAGGATTTTTTACCGATAAAATTCTAAAAGTAAATGACAAATATTATATAGAATTTCAGAAAATGTTAGTTTCATCCAATAATGAACAAGGTTATTTGGTTTTTGATGCAAATTTGACTCAAATTGATAAATTAAACACTTCTTTTTATCCGTCAGGTACACTTTTGATAGGAAACAATATACTTGCGACTCAACTAAACGACCCTACTTTTGCTGCTCCTTCAAGAATTACAAAAATAGATTTGGCTACCAAAAATCTTGAAACGATTGCAAATGGAACTTACAATACACTTATGAGTTTTTATAATGGCGAGTTATACTTTTTTGCTGATGATGCAGTTAAAAAAATGACTACTTCGGGTACGGTTACAAAACTTTTTGATGTATCGGGAGTTACTTCACCTTATGCTCTTAATGTCATCAAAAGTTCAGGAAAAATAGCTATCTGCGATGCTACTGACTATAATTCAAGTGGAAGAGTAATTATATACAATACCAATGGTTCTATATTCAAATCATTAAATACCGGTATAGCGCCCAATGGGATTTTAGAAAATTAAAAAATTTCTTTTGCAATTCGAAGCGATTCTTCAAATGCATTTATGTTAAAATCTGGCTGGAATTGATCTCTAAAGAAATTTACAAAGTATTCCGTAGCCAAATTTCCTACTAGCGTATCGCCACTCATGGGACAACCTCCCAAACCGCCAATAGCTACATCAAATCTTTTACAACCACTTTTGTATGCCGCACGTACTTTAGGTAACCAATTATAAGATGCACTATGCAAATGCGCCCCAAATTCAAGATGAGGATACGACGTATTTAATTCCTGAAATACCGAGCCAATAATTTCGGGACTTGCGAGTCCTACAGTATCAGATAAAGAAAAGGTTTCTACACCTAAATCTGCTATTTTTGCTACCCACTCGCCTATCAATTTTTCATCAAAAAAATCGCCATAAGGATTGCCAAATCCCATAGAAATATAAACGGTCAGTTTTTTTCCACTAGCTTGTGCTATGGATTGAATTTCTTTTACACGTTCAAAGCTTTCGGCTATTGAGGAATTAGCATTTCGTTTCTGAAACGTTTCGGAAATACTAAATGGGAAACCCATGTGCGTAATAATATCATAAGAAGATGCATCAATAGCACCTCTTGCATTGACTACTATGGTCAATAATTCTGATTTTGATCTAGATATATCAAGTGCCTTTACTACTTCATGCGTATCGGCCATCTGAGGAATCAAACGAGGCGATACAAAACTCCCAAAATCGATAATATCAAATCCCACATTGAGCAAGGATTGAATATATTCAATCTTTTTTTCGGTAGGAATTAATTTATGAATGCCTTGCATGGCATCTCTAGGGCATTCTACAAATTTAATCATAAGAATCCAATTAAGGTGAAGTAAAACATGAAGTGCCTTTTGGCTATACGTCAACTATTTTGAAGCGGTAGCTTCTGCACCTGTTCTGTAGATTTGTGCCATTTGTGCTTCTTGGCTATTTGGAAAATCCGTTTCGATTTTATCAAACATTTCTAGAGCCTTTCCATTATTTTTTTGAGACATAAAAGCTTTTCCAGCCAATAAAATCAATTTAGGTGCTAATGCTGGATTTTTAGTTGCATTTGCAGCTTTTTCATAATATTCCAAAGCTTCTTTCATATTTTTCTTTTCAGAATATGCACCTGCAAGACTGCTGTATGCCACTGCTTGCATTTCAGTAACATCGGTTGAATATCCTTTCAAATCTTCAATTGCTTTGTCGTACTGACCTAAATTCAACTTACATATACCTGCATACAATTTAGCAATTTTTTTTGCATTTGTAAAGCTATAATTATCTTTTATATAATCAAATCCTTTATTTTTTCCTTCTCCTTTCAATGCCAATTCATAATTGCCTTGATCAAATTGAAATTGTGCCATATACATATCTGATTGTGCTGTTTCTTCTTGTTCTGGCAAATAGATAACAACTGTATAGTATATTAATCCAATTATCGAAATTATAGCCGCAAAAGCTATTGTCAAAGGTTTTTGTTTTTCATTATACAATTTAATCAATTTTTCAACGGTTGTATTCTGGTTCATTCTATGTATATTTATATTTATCTTTATATTTATAT
>JBEIDU010000049.1:0-13987 GCA_040383345.1 Chitinophagales bacterium | reverse complement strand
ATTCAAAGATTGAAAATATTGCGGCTCATTCGTTGTGAAAAATTGCTGTCTTCTCCATTGAACGTTTCTAAAATCAATCCCTCACATCCAGCCCCTATGCCGCTAATCGCTTGTGTGGTAAGCATTAATAAGTTGTTTTCTTTTACGCTACTTCCTGCACCTAAATTGGATTGAGCAAGAATTAAATTTGTAGGTAAATCAAATTTTTGTCTAATGGATTCAAATAAAATTTTGAAAGCTCTTATTTTGCATAAATCCCAAAAATAATCTCCTTTTAATTGTATAGAAATATGATAGGGTGAATTCAATGAATTGGATTCTACTTTTTGTAATAAAAAAACTACGTCATCAAAAAAATTGGAATCTTTTATCACATAGAAAGATTCTTCAAAAAGAACTTGATTTTCCTTTATTTCATATTTTTGATATGATAAATATTCATTGAAGGACTTTTTTAAATTGTCTGAAATATTTAATAGTTGAGTATATATGTAATCAAAACGAATGTTGTGAAACAATACGTTCCAATCCATAGATTGAGAAATATCTTTGAAATCTAACCTCAATCCACTTGCTCCATTTTCAAGTGCAACTATTATTTCATTGTTAATTGATTCAATATCATTGGAAATAGTTAAAGATTGGAAAAAAATACGATCTTCAACATATGGAAAAACTTGAATGGGTATTGGTGTGGTGTCTTTTGTGTAGATTGGCATTAATTCAATTCCGTTTTGGGAATGTATTATTTTTTCTTCAAATGACTTATCTTTTAGCTCTTGTTGAATTTTAGATTTTATTTCCTCAAAACTTGGTTTTATAAATTGAATTTGACTCACACTTACTAGGTTTTTTGCAAATATAATTACTCTTTTTTAAATTGTTCGTGTATTTTTTAGGATTAGACAAGTTAAACTTTTATAAAAAATTATTCATTTTTTTTTTATCCTATATCTTTGCAAAAATCAAATTTTTATAGTTTATAATGTATAGAACAAAAATTACAGGTTTAGGAGGTTATGTACCTGATTATATATTGACAAATGATGAGTTATCAACCATGGTAGACACAAATGATGAGTGGATAACCGTTCGAACAGGTATAAAAGAGCGTAGAATTTTGAAAGAAGGTGGAACTTCAGTAATGATTATAAAAGCTATAGAAAATTTATTAGAAAAAACTAATACAAAACCCGAAGAAATTGACTTATTGATAATTGCTACTGTTACACCGGATTGGACGGTGCCTTCTACAGCAAATATTGTAGCAAATAAAATGGGTATGATCAATGCTTGGGGATTTGATTTTCAGGCAGCATGTAGTGGCTATATTTATGGTCTTGAAATGGCATCTAGTATGATTTCAAGCGGAAAGTATAAAAAAGTAATTCTTGTAGGTGCCGATAAAATGTCGAGTATTCTTAATTATCAAGATAGAAATACTTGTATTTTATTTGGTGATGGCGCAGGTGCTTTAATGTTGGAGCCTACTGAAGACAAAGAGTTTGGTATTATTGATTCAAAGTGTTATAGCGATGGAAGCGGTGCAGAATTTCTAAATGTTAAAAGAGGACGTGCAGAATATCCATTAACACAAGAAACGATAGATTTAAATGAACAATATGTATATCAAGATGGGAAAAAAGTATTTGTAAGAGCTGTAAAAGGAATGGCCGATGTAGTGGAGGAAATTATGATTCGAAATAATATAACCTCAGATAATTTACATTGGCTGGTCCCTCATCAGGCCAATAAACGTATCATTGATGCCACGGCAGATAGAGCAGGATTAAGTGAAGAAAAAGTAATGCTCAATATACAAAATTATGGAAACACTACCAATGCTACAATTCCGCTTTGTTTGTGGGATTATGAAAAGAAATTAAAGAAAGGAGATAACTTGATACTTTGTTCATTTGGAGCAGGATATACATGGGGAGCAGTATATATAAAATGGGGAATTTAAATTTAATTAATTTGAAAAAACTAATTTTTTTGTTTTTATTTCCAATTTTGCTGCATGCACAAAAAAGCAAAAAAGTTTCTATAAAAAAGCAGACAATTTTATTTTATATTACACAAACAAATGATTGGTGTGGTGGTATGCGTCCTTCGGACGATATGATAAAAGATTTTAGCTTGCCAAAGCCTTTTTCTAATAAATGGATTTATATTAAGAAAAATACAAAAGGAAAATTGCAAATCGATTTGCTTGTAATTGATTCCTTTGAGTCAAATGAAAATGGAGAGATAAAATGTTCATTGCCAGAGGGTAATTATCAGATAGTTGAAGCTTGGAATAAAGATAGAATTGTCTATGAAAGTACTATAGAAAAGTATAAAATTGCTACAGATATTACCGATACCATTGATAGAAAATGTTTTGATAAAGTTTTTAATCAGCCATATTACCAATTCCAAGTGTCCAGAGTTTCAAAGTCGAAAAAAAATCATAAACTGAATTTTCATAAAACCTGCAATTATTCAGGTTCTATATGTGTTCGATACAAAGGACCTTATCCAAATTAAAAAAAAAGTTTATATTTGCATTTCAAAAATAGAAAATTAATAATAAAATAATATGGCAAGTACTTCCGAAATTAGAAAAGGATTGTGTATCGTTCAAAATGGTGATTTGTGGGTGGTCGTTGAATTTCTGCACGTTAAACCAGGTAAAGGTTCTGCATTTGTAAGAACTAAAATGAAGAATATCAAAAATGGTAAGGTAGTAGAACAAAACATTCCAGCAGGACATAATATTGAAACAGCAAGAGTGGAGCGTAGAAAATTCCAATATTTGTATAATGATGAGACAGGGTATCATTTTATGAACAACGAGTCTTTTGAGCAAGTATCCATTGACAAAGATATGATTTCATATCCCCAATTATTGAAAGAAGGACAAGATGTAGAAATGCTTCTTCACGCAGAAACAGAAGCTACACTTACTGTAGATTTGCCATCTAGTGTTATATTAAAAGTAACTTATGCTGAGCCAGCTGTAGCGGGAAATACAGCTACAAATGCTACTAAATCAGCTACATTAGAAACAGGCGCTACCATTCAAGTACCCTTGTTTGTAAATGAAAATGATATGGTAAAAATAAATACAGAAACTTGCTCTTATATGGAAAGAGTTAAACAATAATCATAATTAATTAAACTAAAAACTATTGGTATGACATTTAAAGAAATACAAGAACTTATTAGAATTTTTAGCAAATCCGGAATTGGTGAATTGAATATTGAACAAGATGCCTTTAAAATCAAAATGAAAAGTATAGAAGGATGTGTGAAAGTAGCTCCTGCTTCTTATTCGCCTACATTCTCTACAGCACCTATTATGCAAACCCCAGCTCCAGTAGCTCAAGCTCCAGCAGCAGATGCAAAAGCAGATAAAGGTGAATCAAAATCAGAGTCTTCTTCTACTCAAATTACAATAAAAGCACCTATGATTGGTACTTTTTATCGTTCAAGTGGACCAGATAAAGAACCATTTGTAAAGGTGGGTGATAAAATTGAAGCAGGATCTCCAATTTGTATTATTGAAGCAATGAAATTGTTCAATGAAATAGAAAGTGAAGTATCTGGAACTGTTGTGAAAGTATTGGTAAATGATGCTACTCCAGTAGAGTACGATCAACCATTATTTATAATAGAGCCTTAATACATTATTTTTTTGTAGATGGATTTTGGAAGTTTCATTATTTCCAAGATTCTTTTTAATAACTTTTTAAGTAAATAAAATGTTTAAAAAAATATTAATTGCCAATAGAGGAGAGATAGCTTTGCGTGTCATTAGAACTGCTCGTGAAATGGGAATCAAAACCGTAGCGGTTTATTCTAGTGCCGATAAAGACAGTCTTCATGTAAAATTTGCAGATGAAGCAGTATGTATTGGCCCTCCCGAAAGTAGCAAATCGTATTTGAATATTCCCAATATCATTTCGGCTATTGAACTTACAGGTGCTGATGCCGTTCATCCAGGATATGGATTTTTGGCAGAGAATAGCAAGTTTGCAGAAATATGTGCGCAATATAAAGTTAAATTTATAGGCCCCACACCCGAGCAAATGAATTTGATGGGCGATAAAATCACGGCAAAAGAAACTATGATAAAAGCAGGAGTTCCTGTTGTTCCAGGTTCTGATGGATTGATTGAAAATCTTGAACAAGGAAAAGAAGTTGCTAAAGGTTTAGGTTATCCCGTAATTATAAAAGCCACTGCGGGTGGAGGTGGAAAAGGTATGCGTGTGGTTTGGAACGAAGAAGAATTTGAAAAGAACTTCGATAATGCTTCCATGGAAGCACTTGCTGCTTTTGGAAATGGTGGATGTTATATCGAAAAATTTGTAGAAGAGCCAAGGCACATAGAAATTCAAGTAGCTGGAGACCAATATGGCAATGTAACCCATTTATCAGAAAGAGATTGTTCTATTCAGCGTCGTCATCAAAAATTAGTGGAAGAATGTCCTTCGCCATTCTTAGATGCGGAACTGCGAAAAAAAATGGGAGATGCTGCCAAAAAAGCAGCTGCTTTTATCAAGTATGAAGGAATGGGAACAATAGAATTTTTGGTAGATAAATACAAAAATTTCTATTTTATGGAAATGAATACGCGTATTCAAGTAGAACATACCGTTACTGAAGAAGTTATGGACTATGATTTAATCCAAGAACAAATTTTAATTGCAGCGGGTCAAAAAATAACTAAATTTGAATATTTTCCACCAGAAAGAGGTGTTCATGCAATAGAGTGTAGGATCAATGCTGAAAATGTATTGAAAGATTTTGCACCAAACCCTGGAAAAATAAACGCGTTTCATACTCCAAAAGGATTTGGAGTTCGTGTAGATACTCTTGCTTATGCAGGTTATACCGTACAGCCTTATTATGATAGTATGATTGCCAAATTGATTTGTAGAAGTCACTCAAGAGAATTAGCGATTGCTAAAATGCAACGTGCACTTGAGGAGTTTGTGGTAGAAGGCATCAATACAACGATTCCATTTCATAAAGCTTTGATGAAAAACGAAGATTTTAGAGCTGGAAATTTTGATACGAGCTTCCTTACAAAATGGGATTATCTAGAAGAAGTAAAAAAACACATGTAATTTATTTAGCCTCAACATTTTGTTGAGGCTTTTTTATATAAAAAAATATGAACCATAAAATAGTAGTTAAAAACGCAACATTGGTGAATGAAGGAAAATCCTTTGTTTCAGATATTCTAATCCAAAACCAACGAATAGAAAAAATTGCTCAAAATATTCAAGTAGATGGAAATTATGAAGAAATAAATGCAGAGGGATTGATAGCTATGCCAGGAGTGATAGACGATCAAGTTCATTTTCGGGAGCCAGGATTGACGCACAAGGCTGATATAGCTAGCGAAAGTGCTGCTGCTATTTTAGGCGGTACGACGAGCTTTATGGAAATGCCCAATACCAACCCCGCGGCTTTTACCATTGATTTATTGGAACAGAAATATCAAAGAGCGGCCGATTCGTCTTTTGCCAATTACTCCTTTTTTATGGGGGCATCTAATGATAATATTGATGAAATACGAAAAGTAGATGCAACCAAAATCTGTGGACTTAAGATATTTATGGGCAGTAGTACAGGAAATTTATTGGTGGATAATGAAAAAACATTGGATACTATTTTTAAAGAAACGCCTTTGTTGATTGCTACACATTGTGAAGAAGAAGCTATTATTAGAGCCAACAAGGAACGCTATAAAGAGGCAAACACACCCAATATGCACCCCGTTATCCGAAATCGAGAGGCTTGTATTGCTTCAAGTGAAAAAGCCATTGCGATAGCTAAAAAATACAATACCCGTTTGCATATTTTGCACATCAGTACTGCAGAAGAAGTTTTGCTTTTTGAACATAATATGCCATTAGAAAAAAAACGAATTACTGCCGAAGCTTGTGTTCATCATTTGTGGTTTCAAGATACGGATTACGCTACATTGGGTAATCAAATTATATGTAATCCTGCAATAAAAAAATCTTCGGATAGAGAGGCAGTATGGAAAGGATTGCTTGAAAATTATATCGATATTATAGCTACAGATCATGCTCCACATACATGGGAAGAAAAATCACAAGTATATCCCGCTTGTCCATCTGGAGTGCCTTTGGTGCAGCATTCTTTGTTGATGATGCTCGAAAAAGTAAATTTAGGAGTATTTTCTTTAGAGAAAATGGTAGAAAAAATGTGTCATGCTCCTGCGGTTTGTTTCAAATTAGAAGAGCGAGGATTCTTGCGAGAAGGTTATATGGCTGATATTGTGCTTGTAAATCCATCCCAATCTAAACTTGTAAATAAAGATAATATTGTATACAAATGCAACTGGAGTCCATTTGAAGGTAAAACGTTTTCTCATACTTTGGATTATACCATTTTGAATGGACAAATTGCTCAGAAATTTGGCATATTAAATCCAAATAGAAATGCTCAAAGACTAACTTTTAAAGGTTGATTTAATTTAATATTCAAAATAGGGCATCCCTTTTCTATATGTTTCTTTTTTAAAAGTATATAGTTCTAATAGATCGTTTTCGCCATATATTGGTCTATTTTTGAGTATATCATCTGCTTGCCATTTTGTGATATATGGATGCGTTCGTATATCGGTTTCTGTGGCAATATTTAAATTTATTTTTTTTATTTTTCCATTTGAAATGATCAGATTGGATACTATTTTATTAAAAACGGTATCGGGTAGGGCGGTATATTTATCATTGAGTTGTTCTATATTTAGAAATGCGCCAAGTTTTGTTCGAAGATTTACAATTCTATTAGCATATCCTTTTCCTATGCCATATAATTTCTCAAATTCCGCAGCTTGTGCTTTATTGATATCAATATTTATGGGTTCTTTTGATTTGAATGTGTATCGATTTTCCGCATTTGGTTTCTTGATATTGTTTTGATTTGCATCAATTTGTATATAAGGTTCGATTTGATGAAATAGATTATCCGAAAGACCGTAGATTTTCTTAACATCATTTTTACTTCGAAATTGGCCACCTTTATTTCGGTAATTTAAATAAATATTTGCAACTTTTTCAGAAAAACCAATTGCTATCAAATCTTCTTTACTTATTGTATTGGGATTAAATGGGAATAATTTGTGAGTAGTATAAACAGATTCACTTTTCTTAAACTGAAATTCGTTTTTACTATTATTATTTTCATAATACAAAGAAGATTTAGGTGTAATGGTTTCAAAAGAGATAGTATTCCGATTTTTATTTAAATCGTATCCATAATAGATCCCTTGAAGTAAAAAAGCAATACAAAAAATCCCAAAAATAAATTTTTGTTCTTTCTTAATAATATCGGTTATTTCTACAGTAAATCGCTTGAGTTCATCATAGTTCATTATTTTTCTTGGTTTTCGGTAAATACAAATATGTCTTCGTTTTCTTTTTTGAGTAAGTAATTTTCTCTTACAAATTTTTCAAAGTATTGGTTGTTTTTAAAAAAAGCTTTTCGCTCTATTTCAGTATTTTTAAGTTGTTTTTGATAATAGAAAATTTGATTGTCAAGATCTTTAATTTGAATAGTTCGTTTTATTTGACGATAAACATTATTTCCATCAAAAAAAACAATCCATCCAAAAAACAACAGAGTACTAATCCAATATTTTTTCCTAATTAAAATAGAATAATTTTGAATTATAAAACGTATTTTTGATAAAATGAAATCTTCCATGAAGAATTGTTTTCTTATTTAATGCAAAAGTAAAAAATATTTTATGTTTTTTATGTTTATTTTTCAACAATAAGAATTATAAATCTATTATTTAGTTCATTTAAAATATAGTTTTTAATTCTATTACTTTTTTTGATTGAATTAATAATTTTTAATTAAAATTGCACTTTCAAATTTATGGAATCTAATTATAATTTATCAAAGAAGAAAAAGGTAGTGACAAATCCAAAGATGTCGTTTTTGGAGAGTTTATATCTACCAGCAATTTTTCAAGGTATGGCCATTACGATGAGCCATTTTTTTAAGCGAAAAGCCACGGTTCAGTACCCCGAACAGAAGCGTCCTATTGCGGATGTATATAGAGGGAAACATGTATTGAAGCGCGATGAAAATGGTGCCGAACGCTGTACCGCATGTGGATTGTGTGCATTGGCTTGTCCGGCAGAGGCTATTACGATGGTGGCTGCGGAGCGAAAAAATGATGAAAAGCATCTTTATCGTGAAGAAAAATATGCTGAAACATATGAAATCAATATGCTTCGTTGTATATACTGTGGTTTGTGCGAGGAAGCCTGTCCCAAAGAGGCTATTTTCTTGACAAATGAGATTGTAATGCCAGAGTATATGCGTAAAGATTTTGTATATGGAAAAGATATATTAGTGGAGCCATTGCAGATAGATCAACGAATCGATGTTACACTTCGACAAACTGAGGATGTTTTGGATTTTAAGCAAATACCTGGGACCAAACATAATACCTTATTTGAATCAAACGAAAAGAATTAATTCATGGAAATAAATAATTTTGTATTTGTACTCTTATCTGTGATTACACTTTTGTGTGCCATGGGAGTTGTCTTAGTAAAAAATCCTATACATAGTGGGTTGTATTTAGTACTGACTATGTTTAGTATTGCAGGACATTACGTATTGTTAAGTGCGCAGTTTGTAGCGGTAGTCAATATTATTGTATATGCTGGCGCCGTGATGGTATTATTGCTTTTTGTGATGATGTTGTTGAATTTGAACAAAGAAAATGAGCCTTTGAAATCATTCAAAGTAAAAATGCTAGGTGCTATAGTATCGGGTATGATGCTCGTATCTATGGTAGCTATGTATAAAGTAAAAATGACAACGCAAAGTTTGGCTGGAATTCCTATTTCCAAGGATTTTGGATATGTAAAGCCATTGGGAAATTTATTATTTACAAAATATGTGTTTCCTTTTGAATTATCATCTATACTTTTTTTGGCTGCGATAGTAGGTGCTGTATTTTTGGGAAATAGAAACAAAATAGAACAATAAATTTTAGAGAATGGATTTGTTAGGATTTGAAAATTATTTATGGTTATGCACGGCATTATTTTGTATTGGTGCTTTTGGTGTATTGATTAGAAGAAATGTAATTATATTATTGATGTGTATTGAGTTGATGTTGAATGCAGCCAATTTAATGTTCATCGCATTCTCATACAAATGGAATAATATGGACGGTCATATCTTCGTATTCTTTTCTATGCTTGTAGCGGCAGCAGAAGTAGCCGTGGGATTGGCATTGATTGTTTTGATATTTAGAAAATATCGCACGACAGATATAAGAATGTTTGATAAATTGAAAGGATAAGCATAAAACGTAAAAATTAGATTTAAAGCGAGAAAAAATGAAAGAATTTTTGCCCTTACTAGTTGTATTGTCTCCGTTTATAGGATTTGCAATTAATGGAATTTTAGGAAAAAAGATGTCTAAAAGTCTATCGGGAATGATAGGAACTATGGCGGTTATTACCTCATTTATCTGTTCGGTTATTTTGTTTTTAAAGGTTCGAACTACCGGAGGCTATGAAGTGAAATTATTTGATTGGTTGACAGTAGCTACTTTTCACGTTGATTTTGCATTCCGAATAGACGAATTGAGTACTTGGATGATGTTGATTATTTCGGGAATTGGTTCGTTGATTCATGTATATTCTATTGGCTATATGCATGAAGATGAAGGATTTGCTCGATTTTTTGCATATTTGAATTTGTTTATATTTTCAATGTTTTTGCTTGTAATGGGCAGCAATTTTGTGATGTTGTTCTTTGGATGGGAAGGCGTAGGATTATGTTCGTATTTATTGATTGGATTTTGGTTCAAAAATGTAGAATATGGCCATGCTGCTCGCAAAGCTTTCATTATGAATCGTATTGGTGATTTGGGGCTTTTGATAGGTATCTTTTTGATTTACAAAAATTTTGGTACATTAAATTTTGTAGAAGTTACAGGATTGCTAAGTTCGGGAATGCACGATTCGGCTTCTATTCAATGGATTACATTCTTTTTATTCATAGGTGCTATGGGAAAAAGTGCTCAAATACCTTTGTACACTTGGCTACCTGATGCTATGGCGGGTCCTACTCCTGTATCTGCATTGATACACGCTGCTACGATGGTTACTGCAGGTATATATTTAGTAGTTCGAAATGCTTCTATGTTTCAATTGGCTGAAAATACGACTCATTTTATATTAATTATAGGATTGGCTACCTCTATTTTTGCAGCCTTGATTGGTTTGTTTCAGAATGATATTAAAAAAGTATTAGCGTATTCTACGGTCTCTCAATTGGGGTTGATGTTTGTGGCATTGGGAGTAGGCGCTTATACTACGGCTATGTTTCACTTGACTACACATGCCTTTTTCAAAGCCTTATTGTTCTTAGGCGCTGGAAGTGTAATTCACGCAATGAGTGGCGAGCAAAACATCTTGAAAATGGGTGGACTTAAAAATAAAATTAAAACCACGCACCTTACATTTTTAATTGGAACCTTAGCTATTATAGGATTTCCATTATTTTCAGGATTTTTCTCTAAAGACGAAATTTTGGAAAAAGTATATATGCATTCACCTATTATGTGGGCTTTGACGCTTTTTAGTGCGGGACTAACGATTGTATATATGTTGCGAATGTATTTTCTCACATTCTGGGGTACGTTCAAAGGAACCGAAGAACAAAAAAAGCATTTGCACGAAAGCCCAATTTCTATGACATTTCCTTTGGTTGTATTAGCGGTATTGTCTCTTTTGGGAGGTTTGTTGAATTTACCACACTTTTTTCCTCATGGAATGGCTCAGATTCAGGCTGATTGGATTTCAAGAATTCCTTCTATGCAAGCGCTCAAAGTAGCTGGACATGAAGAACATGGCAGTTTGATTTATATCTTAATGGGTATTGCTATTGTGGTTGTGTTTGTATTAGGATTTGCGGTGTATAATTTCTTCAATAAGAAAAATTTTGAATCGGCTGAGAGTACAAGTGGTTTTGCGCTATGGGGTGCCAATAAATTCTATGTAGATGAGTTGTATCATCTTGCTTTTGTTAAAACTACCGAATGGAAAGGGGATATGTACTATGCTGTAATAGAAAAACGAATCATTTCGCCGTTTGCAAATTCTTTTGCAAAAATTTCATTGTTTTTTGGCAAATCCTTGCGAAAATTCCACGATGGAAATATTGAAAGTTATTTAATGTATTTCATTATTGGAATCATATATTTTGTATTATTGATATTACTTTAAAAATTAGAATTATAAGTTGGAAAAATCCACTCATAAAAAATAAATTATAATTACATGAAGCTGATTTTATTTTTACCTTTATTAGTATCTATTATATCTTTTTTTGCACCCAAAAAGGTAGTAAAAGAGTTGGGACTTTCTTTTTCTTTTTCATTTTTGGCTTATTCGCTATTATTGTTATTAAAATTTGACCCAACACAAGATTTTGATATTAAATATGAAGCAATCCTTTTGGAAAGTTTAGGGGCTCAATTATCATTTGGATTGGATGGATTGGGGATGTTGATGTTGATTTTGACCAATTTTGTTGTATTATTTGTGAATTTGATGGCATTAAAAAAGACGTATGACAATCGTTTTTATGGACTTTTATTTATGATGCAATTCGCATTGATAGGTGTGTTTTCTTGCTTAAATGCATTCTTTTTCTACGTTTTTTGGGAGTTGGCATTGATTCCAATTTATTTGATACTTTTGATGTGGGGCGAAGGCAAAAACAAAAAAGCGGCGTTTGTACGTTTCTTTGTATATACATTTTTGGGAAGTTTGATGCTTTTGGCAGGATTTATCTTGTTCAATACGTATAGCAAAGCTATTAATTATCAATATGTACAAATGGTTGTAAAAAGCCTAGAGGGAAATCAAAGTATAGCCTTTGCGGTATTGATGATAGTAGGATTTGGGGTGAAAATTCCTATTTTTCCATTACATTCATGGCAAGCAAAAACCTATGTGAAAGCACCTTCTGAAGGTACGATTTTATTATCGGCTATTATGCTAAAAATGGGATTGTATGGTTTGATTCGTTGGTATGTACCTTTTATCGATGTTAAAATCCCTATGATACAAACAGTTGCGATACTTTTGGCTGTGTTTGGTGTAGTATATGGTGCGTTGATTGCATTGAGAAGAAATAATTTAAAACAAATAGCGGCATTTTCTTCCCTTTCGCACGTAGGTTTGATAGCAGCAGGTATTCTTACGGCTAATATCTATGGACTACAAGGAAGTATTATCCAAATGGTGGTTCACGGAATTAACATTTTAGGCTTGTTTTATGTAATAGATATTATCAAAAATCAAACAGGAACCTTGAATATCCAAAAATTGGGTGGTATTGCTTCAAAAGCTCCAAAATTTGCGGTACTTTCATTAATTATCATTTTGGGCACAATTAGTGTGCCTCTTACCAATGGGTTTCCGGGAGAAATGCTTTTATTGATGTCTGTTTTTGTATTTAATCCATTTATAGGAGCTGTTGCGGGTCTTACCATTATTATAGGAGCAGCTTATATGTTGAGAATCTATCAATTGACTTTTTTCAGAACTACCACTGAGAAAACAGAAGATTTTCAAGATGTATCAGGAATAGATTTTATTTCGTTATTAATTATTGCCTTTTTGGTATTAGCTATTGGTTTTTATCCTCAATATATATTAGATTTGAGTCAAACTACATCAAACCATTTAATTAATTTATTAAGTTCTAGATTGTTTTAAATTTTTTGAACGAAAAAGATATATGGAGCTAAATTACGATGATTTTTTAGATGATGAAAACTTGTCGGAGGAAGAAAGACTCAAGTTAGAAAATCAAATCAAAAAGCTTAAAATTGAAATGAATGGAGGCAAGATAGTTTCCAAAGGTACTTTTGATGGTTTGCCACCTGAGATTGAAAGTTTGTTTTTGGACGGAATCTTAGAATTTGAAGAAAAATTAAAAAATAAAGTTGAAATAAGTATACATGAGAAGATAAATTTTCATGAATTCCCTAATGAAATCGACTTGACAGATGAAGAAATCGAAATAGAATTGGAATTAGCCAGAGAACTTTTTTATGAAAATCAATTAATTGTAAGTAATTTGTTTGACGTGGATCGTCGTAGTTTATATAAATTTATATCTGAAGAGTTTATATATCTGAAAATGGTAGATATTGGCATCAAAGGTATGATGAGCCATTATACATATGAAGATTATCATCCCAATCACAAAGCATTTATTTCGGAATTTACCCAATTTTTTATTGAAAATTTCTTTGATTTAGGTAGTGAAGAGTATGTAAATTTTATCACTCCTGATTTTGAGAAAAATAAAACATATACACTATTTAGAGAAGCCTATGAATCTTTTGAAGTGGAAAATATAGAAGTAGAGGATGTACAAGTATTTGAAGATGAAGAAACTGCAGTTTCATTCGTATCATTTGATTTGATAGGAAAGATAGAAAATAGTATAGCGAGTCATATTTTTAAAGATAGAATCGCATTTCAATACAAAAAAGACAATAAAACTAAATGGCGTATAGATGGCTTTCAATTGCCAAAAGCTATTGTTTCTTAAAAATCCACTGAATCATTTCTTTCCAATTTGTTTTCTTCCCATACATTAGTATTCCAACTCGGTAGATACGCGATGCCATCCACACAAAGAAGAATGTAGTAGCAATTAAAATAAGCATACTCAATATCAATTGCCATAATGGTACACCTTCTGGAATACCAAATACTATGCGGCTCATCATCACTACAGGTGAAGTAAAGGGCACCATACTTCCTATGATGGCTTCGGTACTATTGGGATTATTAATAGCTTTTGTCAATAAAATAAATGAGAAGAAAATAGGCATCATTATTGGCATCATCAAGCTTTGAACATCTTGCGGATCTTCATTTACTGCACTTCCTACACTAGCAAACAT
>JBEIDU010000048.1:0-14065 GCA_040383345.1 Chitinophagales bacterium | reverse complement strand
GCACATTTTTTTGAGAATAGATTTAAAAATAAGATATTTGCAGATTCAAATTTAACATTTAAAGGACTTAACTATATACTAAATGAAGTGGAATAAGGGAAAAATAGGAGCATTTTGTATCTTATTTTTAGTAAAAATCAGTACCATTGAAGCACAGATAAATTCTGTTTTTTCAATGGATGGAAAAGGAAGAATGGGGCAAAATGTATTTTCATCCAATAGATTGATGGGCGACATGGCGGCGGCTTATTCAAGTCATTTAAATATTAATCCTCTAAATCCGGCTTCATTTAGCAATGCCAGTCTAACATTGATTGACTTTGGATTTAAAGGAGAAAATGGAACTGTAACCTATAATGATAGTACGAAAACATCAGGTGGTCTTGGCCCATCACATTTAGCCTTTTTATTTCCTTTAAAAATGAATAATTGGGGATTGAGTTTTGGGATAAACAATAGTAGTCAAGTTAATTATAATTTCTACAACACAAATCAAGATGCAACATTTGGAACTGTTAAAAACAACATTTCTGGAGAAGGGAACCTCTATAAAACATATATTGGCTCTGGATTTAAAATAAATGAATTTAGTTTTGGGGCAAGCATAGGATTAGAATTTGGCAATAAAAAAGAAGTAAATGATTATTCATTTATGGATTCACTATTTCTTCCAAAGATTAGAAATCGAATCAGTACTACAAATACAAATTTTTACTACAATATTGGAGCTCAATACACAAAAGATCTAAATAAAAAAAATACAATTCAATTAGGAGTCTTTTATTTATCAGATTTTTCCAATACTGCCTCGGACCAAATTGTACGTGAATCTATTACTGAGTTATCGGGTGGCACAAATAAAACAAGGACTCTTCAAGATACTATTATCTCAAATAGTGCACCTCTTTATAGTCAATTTGGATTAGGTATTAGTTACATTTATAATAAATCTACAACCTTTGCATTTGAATATCAAATGCGTGATTTCTCAAATTTCATGACCTATAATCAAGAAACAAATTTGAATAAAGCTTGGAGTCTTCATTCAGGCATAGAAATTAGACCCTTTCAAAATCCAAATGTAAATTTACGCAAATATTTTAACAGAGTAGTATATAGAGGTGGTGTTGTATTAGGCAAAAGTGAATTCAATATTCCTGGTTCTGTAAATGAATTGAAATTAACTGGAGGTGTGAGCTTACCTGTTATCAGTAGAACATTATCCTATATTACTTTAGGAGCAGAGTTTCATCAAATAGGATTTGATAGTAAGACACAGTCAGAATCTTTTATCAAAATCATTGCACAAATTACATTTGGAGATCGATGGTTTGTACGTCCAAAATTTGATTAATCCAAAAATTATTGCTTTCACTTGAAGATACGTTTACTTTTTTTAACTTTAACTTTGATTTATGCCTGTAGATCAGATCTAAGTAATACCAAAAAAGAAAAAAACAATCTACCTCCCAATATTGAAATTGCCAAAAACATAGAAGTTTATTACTCCGAAAATGCCATAAAAAGTGCCATTCTGATAGCTCCAGTGATGATGCGTGAGCAAGACTCTGTGAATAAAACGACCTTTCCAAATGGCATTAGATTAGACATGTTCAATCCCGATGGTTCATTAGGGAGTACACTCACTTCAAAATATGGCGAAATGGACCATTTGACCAATCAAATGATAGCAAAAGACAGTGTAGTAGTAAATAGCACCAATGGCCAAAGCCTTCGATGCAAGGATTTGGTTTGGAAACAAAATGAACGAATGTTATCAACTTATGGAAAAGTAGCACTTCAAACTCCTACCGAAATAATATATGGAGATACGTTATTTGCGGATGAAAATTTAAAAATATACAGAATCAAAAAAGTAACGGGAATAGCACAGGTGAAAAAATAAGTACTAATTAAATCCAATTAGTTCAAAATTTTTATATTTGCATTTTTTGGAAAGAAATAAAAAATTTAATATAATGGCAAAGGCAACTAAAAAAGAAAATACTTCAATAAATATCCCTTTATTGGCAAAAATATGTGAAACTCCTGGTGTTTCTGGGTTTGAACAAAAAATTAGAGAAGTCATTTTAAAGGAAATTCAAGGTTTGGCAGATGAAATTACTGTAGACCCTCTTGGTAATATTTTAGCAATAAAAAAAGGACAAGATAGCTCTCAAAAAGTAATGGTTCCCGCTCATATGGATGAGATTGGATTTATTGTTACCCATGTAGACACAGATGGATTTCTTCGTTTTCATACATTGGGTGGATTTGACCCTAAAACGTTGACGGCTCAAAGAGTATTGGTTCATACCAAAACTAAAACGTTGGTGGGCGTAATGGGCAGTAAACCTATTCACGTAATGACTCCAGAAGAAAGAACAAAAGTTCCTAAAACTACCGATTATTTTATTGATTTGGGAATGAAAAAAGAAGAGGTTGACAAATTGGTCCAAATAGGCGACCCAATTACAAGAGAGCGTACATTAGTTGAAATGGGAGATTGTGTCAATTGCAAATCAATGGACAATAGAGTATCCGTTTATATTCTTATTGAAGCATTGAAAGAATTAAAAGGAAAGAAAATTCCGTATGACTTGTGTGCTGTATTTTCAGTTCAAGAAGAAGTAGGATTGAGAGGCGCTACTACAGCTGCTCATTATTTAGACCCCGATTTTGGTATTTGTCTTGACACTACAATTGCTTTTGATGTACCGGGAAGTGCTGCTGACAACAAAATCACTAAATTGGGCGATGGAACAGCGATTAAAATTATGGATGGTTCTGTAATCTGCGACTATAGAATGGTGGATTTTATGAAAGAAGTAGCTGCAAAAAATAAGATTAAATACCAATTAGAAATATTGACGGCAGGTGGAACAGACACAGGTGCTATCCAAAAAATGGCAAAAAGTGGTTCTATCGTTGGAGCTGTTTCTATTCCTACAAGACATATTCATCAAGTAATAGAAATGTGTAATAAAGAAGATATTAGACTTTCTATTGATTTATTGTGTCGCTGTATAGAGAGTTTGGACAAATTCGACTGGAGCTTCAAGTAAGCTCATAATTTTTTATTGTAAATAATTTTTTCGGATGGATTATGAATTGATAGATTGTGGTGAAGGCTACAAAGTAGAGCGTTTTGGGAAATACGTTCTCGCTAGACCTGAACCTCAAGCGTTATGGCATTTGTCTAAGCCCCTTGAATATTGGGCGGAGCAAGCCGATGCTTTTTTTGAACGAAAAAAAGGCGAAATCATATCCAACAAAGAAGATAGCGGATCGTGGACAAAAAAAGAATCCATGCCCAATAGTTGGACTATGTCTTGTGGCAAATTTGGCAAAACCGAGCTAAAAGCCAAACTAGCATTAACCTCTTTCAAGCATGTAGGCATCTTCCCCGAACAATTCCCCAACTGGCAATTTATATATGAAAATGTAGCGAAAAACGACTACGCATTTCCCATGCTCAATCTTTTTGCCTATACGGGAATGGCGAGTCTTGCTGGCGCAGCTGCAGGAAGTCAAGTAGTGCATGTAGATAGCGTAAAACAAGTCATAAATTGGTCCAATGAAAATAGGATGCTCTCCAATATAGCCCCTTCTATTTCGTGGATAGTAGAAGATGCGCTTAAATACATCAAAAGAGAAATCAATAGAAATAAGAAATATTCGGCTATTATTTTAGACCCACCTGCATATGGTAGAGGCGCCAACGGCGAAAAATGGATTTTGGAGAAAGAACTCTTCGATTTGCTTCTCCTCTGCAAGAAACTCTTGGATGACAAAAACGCCTTTCTTATCATCAATTTGTATTCTATGAATATTTCGCCCGTATTATTGGAAAATATCTTACGAGAAGCTAATTTATGGTCCGAAAAATCGTACGTTTTTGAACAAACGATTCCATACCAAAAAGACCGAAAACTCCCTTTTGGCATTTGCGGAAGGGTTATTTTTTAAGCTCCAATTCAATGTAATAATTTATCCTAGATTAAGCATTTTTAACACAAGAAGTAGTATCTTTGTCTAAAAAACATCTATATGGCAAACTACTTAATTATTGGTGCATCTACAGGCATAGGAAAAGCTACAGCGGCATTATTAGCAGAAAAAGGACATCGTGTTTATGGGACGTACAACAAGACCGAGCCGATATTGGAACATGCTACTATTTCGTATCATGCGCTCAATGTATTAGATACAGAATATAACTTAGATTTTTTGCCTGAGAACCTTTCTGGGGTGGTTTATTGCCCAGGAAGTATCAATCTAAAACCTTTTGATAGACTGAAAGCCAACGATTTTTTGGAGGACTACAATCTACAAGTGGTTGGTGCTATCAAGACGATTCAGGCGGTTTCTTCTCGATTAAAAACAAGCGAAAATGCTTCAATTGTGTTATTTTCTACCGTTGCGGTTCAGTTAGGATTGCCTTTTCACACACAAGTTTCCGCATCCAAAGGTGCTATAGAAGGCTTGACAAAGGCTCTTGCCGCTGATTATGCACCCAAAATTCGAGTGAATGCTATTGCACCATCTCTTACCGATACTCCGCTTGCCCATTCGCTTTTGAATAATGATGCCAAACGCGAAGCCAATGCACTTCGTCATCCACTTCGCCGAGTAGGGACGCCTGAAGATATCGCTAATATGGTGGAATTTTTGCTTTCGGATGCTTCCAGCTGGATTTCGGGACAAATTATGCATGTAGATGGCGGAATGTCTTCGTTGAAAGTTTAAATTTATTCATTTTTTGAATCCATACATCTAGATTTTTCAATCCATTACATTTTTTAGGCTTAGTTAAAAAAATTAAAATATGTCATTATGTCATATTTTCAATATTTTTTCAATTAATATTTTGTAACTTTGCAACATCAAAAAAATGAAGAACATGAGTGATGTTTCAAGTGAAGAAACGATGCAAAAAGAAGTAGAAAAAGTGGAAATGATAGATAATTTGAACCTGAAAAATGGAAAATTATACTACATAGAAAGCTATGGATGCCAAATGAATATTAGCGATAGCGAAGTAGTGGCGAGTATCATGAACGATAATGGCTATGAAGCTATAGATGACTATTACAAAGCCGATGTAATTTTCCTCAACACCTGTTCTATTCGCGACAAAGCCGAACAAACGGTGCGAAATCGTATCAAACAATTCAATAGACTTAAGAAGGAAAAAAAACATTTGATGATAGGGATTCTGGGCTGTATGGCGGAGCGTCTCAAGCATAAATTGTTGGAAGAAGAGCGGTTGGTAGATTTGGTAGCAGGTCCCGATGTATATAGAGAATTGCCCAATATGATAACGGAAGTTTCGGGTGGTCAAAAATCCGTAAATGTACTGCTTTCGAGAGATGAAACCTATGCCGATATTACGCCTGTTCGTATCAGTAGCAATGGCGTAACCGCTTTTGTGAGCATTATGCGAGGCTGCGACAATATGTGCTCTTTTTGTGTAGTACCTTATACTCGTGGGCGCGAACGTAGCCGAAGTGCCGATACCATTATAGCCGAAATCAAAGATTTGATGTCCAAGGGATACAAAGAAGTAACCTTGCTGGGACAAAACGTAGATAGCTACCGCTGGAGTGCCGATTCTACGCTAAAAGGATTGAAATTAATAGAGAATAAATATGCTGATAATGTTGTAAATTTTTCGAGATTGCTGGAAATGGTAGCACAAGTATCGCCTATTTTGAGAGTGCGATTTTCTACCTCACATCCCAAAGACATGTCGGATGATGTATTGGAAGTAATGGCCAAATATCCCAATATTTGCAAATGTATTCACCTACCCGTTCAGAGTGGAAGTTCTTATTGCCTCGAACGTATGAATAGAACGTATGATAGAGCTTGGTATTTGGATAGAATAGCAGCTATTAATCGTATACTTCCCCAATGTGCCATTTCGTCAGATGTAATAGCAGGATTTTGTGGCGAAACATTAGAAGAACATCAAGAGACACTCACGATGATGGAACATGTTCGCTACGATACCAGTTTTATGTATTATTATAGCGAAAGACCGGGAACTCCAGCTGCCAAAAGATTTGTAGATGATGTAACTGAGGAGGAGAAGAAAAGACGACTACAAGAGATTGTAGATTTGCAAAACAAACATTCCTTGGAGCGAAATCAAGAACAAATAGGTAAAAGACAAATTGTACTTATAGAATGGACTGCAAAAAAATCAAAAGAACAACTTCTTGGCCGCAATGACGCCAATAAAAAAGTAATTGTACCAAAGGGGAATATAAATTTGGGCGATTATATAGAAGTAGAAATTGTAGACTGCAATAGCAATACGCTTTTTGGAAATGTAATACGAAAAATAGAAGATAATGAATTATTAACTTCCGCTTAATTCAACAAAAAAATGATGGAACTTCAAGACTTAAAAAATAGATTTGATATAATTGGTAATTCACCAGCGCTCAATTATGCTCTTACTACTGCCGAAAAAGTAGCTTCAACAGATTTAACTGTAATGATAACAGGCGAAAGTGGAACAGGAAAAGATGTTTTCTCAAAAATTATTCATCAAATAAGTAAGCGAAGAAGCCAGCCATTTATAGCTATTAATTGTGGCGCCATTCCAGAAGGCACAATAGATTCCGAACTTTTTGGACATGAAAAAGGTAGCTTCACGGGTGCAACGGACAAACGAAAAGGCTATTTTGAGACGGTAGATAAAGGTACTATTTTTTTGGATGAAATAGGTGAAATGCCTCTGGGTACTCAAGCGCGATTATTGCGATTGCTCCAAAATGGAGAATTTATCAAAGTAGGAAGCAGTACCATTCAAAAAGTAGATGTGCGCGTAATAGCCGCTACCAATGTAAATTTATTGGACCAAGTTCAAAAAGGCAAATTTAGAGAAGATTTATATTACAGGCTCAATACAGTTCCCATAGAAGTCCCCCCACTTAGAGACCGAGGCGAAGATATTGTTCTTTTATTCCGGAAATTTTCCGCAGATTTTTGTGAAAAAAATAAAATGCCTCCTATTAGACTAACCGATGAATCCAAAGAAGTACTGAAGAGCTATCGATGGCCAGGCAATATTAGACAATTAAAAAATATCGCAGAGCAAGTAAACTTATTGGTAGAAGGAAACTTGATTTATCCTCAGGATTTATATCGATTTATGCCCAATTTTCAAAAGTCAATGAATATAATCTCTGGGAATAATTCATTTGACTCATCTTTGGGAAATGAAATCTCTTTAAAAATGCTATTGGAAATCAAACAAGATATCAATGATATCAAACGTGCATTTTTGGAATTAACTAAAAAAACAATGGAACAACGCAGCGATTTCATATCATATCCCGATGAAATGGATGCAAAATTAAAAGCTATAGAAGCACAATCGGGTTTTAGTCAACCACCTGCTATTGTAAGCTTTCCAACTAAAAACACAGTAATAGAAATAGATCATCCTCATCGAAATTTCAAAGATAAATTCTCACCTATTGATCCTGAAAATCTAAATTTAGCCGAAATGGAAAAAAAATTAATAGTTTTGGCACTTGAAAGGAACAAAGGAAAGCGAAAATATGCCGCGCAAGAATTAGGAATTAGCGAACGTACTTTGTATCGAAAAATTATTGATTATGACTTAGAAAAATAAGTCTCAAAATGTTAAAAATGCTAAAAAAAATAAGTCTTTTATTGCTACTTATCACACTACAAATTTCATGTGGAATTTATAGCTTTTCGGGGACATCCGTTCCCCCCGATGTCAAATCTATGTCTATAGAATATATTACAAATAAAGCGCCAAATTCATGGAGTTCTTTAGACAGAATATTTAATAATGAATTGAAACAGAAGATGATAAGTGATGCTGGACTAAAAATTTTGGATAAAGAAGGGGACTATCAAATAAAAGGCTATATTAGCAACTATACAATTACTCCACAAGCTGCTACAAATGGAGAGTTTGCCAATACATATAAACTTTCAATTTCAATACAAATAGAGTTTACTGATACCAAAACAGAAAAAAAACTTGCATGGAACGAAAATTTCACTAATTTTGAGGTCTATTCGAATGATATAACGGGTCAAGAGGATAGACTTATAACGAGTATAAGTAAAAATATATCAAATCAAATATTTAATAAAATATTTTCAACATGGTAGAGAATGTGAAAGTGCCTATTTCTTTAGTTAAATATCTTAGTTATTCCGAAGAGGAATTGAAGTCTTTGATTTCAAAATTTCCCTTTTTCAATGCCCCTAAAATGGCATTATTGATAAAAAATCATGAAAATTTGGATAAGAAATTTTTGCACCACGTAGCGCTAACGTCTTATGACAGAAAAGTATTACAAACAAATTTAGAGAATGCGTCTTTTTTTTTGACTTAGAAAAAGATAATTTTATTCAAAATGAAATTATAGCGAAAAATCCTGGTTTTTCAAATCCAATAAATACTACTATTCTGAAAACTTCTAATGATATTATAGTATTTCCTCAAATCGGAACTCCTGCAAAGTCGTTATCTAAATCCGAAAATTCTACAAATGCAAATACATTATTAAAAACAAATACATATCAAAAAGACGATATAGAATTTGAGTTTGACGATATGGATCAATATCAAAAAGAAAATATAGTAGATCAAGAATTTGTAATTCAGTTCAATGATTTGAGGGATACATCATTGAATTTTATAGACGAAATTATATCAGATAATGAATTCGCTTTAGATGGACATATAGAGTTTGAATCTTCCAATAGTGAGTCCATACAAAAAGATATCGAAGAAGAAGAGCCTCTAGTTTTAGAATTTGAGAATGCTCTTTATCAAAATTTAGAAAACAATTCTACGTCAAAATCTACTGAAACGATCGAATTTGGAATTATTTCATCCATCCCTGATCATGAAAATTCATCTAATGAAATTCAAATTGAATTTTCACAAACAGAAGCAGCTATAGAAGAAGATAAAGCAACTTTATTTAAAGACGAGCGATATAAATCCAAAATGTTAACAGCCCTCAAAATGCGTGATTTGAATTTTGAATTTCAAAAAATCAGCGATATAACGGGTATTTCTATTGAAGAAATGCAAAATTATGAGCAATATATAGCATTGGAAGCAATGAAAGAAAGCAGTCATGAAGCCGAAATAAAGGATTCAGAAAACGATGATGAGACAGCTACATCTGCGGAGCCATTAAATACAATATCAAATATAAATCATATCTATGAGGATAGCTATGTTGAAAATGATAACGTTATTATCGAATCTAAAGACTCTATAGAAAATTCATCTCAAAATACGACCCAATCATCTACGCAAAGTAATGATTTGATTTTAGATGAAAAAGATATGCGACCTTTTGTATCTTGGCTGGAAATGCTAAATCCTGAAAATAAATTAGATACAGAAAACAATGAAACAACAAAACTTGAAAAGATAAATCCATCGGAAATAGAAGATAATTTTGAATTTGAGGTACAACAATATTCTTTGGAAGAGGGGGAATTCAATGAACCGATAAAACATTATATACAAGAACAGATTGAAACTAAAAAAACGAAAATTCCTCCTTCGAAAACTTATAAACCAAAATCTATAGATTCAATTGATTTTGAAGAAATTATATCTGAAACTTTGGCAAAATTATACATAAAACAAGGACATAAAGAAAAGGGAATTCGTATGTATGATAAATTAATTTTGAAGTTTCCCGAAAAAAGTGTTTATTTTGCATCTGAAATCGAAAAATTAAAATAAAAATATTATTATGTTTGTTGCTTTAGGAATTATAATTATTATCATTTGTATTCTTTTATCATTTATTGTATTGATTCAGAATCCAAAAGGTGGTGGAGTAAGTGCTGCATTTGGTGGTGTGAGTAATCAAATATTAGGCGCAGGACGCTCTACTGATGTTGTTGAAAAATTCACTTGGGGATTTGCTATAGCATTGTTAGTATTAAGTTTAGGTTCCGTGATGGTTTTACCAGAAGGAAAAATGGTTTCAAAAGAAGTAGAGATGTCAGACGCTGAAAAAGCATTAAAAGAAAATGGAATGCCTACATCCGCCATGCCATCATCGACTCCAGTAGCACCTGCAATGCCCGCTCCTGCAGCACCTACACAAAATACTGCTCCTCTTCAAAAATAATCTATTTTAAATAATATAAAAAAGGGAAATACATTTTATTGTATTTCCCTTTTTTTTTGAATAAAAGTCGCCTCTAAAATAGCTACGAATAATTTACTTTTTTTGTATCTTTGCCCTGTAATCTGTGACCTATGCAAAAATATCTTGTTTTAATTTCTTTCTTTTTTTTATCATCTTGTGGGACACAAGATTTATATCAACCCGATTATTTTATCTTTGGTAAATATAATTTTTCTTGCACAAAAGATTGTTCCAAGTTTGTTAAATTTGAAAACTTTAATCTTTATTTAGATGACGTAATCTATCTATCCGAAGTGCTGACATTCAACACTAATGCATTGCCACTCAATCAAGTCTCTAGAATACGATGGCTTGAAAATAATATTCCAACTTTTTTAAAAAATTATTCGGCACAAGAAGTGGGATGCCCTAATTGTATAAAAGATGATGCCCTTTATATAGAAACACGTAAGGGTGGAGTAATTCGAAAATGGCGTATTGAACCTAATAAATCTAAAATAAATGATATTTCTACTCAAAAATATATTGATAGTTTAGATATCATTATTCAAGCTATATAGTTTCAATTCAAAAGTTCTTCAAAAATAATTTAATAAACTATAAAACCCTCACTATCTATTTTTTCAAATATTACACTTGATGCAAGCAAAAAGTATGCTCTTGCATGTAGCGGTGGTATGGACAGTATGGTTCTTTATAGTCTTTTGCTTTGTCAAGGTTATAAATTCGAAGTTTTACATTGCAATTTTATGCTTCGTGGAGCGGATGCTATCGCTGATGAACAGTTTGTAAAATCTATTTGCGAAAGTAATCAAACACCTTTTTATTCCATACAATTTGACACAAAAAATAGCGCAATAAAAAATAAAAATTCTATAGAAGTAGAAGCTCGAAATCTTCGTTATGCATACTTTGACAACATGAAACAGATTTTAAAATACGATATACTTCTAACCGCTCATCATGCCGACGATGCAATTGAAACACAATTATTCAAAATCATGAAAGGCACAGGATGGAAAGGATTGCAAGGCATTCCTCAAGAAAATGGTTATATTTTCAGACCTTTGTTACATATAAGTAAAAAAGACATTGAACAATATGCTAAGGATTTTCAAATAGAATTTCGACAAGACTTATCCAATTTTGAATCTATTTATACGCGCAATAAAATTAGAAATCAAATCCTTCCCCAATTTGAAGAGATAAATCCCAACTACCGAAATGCCTTTGGCAAGCTAAGTCAATTTGCACATCAGGTAGAAGATTTTGTTTCGGAAATAATGGATGAAGAAATACAAAACTGGGATAAATACAAAAAAATTAATTTAAAAAAATGGGTTAATAAATCCTATATTTCATTGATTCTATATCGATTATTAGAAGAATTTGGCCCAAATACTACACAAATTGCCGATATAGAGCAATGTCTTATTAGCACAGAAAACAAAGAAATTCTAATAGGGAATTCATTATTTTATATAAAAAATGGATGGATAGAACTAGCGAAAAATGATATTGTTTATTTTGAACATAGAATAGAAGAATGGAAAGACCTAACTTTCATCAATTATCAACTTTCTAAAAAATTCGTTTCTACTTTTGAACAAGGAAAAATTTATCTAGACGAAGCTCAAATTACGTTACCCATCATTATTAGAAACATAAGTAAAGATGATTATATGGCTCCGATGGGTATGAATGGAAAAATAAAACGAGTTTTGGATATTTTGAAGGATAAAAAACTATCCGAAAATGAAAAAAATAATACCTTTGTCCTTGAAGATGGCAATAAAAACATTATTGCTATACTTGGAATTGCGCAGTCCGAATCTACAAAAATTACAGATAAGAACAAACCCTTATGGGTTTTTTCAAAAAACACATGATATGTTAAAGCATTTTATTAATAGTAAAAAAATATATGGGCTCCATGAAATTGGAATCAAAAAACTAGCCGGAACTGAAATGAATCATTTTCCTTCGCTTGACCATGGATATTTTACCATAGAAAATGGGATAATTACCGATATTGGAAGTATGGATAATTTTAATCCGAACGCTGGTGAAACCATAGATTTGCAACAAGCTGATATTTTTCCATGCTACTGCGATAGTCATACACATATCGTTTTTGCGGAACCTCGTGAAGCCGAATTTGAAATGAAAATACAAGGCAAAACCTATGAAGAAATAGCTGCCGCAGGCGGTGGCATAGTAAATAGTGCCGCAAAATTGGCGCTAAAATCCGAAGAAGAACTCTTTCAATCGGCGTCCGAAAGGCTCAAAAAATTGATTAAAATGGGTACGGGTGCTATTGAAATTAAAAGTGGCTATGGATTATCGATAGATGCTGAAATAAAAATGCTTCGTGTCATCAAAAGACTCAAAGAAACGTTCCCTATTCCGATAAAAAGAACTTTTTTGGGCGCTCATGCAGTCCCAAAATCGTTCAAATCGAATCTTGAATATATACAAACGGTTATTTTCCCTTGTCTTGAAACCATAGAAAAAGAACAATTAGCAGATTATATCGATATTTTTATTGAGAAAAATTATTTCACAATCGAAGATTCAAAATTAATCCTTGAACGTGCAAAAAAAATAGGATTGAAACCAAAATTACACGTCAATCAATTATCAAATCATGGTGCATTGCAATTTGCGGTAGATGAAAACGCTATTTCTGCGGATCATTTGGAGGAAATGAGCGATACAGAAATCATGTATTTGAAAGATAAAAAAACCATTGGAACGCTTTTGCCGTCTTGCTCATTTTTTATAAAAATTCCTTATGCACCTGCCCGAAAAATGATAGATTCAGGACTTGCAATTGCGCTAGCTAGCGATTTCAATCCAGGGAGCACGCCTAGCGGCAATATGAATTTTGTGGTATCTTTGGCTTGTATTTATCAAAAAATGCTACCTAATGAAGCCCTCAATGCCGCTACAATAAATGGCGCATATGCTATGGAACTTCAGGATGAAGTAGGAAGTATAGCCGTAGGAAAACGAGCCAATTTCTTCACTTCCAAAAGCACACAATCTGTGGCCTCTATCCCCTATTCTTTTGGTATGCCTTTGATAGATGAAGTTTATATTAATGGAAATTTAATCACCGAGTAGTATGACCCAACGTCAATTATTTTTGAATCATATTGCCCAAACAACGCCCGCACCGCTTATGCTTGAAATTGCTCGTGCAAAAGGGGTTTTTATGTTTGATACACAAGGCAAACAATATATAGATTTAATTTCGGGAATATCGGTAAGCAATGTAGGACATTGTCACCCAAAAGTAGTGGAAGCCATTCAGAAACAAAGCGAAACCTTTATGCATCTAATGGTTTATGGCGAATACATTTACAGTCCGCAAGTGCTTTTGGCAAAAGAATTGCTGACTATATTACCTGCTACTTTAGACAATTTTTATTTTACCAATTCGGGAACAGAAGCCGTAGAAGGCGCGCTCAAATTAGCAAAACGCAGTACAGGTCGTCATGAAATCATTTCATTTCACAACGCCTATCACGGTTCCACGGCAGGAGCCTTGAGCATTATGGGAAGTGAAACCTATAAAATGAATTATCGTCCGCTCATTCCAGGAAATAGCCTTATTCATTACAACAATGAATCTGAATTAGAAAAAATCACCACTCAAACTGCCGCGGTAGTAGTAGAAATGGTTCAAGCCGAAGCGGGCATTATTCCCGGCAATATGGCATTTATCCAAAAATTGAAAGCACGATGCGAAGCCGTAGGAGCACTTTTGATTGTAGATGAAATACAAACGGGTTGTGGCCGTACGGGACGTTTTTTTGCTTTTGAAAATTATGGTATCGTCCCCGATATTTTGTTGATAGGCAAAGGATTTGGAGGGG
>JBEIDU010000047.1:0-14346 GCA_040383345.1 Chitinophagales bacterium | reverse complement strand
GTTATTTTATTTACAAATGACTTTTCTATTAAATCTCTTCTTCGAGGTGAAGCAGAGCCTAAAACGATTTCCATAGGTTTACAATTTTTAACATTTTGAATTCAAAGACAAAAAAAAAGCTACCTCATTGAGGTAGCTTAATTCTTTAATCCTACTAAGATTATTTGTGTGCTGGAGCAGCAGCCTCTGTAGCAACAGCAGCAGCAGAATCAACAACTGCAGTAGCAGTAGAATCAACAGCAGCAACTGTTTCTTCAACAACTGGAGCAACTTCTGGAGCAACTTCTTCTGTTTTGTTCTCACAAGAGATAGCAAATACTGTAGCAACAGTAAATAATAATGCGAATTTTTTCATTTTTTTGATATTTAATTGTTTTTAAAAATTTCGATGCAAATTTAATACTTTTTTCAGCAAATGCAACAAAAAAATGTATTTTTTTTTATATTTTATTTTTCTTTGAAGATTAAATTAATCAAAACTCCTTTAAAATCAAAGCTTTCCCTCAATTTATTTTTTAGAAAATTTTTATAATTATCGGGTAAATATTTTGGATGATTACAGAAAAAAGCAAATGTTGGATTTTTTGCATGTAGTTGTGTTATATACTTAATCTTGATCATATTGCCTCGATATGCAGGAGGCGGCGTCTTTTCAATTATCTTAAGCATAACATCATTCAATTCTCGCGTTACAATACGTTTTTTCATATTTGAAAAAATATCAAAAAGAAGGTTCAAGACGTTGAAAATACGCTGTTTTTCGAGTACAGAAGTAAATAAAATGGGAATATCATTATGCGGAGCCAATTTGATTCGCAATTGTTCTTCATAATCACGCATTGTATTCGTTTCTTTTTCGACCGTATCCCATTTATTTACAACGAGTAGGATCCCTTTTTTTCTTCGTTGTACTAATTTGAACAATGCCATATCTTGTGCCTCAAGACCAGTTTTAGCATCAATCATTATCATTACAATATCTGCCTCTTCTACCGCTTTGATAGCTCTAATTACACTGTAAAACTCCAAATTTTCGCTCACTTTGGTTTTCTTTCGAATCCCTGCTGTATCAACTAAAATAAATTCTTTTCCAAACTTATTGTACGTAGAGTGAATAGAGTCTCTTGTAGTACCAGCAACGTTTGTAACGATATTTCGCTCTTCTCCCATTAAGGCATTTACCATAGAACTTTTACCTACATTAGGTTGACCAATTATGGCTACTCTTGGAATTTCGGGTACTTTTTCTTCTTCTTCATCAAAATCATCATATGCTTTGTCTTCATTTTCCATTTTTTCCTCAGCAGGAAGATTTTCAACGATTGCATCTAATATTTCACCTGTTCCCGATCCAGAGATTGAAGATAAAGGAAATAATTCCTCAAATCCCAAGCTATAGAATTCACTAATTTCATGCATTCGTTTGGTATTATCCACTTTATTTACAACGAGTAGCACCTTTTTATTACTTTTACGAAGCATATCCGCTACACTATCATCCAAATCCGTAATTCCTGTACTTACATCTACTATAAAAAGAATCACTTGAGCCTCTTCAATTGCAATTTTCACTTGTTCTTTAATAGCTTTTTCAAAAACATCATCGGTATATGAAACATATCCTCCTGTGTCAATAAGATCAAATTGCATACCATTCCACTCCAAATCGCCGTATATTCTATCTCTTGTAACACCGCTTATATCATCTATAATGGCTTTTCGTTCACCTATAAGCCTATTAAATAAAGTTGATTTCCCTACATTGGGACGACCAACTATCGCTACCGTTCTATTCATCTCTTTTTTAAATTATATTATAATAATCAATACATTTTATTGATAAAGTATGCAAAAATATAACATAAAAAACGAAATTAGATTTATTTTTAATTACAATTCAATATCATAAGCTCAATTTAACTGATACAATAGATATATTATTACAATTATTAACAACTTTAATCTTTGTAATTAAATAATTATTCAATATTTTTGTTTTTTAAAAAAATAAAAAAATGAAAAAACTACATTATATTTTTATAATTTTTATGTGCATTGTCTCATTCTTTACACTGCAAAGTGTGAATGATAATCAAAGTGGCGATAAAGCATGGAATTCTTGTGCAGGCGGAGGATGTCATAGCTCTAACGCAGCAGCAACTTCAGTAGCAGCAATTAGTTTATTAGATAACGTTACAAACTTACCTGTAACAGAATATGAAGGCGGAAAAACATATAAAATTTTAATGACGGGAAATAATACTTCATTAAATCAGTTTGGCTTTCAGTTAAGAGAAACCAATAATAAAGGAACCTTTAGTGGATTTCCAACCAATGTAGGCAAACAAGGACTTGGTTTTATTACACACTCTTCTCGACTGAGCAAAACAGGGCTAATTTTTTCCGTGCAAATGACTTGGACAGCGCCTGTTACTGGAAGTGGCATTGTATCTTTTGATGGTTTAATTAATGCAGTAAATGGAAACGGAAATAATAGTGGTGATGCAGTAAGTGCTGTAAAAACAACAACTTATAACGAAAAGGTAACTACAACTTTTGCACTTACTTGTGCAAATATAACCAATTCTGGATCACTAACAATTGGGACCGCAGCCTCAGGCGTTTCTTTTTCAGTTCCTTATACAGGAGCTACTTCTGGAGCATCCTATAGTGCTGTAAATGCTAACTCAACTGGAGTTACAGGCTTGACAGCATCATTGACAGCAGGTACTTATTCTGGAACAACGGGAAATCTTACTTTTAATATTGCGGGAACTCCATCTGGAACTGGTACAGCTAGCTTTGCATTCACTGTAAACGGTGCTTCATGTACTCATACCATCAACGTAGGTGCGGCTAATAACTTTGCATTAACTTGCGCAAATGCTTCGTCTACGGGTACACTTAAACAAAATACCGTGGCATCAGGAGTTGCTTTCACCTTACCTTTTACGGGTGCTACATCGGGAAATGCATATAGTGCAGTAAATGCCTCTTCTACTGGTGTTTTAGGATTGACGGCTACGTTGAGCGCAGGGACATTTTCAGCAGCATCGGGTAACTTAACTTTGAACGTAACAGGAACACCTACTTCTAGTGGAACAGCAAGTTTTGTAGTAAATATTGGTGGCAAATCTTGTACACTTTCAAAAGCTGTTACTGCCAATTCTTCAATCATTTCAAATGAATCCAATCCAATTTTCATTTCATATCAAAACAATCTATTGACTATTCAAGGCGATCAAGCTAATAAAATCAACTATTTGAGAGCGTATGACCTCAATGGAAAAGTTGTATATAATCAAGAAATTCATACAAATGCGCAAAAACTAGTATTGAATAATTTGAATTTGAATAAAGGTATTTATATTTTACAAATTAAAATGAATGATGGCTCTTTGACCTCTAAAAAGTTTGTAATTCAATAATTTAAGTTTTATAACTCTAATCTAGCCAAAAGAGATTCTTTTGGCTTTTTTTATTCAATAGAATTAAAAATTAAACAAACATATGAATTGGCACATAAAAACGTTTGAATCACTTACGAATAAAGAGCTATACGAGATTCTTAAGATTAGAAATGAAGTTTTTATAATTGAACAAGATTGTCACTATTTAGATATTGATAACAAAGATTATAAAGCGCACCATATTTTTTATATCAATACGAATGATGAAATAGCTGCATGCGCAAGACTTTTGCCCAAAGGTGTCTCCTATCCACAAGCGAGTATTGGGCGAGTAGCAACAGCAAAAGCATATCGAAGAAAAGAACTCGGTATCGACCTTATGAACAAATCTATAGAATTTATCTTCAATAACTATGAGACCGATTCCATAAAAATTAGCGCTCAAACCTATTTACTTGACTTTTATAGTAAGTTTGGTTTTACGCCAATAGGCCATGAATATTTAGAAGATGAAATTCCTCATATTGCTATGATTTTAGAAAATAAAATGAAAAACTAAAAATATTGTAACCTCATAAAGAAATAAAAATCTAAAAAAAAATTAAAAAATATGACAAACGATCACGAAATTGATTACAAAATTTATGGAGAAGAAATGCAATTTGTAGAAATTGAATTAGATCCCAATGAAACCGTAATAGCCGAAGCGGGTGCATTTATGTATATGAAAGATGGTATACAAATGCAAACTATATTTGGTGACGGATCCAAGCGTTCGGAAACCGATGGTATGCTTGGAAAAATGTTTAGTGCAGGAAAACGACTCTTGACAGGCGAAAGTTTGTTTATGACTGCTTTTACGCACATAGGCACTGGTAAATCGCACGTAGCCTTTGCTTCTCCCTACCCTGGTAAAATTATTCCATTAAACTTGGCTCAATTAGGTGGTAAAGTTATCTGCCAAAAAGATGCTTTCTTATGTGCTGCCAAAGGCGTGGAAATAGGCATTCAATTTCAGCAAAGACTAGGAACAGGACTATTTGGAGGGGAAGGATTTATTATGGAAAAATTAGAAGGCGATGGTATGGCATTTCTACACGCAGGAGGCCATATAGTAGAGCGTGAAATTCAAATGGGCGAAACCCTCAAAATCGATACGGGCTGTATTGTAGGTTATACGCAAGGCATACAATTTGAAATTGAACGTGTAAGAGGCATTAAAAATATGGTATTTGGCGGAGAAGGTATTTTCTTTGCAAAACTGAGCGGACAAGGAAAAGTATGGCTTCAAACCCTTCCTATTTCTAGACTTGCAAGTAGAATCATCGCGTATGCACCACAAGCGGGTGGCTCTTCAAAAGAAGAAGGCAGTCTCTTGGGCGGATTGGGACGATTATTGGACGGTGATTAATTATTTTCCAATCGTATACAATAAACTTTATATATTAAAAAAGCACCTCAATTGAGGTGCTTTTTTAATATTATTTGATTTTTTTTACTTCTTCCCCATCCAATTCAAAACCACCAACGAACTAAGAATATATGCCATTACCGCAAAAGACAGTGCCAAGATTCCTACTAAAAAGTAACTACCTACAGCGGCTCCTATTATAAAAGCAAAGGATAGGATATATTTCAATTCTTTTGAAAAGGATTTATTGCTAAACATTTTAAAATCAGATACTAAAAGAAGGCATTGCACAAGTATCAAACCTATAAATCCAAAATAGTATACCTCAAGTGCATGAGGCTCAATGCTTACATATGACATAAATGCATAGACCCCATATGTAAACACAGCATTTGTGGGTGTATTAAGTCCGTAGAAATACATTGTATCTCGTTTGTCATTATTGAATTTTGCCAAGCGAAGTGCTGAAAAAATAACAATTAATAATGCTGGGATTAATTTTAGAAAGGCCAACGAGTTGGTTTGAAAATCATCAATTGTATTTTGTAGAATGACAATATACATAAAAGCTGGTACTAATCCAAAACTAACCACATCGGCAAGCGAATCGAGGTCTTTGCCTATTTTACTCTGAATCTTGAGTGCACGTGCCACCATACCATCCAAGAAATCCATCAATAAACTAAACGCTATAAAATAGCCCACATATTGTTCGCTAATGATTACCGCTATTAGTGCACAACTTCCCGATGCTAGATTGAGCGAAGTCAATAAATTGGGAATATTAAAGACGTTTTTATTCATAAAATCCTTACCCTTTATTTTCTAGCATTTGCATTGCTTGCATTTGCTTTAATTGTTTTTCCATACCTTCGGTAGAACCGTCTAAGAAGATAACATTGCCTTTACCTTGTTCCGCAAAATGTTTAATAGCTTCGGTCCATATTGAAAACATTACCAAGGATGAGTCTAAATCAGCTTCTTCCATTTCTTTAGCTGCGGTAGCCATACCTTTGGCCACTTCTCCACGGAATAATGCGACACCTTGTCCTCTCAATTGAGCCGCTTCTTTTTCTGCCATAGCCGCTATTTTGATTGCGCTACCTTCTGCTTCTGCCGCTTTGGTTTTGGTAATATAAAGCGCTTGTCCTTCATTTTCAGCAGCCGCTTTGAGATTATTACTCGCTACTACTTGCGCCATAGAACGCATAATGGCTTCATCAAAAGCAATATCATTCAACTGCAAATCCAACAAATGAAATCCCCATTCAGCCAAAGACACATCCAAATGGTCTTTTACTTCATCTACAATTTCTTTGCGCAATCCAAGAACTTCGCTTTGTTTTTTTGTAGCTACAAAAGCACGAATAGAACCTTCAATACTGCGAACTAGCGCTTGCATAAAATTGCGGTCATCCACAAATTTAAACGCTACTTTTTGTATGGTTTCTTCCGAACCGTCCATTACTGAATATAAAAGCATCGCTTTGAAATTTACATTGGCTTGATCTATGGTAATAGCCATAAATTCAAGCTCTGCAGAACGATTTTGTATAGAAATTCTACGAAATACTTGTTCGAAAAAAGGAATTTTGAAACTCAATCCCGGTTGTAAAACTCTGCGGTATTTTCCAAACATAGTGATAACAGCCACTGACCCTTGCTGTACTGTTAATAATCCTGAGAAAATAACCAAGGCTATAAAAGCCAATAAAATATAAATTGCTGTCATAATACGCTGTTTTTTTATTTATAAAATTTAATTAAAATCTATTTAAACATTTGGCTTACCACCAAATCTTTGCTTTCTTTATTTGAATAATCGTAGAAACCTTCTCCCGATTTTTTACCTAAATATCCAGCCATTACCATATTCACAAGCAATGGACACGGTGCATATTTTGGATTTCCAAATCCATCGTGTAATACTTTCAAGATAGACAAGCATACATCAAGCCCAATAAAATCAGCCAATTGTAACGGCCCCATAGGATGCGCCATTCCCAATTTCATAACCGTATCAATTTCCGACACGCCTGCTACACTCTCATACAACGTATAAATTGCTTCATTTATCATGGGCATCAAAATTCTATTAGCCACAAATCCAGGATAATCATTTACTTCAACAGGAATTTTCCCTAAGGTTTTGGACAAATCCATAATTTTTTGTGACACTTCTTTTGACGTAGCGTATCCGTTGATAACTTCTACCAATTTCATAATAGGCACAGGATTCATAAAGTGCATACCTATTACTTGCGACGGTCTCGATGTTACCGAAGCAATTTTTGTGATAGAAATAGAGGATGTATTACTCGCCAAAATACAATGAGCTGGCGCATTGGCGTCCATTTCTCTGAATATTTTCAATTTCAAATCGATATTTTCTGTAGCGGCTTCTACTACCAAATCCGCTTGTTTTACCCCTTCTGCAACACTTGTATACGTCGTGATATTTTGTATCGTGCTATTTTTTTGATCTTCGGTCAAAGAACCTTTTGCTACTTGACGATCCAAATTGATAGCGATGGTTTTCAATGCTCTATCCAATGCATCTTGAGATACATCTATCAAATTTACTTTAAACTGTGTTTGTGCAAAAACGTGCGCAATACCATTTCCCATCGTTCCTGCGCCAATTACTGAAATATTCATATGCTATAATTTATTCTTTGGTTAAATTTCAAATACAAAAATAACAGGATTGCCCCGAAAAGAAACAATTATTTAATTGATGCTAATAAGGTGTTGAAAAGTATATTAGGAACTTATCAAATAAATCGCCACAAGTGCCAAGATGATTCCAAGTACATTGAACTTATTCAATTTTTCTTTAAACGCTATTAACCCTATGATAAGACTTGCTATTACAATTAATATATTATTAATAGTGAGAATTCTTCCCGATTCAATGTGATAATCAATTTTAAGATGCTCAAGGCATTTGAACAAGAAATATATAGAAAAATAATTAGGAATACCCAAGGCTAAACCGCCTAAGAGACTTTTATAATCTACTATTTGCCTTTTTATCAAAAATGTGTAGGTAAGACCTACTACCGATGCACTAAAAAAGGTAATGAATGTAAAATAGCCATTAGCACTATAAATAGAGAAGAATTTATTTACTATTTGGACGGTGCTGTCGCAAAATCCAGAACCAATCCAAACTAAAATGGGAAATAACAAGTTGAGTTTTGAACTGGAAATACTATTTGATGGTGAATAGGTAAGTAACAGTAATGAAAAAATACCTATTAAAATTCCAATTATGATTTGTAACGAAACAGGTTCTTTATAAAATAATATTCCGATAGTTATGGGAAATAAAACGGCTAATTTCATAGCAATACTCGTAATTCCTATGCCAGAACTTACCGTAGATTTGGAGCAAAGATTAAATACTATAAAGAAAAAACTGCCCAACATCAAGGCAAAGAATATCCAAGAAATAGATTGGCTGTTAATGGGTTGATTATAATGAATTGAAAAAAAAGAAAAAACGGTAGCCATGATATAATTCACTGCTATGGCTTGTATAATATTAACCTTGAATTTATCAAACAATTTGAAAAATATCAATAAAATAGATGATGAGAAGACACTCAGAATTAGGTATTGCATGCTATATATTTATTGATGTCTATGGATTCTATATTTTCTTGACTTATTACTTTAAATTTAGATTCATACCATTTAGGGGATGGTATACCTTTCGTCATAATTAGGGTTTGATTCGTATATAAAATCATATTATCTACTAGGTTTTTATCCAAAAAAGATTGAATTACTTGACATCCACCTTCTACTAAAATAGAAAAATAACCCAAAGAAAAAAGATTATTAAGAACTTCAATAATATCAAACATATTAGGTACTAATACGTAATTTAATGATTGATGTACAAATTCGAATTTTTGATTTATTATGATTGTTTTTTGAGAATCCAAAGCCCAAGAATCATAATCATTTTCGAGATGCGAATCCAGAACAATTCTATCTGGATTTTTTCCTTCAACTAGCCTTACATTTAAATAAGGATTGTCTATTCTAAAAGTATTTTTACCTATTAAAATAGCATCTACGTGACTCCTCAGCTTATGAGACAATGCATCTACAGATCTTGGCGTTATCTTCACCCTTTCATTTTCTTTGCTCATAAAACCATCGGCAGACTGTGCAAATTTTGCTATAATAAATGGGCGATTGTAGACTTGATTTATATAAAACTGCGGATTGAGTTCTTTTTGTTTTTCATCCAAATGCAATTCAACAACCTCTACCCCATTTTCTTTTAAATACGCAATACCCTTGCCATTTACAAGAGGATTAAAATCACGACTGCCAACAACTACCTTTTTGATTCCTTTTTCTACAATTAAATGCGAGCAAGGGCCTGTTTTTCCATGATGGCTACAAGGCTCTAGACTTACATATAGCGTTGATAATGAAATTAATTGACTTAAATGTTGGGGACAAGAAGCAATACAATTGACTTCGGCGTGTGCTTTTCCATACTCTTGATGATAACCTTCCGCTATAATTTGATTTTCATACACTAGCAAAGCACCTACTTTTGGATTGGGTGCAACGTTTCCTTCACCCATTTCCGCCAACTGGAAACAGCGCTTCATCAAATTTTCATCGGTCAAAATCATTGAGTACTGAATTATTTATTCAACTTTGATTTATACATATAATCCCCCGCTTGAAGCGTAAATAAGTAAATACCAGATTCTAAGTAGGATAAATTAAACTGCAAATCGGTATTTCCACTATTAATTCGCTGATTTTTTGAAAAAACTAAACTTCCTCGCAAGTCATAAATATTTAACTTCGATTCTGTTGTATATGGAAAATTGAAATTAATATTTAGTTGTTCATTTTGAACAAAATATACAACATCCCATGCTTTTTCATTTTCATTAATTTTTGAAGAAATAGCTTGACACTTATTGAGTAAAACTATTTTTGAAAAATCTATACATTCAATCCATTTAGGAAAATCTACAAATGGATTTCTATTATTTTGAACCGAATAAATCAATTCATTCCGAGCAATTTCGAAATTATCAGGCGTATCGACTGTTGCCCAAGCTTTCAAAACGGCTTGTTTTTGAAGTTTTGCATTAAAAAGCAATGAATCTAATCCCCAATTATGATTATCCATACCATTATAAGTCACCATTTGATAAAACATAGCACGAGCCGCGTTTCCCTTAAAATTGGATTGGGGCTCAAAACAAATGGAGTTTGATGCATTTTTGCCATACAAAGCACTTGTCAAAACTACCGTATCTTTCACCACAATATCCAATGGATAATCGCTTCTTCTTGAATTGACACGAGTTCCTTGAGTAAGAGCTAAATTATGATAATCAGCACCTTCGGCGAATTTCACTAAATCAGAATTGGTAACGGTATCTTTCCTAAAATTCATCCAATTTTTGGGCAAAATATGCTCTCTATTGAAGTCAATAGCCATATTTGAAAACAAAAATGGAGGCGAATACACTGAAATTTCATTCGAATATTCACATTTTACATATTTCATAGAATTTCCATTTACCAAGGTATCCATTTCATAAAAAGGATATACCAGGTTGGTAGCAAAGTTATAATAACTTTCAGCATTATGATTCCTAAGTAAAGAAGACAATGACGAGAGAAAATTGGGTGCATCTACATTTAGCGAACTATAATAGGTTCCATAATCTTTCCCTTTGGTCGTAAAACTAGCGTAATATGGCGTATTCAAATACTCATATTGACCATTATTATTAAAACTGTAAAATGCCAAAAAATACTTTGTATTGGCTACTAAACCTGTAATTTCAAAATTAACGAAACCTCTATTCAATACTTTTACCACTTTTGCATTCCCAAAACGATGTCCCAATTTGTACTCATTTCCAGGTGTAAGATTTATATTGGAAATAGGCGATGTAGAAATAACCATTATCGCTCCCGATGAAGCCGATGGTACTGAAAGTGTAGCGGCTACCTTCCAAGCATAAGCAGTAGTTACTTTAAAATTTGAAGGTGGATCTTGAGGTGGCTGTGCATTTAAAATATTAAAAATCAATACAATAATGATCAATAAAAATTTATTCATATTTGTTATTTATGGGCAAAGGTAATGAAAAAAACATTTCTATTAAATATTAGAATTTTTTTGTTTAAATTTTATGAAATTAAATATAGTATTATATCATTAGCGATTGATATTAGTTTGTTTTTTTAATAGAAATAGAATAGAATAGAATAATTTTTTTAACTTACTTTTGCCCATAAATTTTATTTCATGGACATTATATACACTTTGTTTGATTTTTTAAAAGATCCATTAACCGTATTATCTACTTTCATAGCAGCATACGGAATTTTGGTATATATATTTTTATTCATAATAATTTTCATGGAAACAGGTGTTGTAATAATGCCACTTTTGCCAGGAGACTCCCTTCTATTTGCTGTAGGCTTAATAGCAAGTTCTACAGGAAAAATCGATATTTTTATTATTATTCCTTTATTGATCATTGCAGCATTAATTGGTGATAACCTCAACTATTTCATAGGAAAAAAATTTGGGGATTATGTACAATCCAAAGAAAAAATATTATTTCTAAGAAAAGTACATATTGAAGAGACTGAACGTTTTTTTGAAAAAAATGGAGGGAAAACAATCATTTTGGCTCGTTTTGTACCCATTGTTAGAACTATAGCGCCTTTTGTAGCAGGGGCTGGAGAGATGAAATACAGAACCTACTTGATGTATTGCATTACAGGAGCTATTATTTGGGTTACCTCTATCACCACATTGGGATATTTTTTAGGTAATGTTCAATGGGTAAAACTTAATTTTGAAAAAATAGTACTCTCAATAGTTCTTATTTCTGTCTTACCAATATTTATAAAACTTTTCAAACAAAAATTTTCTAAATAATTAATTCATGATTATAATAGGAATTACAGGAACTCTAGGTGCAGGAAAAGGAACGATTGTAGATTATTTACAAGATAGATTTCATTTTGAGCACTTTTCTGTACGACAATACCTTACCGATATTCTAATAAGTCAAGGTATTGAACCTAATAGAGATAATTTCACTATTTTGGCCAATCGATTGCGTTCCGAAAATAACTCTCCAAGTTTTTTAATTGAAAAACTGTATGAAGAGGCTGAAAAAAGCAATAAAAACTGCATCATAGAAAGCATACGAACAGTAGGTGAAATCAAAGTCTTGCGAGAAAAAGGCGATTTTTATCTGCTTGCAGTAGATGCAGAACCAAAATTACGTTATGATCGAATTGTATTGCGAAAAAGCGAAACAGATCGTATAGATTTTGAGACTTTTATAGCCAATGAACAACGTGAATTTAACTCAGAAGACCCAAATAAACAAAACCTTTCAGCTTGTATAAAAGAGGCAGATTTTATTCTTGAAAACAATACTGATTTACAAAATTTACAGAACCAAGTTGATCAAATAATTGCAAAAATAGAAATAAAATGAGTTATAAAAGACCCCACTGGGACGAGTATTTTATGGAAATAATGGATACTGTTTCTAAAAGAGCTACATGCGATAGAGGTAGAAGTGGTTGTGTAATAGCTAAAGACAATCAATTGCTCGTATCGGGATATGTAGGTTCGCCTGCGGGCATGAAACATTGTGACGAGGTAGGCCATTTAATAAAAAAAGTACAACATTTGGATGAAGAAAATCGCATCACAGAACACTGTGTACGTACCGTTCATGCGGAGCAAAATGCCATTTGTCAGGCAGCCAAAAGAGGTATTTCTATTGAAGGTGCCACACTTTATTGTAGAATGACGCCATGCAGAACATGCGCTATGCTCATTATCAATTGCGGGATTAAACGTGTAGTATGCGAACGTAAATATCAAACCGCAGCCGAAAGCGAAGAAATGTTTATGCATGCTGGCATTCAATTGGATTATTTCTCCGAAGAATTAGAAAAATATTAAACTATATGAATCAATTATTAAAAGAAAGAGAAGCGGAATTGATTGAAATCTTTGAATGGATAGAAGATGATACTGATAGATATGACCAAATAATAGATTTGGGCAAGAAATTACCTCCTTATAGAGAAAGTATGCGAACCGATGAAAATGAAGTAAAAGGTTGTCAGAGCAAAGTATGGCTAAGTTATGATTTTATTGATGGTAAATTGATATTCAATGCGGATAGCAATACGGTAATAACCAAAGGAATTATAGCTATTCTCCTCTACTTGTGGAACGACTTGACGCCTCAAGAAATCATCGATTCAGATACCGAAATTATTGATAAAATTGGATTGAGACAACATTTGACTTCGCAGCGAAACAATGGATTAACAGCTATGATTTTGAAAATAAAAGCAATAGCTGCACATTTCAATAAATAGAAATATGAGACTATTATTGGTTATTCTTTGTTTTCATTCCTTTCAATTATGGGCTAATGACAGTTCCTTTTTGAAAAAATTGGATTTGAGTCTATACAATGAAATCTATTATGCTCAAAATCTAAACAATTTGAACCAAACCAATAAGCCTAATTTTTTGTACAATCACAAACATGAAAACACACTTGGTATCAATACCTTAATAGGTAAAATATCGATCAAAGATTCAATGTATCGAGGTAATTTTGGTATGATTTTTGGTACATTTGCAGCAAATAATATGTCTGAAGAACCAAGCTGGGCAAGAAATTTATACGAAGCCAATTTTGGATTTAAAATTATAAAAAAACATAATGTATGGTTCGATTTGGGATTAATGAATTCACACATTGGGTTTGAAAGTGCTGTAGGATCGGATTGTTGGACATTGACTCGAAGTATTTTGGCCGAAAATTCACCGTATTATGAAACAGGAGCTAAGCTTTCTTATATATCCAACGATGAAAAAATTTATGTAGCAGCTATGTATTTGAATGGTTGGCAAAATATAGCAAAAATAAGTAAGCAAACTAATCATTCAATTGGTGCACAATTTATGTGGAAACCCAATAATAAATTCACCTTCAATTATAGCAATTTTTTTGGAAACGCTCAACCTGACAGTAATAGAAATATGCGTTTTTATAATAATTTTTATGCAATCTATGAAAAATCAAAATGGGGATTTATTCTTGGTTTTGACTTGGGGACAGATAAGAATTTATTAGGTGAAAATAGTATATGGTATTCACCAGTAACCATTATCAGATATAAGTTAAATAATAATAACACTATTGCTTTTAGAGGTGAGTATTTCAATGATTCTAAGAATATAATAATTGAAAGTGGAAGGATTCTTCCTATTCAACTGAGTTCAATCTCATCCAATTATGACTTACGATTTTTGAAGCGATTTCTTTGGCGAAATGAAATTAAGTACTTTTTAAGCAATCAAGACCTATTTAATAATAATAATAATAATTTTTCAATCACATCCTCTATTTCCGTAATGTTTAAATAATAAAATTATGAAATCTCAAGAAGAATTAAAAAAAGACATTATCG
>JBEIDU010000046.1:0-14419 GCA_040383345.1 Chitinophagales bacterium | reverse complement strand
AGGGGCATTAGCTCAGTTGGCTAGAGCGCTACACTGGCAGTGTAGAGGTCAACGGTTCGAATCCGTTATGCTCCACAAAAATTTAACTATGGGTTCTTTTGTCCCAATTGAAATTATATCTATTGCTACAAGCTTTTCCAATAGAAATGGCTACAGTGTGGTCATGAAAGAGATTGGTGGCAATAAAAGATTACAGATGATAGTAGGTGTAGCAGAGGCTCAATCTATAGTTGTCTCTATGGAGAAAATAATAACGTCTCGTCCGATGACACATCATTTTCTTGAGAATATAATTTCAGAATATAGTATTTCATTAAAAAATATTCTTATTCATAAATACGAAGAAGGCGTTTATTTTGCCAATGCTATGTTTGATGATGGATTTGGAAATGTAAAAGCCATTGATTGTAGACCTAGCGATGCTATTTGTATCGCATTACGTATGGATAAACCAATTCTAGTGGAAGACAGTTTATTTGAATTGTCTAATGAAAAACCTATTATAAATTCTTCGTATAATTCATCCCCTAAAGGATACGAAAACTTATCCATTACCCAGCTACAATTATTATTAACAAAGGCGCTAGAATCTGAAGATTTTGAAACGGCCAGTTTAATCCAAGAAGAAATAAAAAAAAGGTAACGATTTCCATATAAGTGATATCGAAAATGCTAATTATTTTATTTTTAAAAAAATGAAATAACCCGTTTGTGTTGTTCTTTTCTAGCTAATTTTACTCCACCTTCTGGCATCTTTTTTAATCCGTTCAAGTAAAAATTTTAAGGATTTGTATTTTTCCAACTGAAGCATAGGATCTTCATGAACAATTTCTTGAGAAATACGCTGTGCTAATGATAAAATATCGCCATCTTCGGCTATACTAGCAAGTTTTAATTGTATATCCCCACTCTGTCTGGTTCCTGAGATATCTCCCGGTCCTCGCATTTTTAAATCTGCTTCCGCAATGACAAAACCATCGCTTGAATCGGTCATGATTTGCATGCGTTTTCTACCATCAAGATTGAGATTGAAATCCGTAAGGAGAAAACAAAAAGACTGATCACCTCCACGGCCAACTCTTCCACGAAGTTGATGTAACTGTGACAATCCAAAACGCTCCGCATTTACAATTACCATTACAGTAGCATTTGGCACATTTACGCCCACTTCAATTACGGTAGTCGCCACTAAAATTTGAGTTTCCCCAGCTGCAAAACGAGCCATTTGCTCATTTTTTTCATCATTTTTCATCTTGCCATGAAGCATGCCAGCGCTATATTTTGGCTCTGGAAATTCGCGTTGTATTTCTTCAAATCCATCTACAAGATTTTTCAAATCTATTTTTTCACTTTCTTCAATCAGTGGAAAACCATATAGACTTGATAGCCTTTAGCTATTTCTTCTTTTAAAAAATGAAATAATTGAGCTTTTTTATTAAAAAATACATGTTTAGTAGCTATTGGCTTTCTTCCTGGCGGTAATTGGTCAATAACAGAATAGTCTAGATCGCCATATAGCGTCATCGCTAAGGTGCGAGGAATTGGAGTAGCGGTCATAACTAATACATGTGGAGGCAGTTCATTTTTTGCCCATAGTTTTGCTCGCTGTGCTACCCCAAAACGATGTTGTTCGTCAATCACTACTAATCCTAAATTTTTAAATACAACTGTAGGCTCAATCAAAGCATGAGTACCTATTAATATATCAATTTTTCCATGCAATAGATCATCCAAAAGTCCTATTTTATTTTTTGCAGTAGTACTTCCCGTAAGTAAAACAACATGTAAGTTTAATGGCTTTAACAATTCCAATATCCCATCAAAATGTTGTTTTGCCAGGATTTCTGTAGGTGCCATTAAACACGCTTGAAATCCATTATTGATTGCCATAAGCATAGACATCAACGCCACAATGGTCTTGCCACTTCCTACATCTCCTTGAATAAGTCTATTCATTTGTCTTCCCGAAACTACATCTTTTCGCACATCTTTCAAAACTCTTTTTTGAGCATCGGTGAGTTGAAAAGGCAAACAATTGTTGTAAAATGAATTAAAAACGGTATCTATTTTTTCAAATATAAAACCTCTTTGTATTGTTTTTCTAGCATGAAGACTCTGTTGTAATTGAATTTGAATTTGGAAAAATTCTTCAAATTTTATTCTTCGCTGCGATTGAGCTATTTCTTGTAAACTTTTGGGGAAATGAAGATAGAAAATAGAGGAGGGAAAAGGTATCATCTTTTCTCGTTCTAAAATATTTGAAGGTAGATATTCAAATAGTGCACCTTTATCCAACCATTGAAAAACAAACTTTATTAGTTTGCTAAGTCCATTGCTGTCTAATCCTTTTTTCTTCATTGATTCAGAGGTATTATACACGGGCTGAAAACCCGAGATATCAACTTTTGAAATATCGTCTATTTGCTTAATTTCGGGATGGGTAATGCTAAAATTTCGGCCAAATTTTTGTGGTTTGCCAAAAATCAAGTACTTTTTGCCTGTAAGTAAATTTTTTCGATGCCATTCAATACCTTGAAACCAAACCAATTGCATTTCCCCGCTCGGGTCTTCAAAATTTGCTACGAGCCTTTTTTTAGCCCCTTCTCCTTCTATGCGTAGATCTTCAATTTTTCCATAGAGTTGAATGTAAGCAATCTGTTCTGTTACTTCACGGATTTGATAAATTTTCGATTTATCAATATATCGAAAGGGATAATGAGAGATGAGGTCTTGTACAGAAAAAACACCAAGATTTTTTTTTAATAAATCAGCTTTGAGAGGCAAAATTCCCGGAATATCTTCTACAGGTGTGTTTAGTTGAATACCCATTATACAAAAATAGATATTTTTTCAACTATACTTATAAAAAAATTATTCTATATAGGCTTTCAACTGATATTTGCCCACCGAACTAGAATCTGAAAACACAGGGTCTAACTTCAATATTGTTTTAAATCGAAAGTTTTTTTTACAGGTTTCTATATACAAAAGACTGTCTGAAACATGAACAAAAGATTTGACATTAGTCACTTTTTCGGCATTCATTCGAGCTTGGGTCCAGATTTCTTTTTGAATATCCAATACTACATTGTCTTGATCTGAAAAAAGTTCAAACTGAATTTGCTTACCCGAATCGCAGTTAAAAACATACTCTTTTGTCCCCCCAAATTCTATAACGCCTTGATACTGAAATGAGGGGCTATTGCCTCCTTCTTTCATCATAGCTTCTACTTCTGCTACAGACAATTCCTTTTGGGCATTGATATCTTTCGGGGCAATTTCTAATGGTAAATTTTGCTCCTTTTTTTTCCCCTCCTCACACGAAAATATAAAAAATATAAAAAAGAAAATAGCGAGCTGTTGTTTCATATTAAATTTAATGGGTAATTATATAATTTGATAGATTTCTTTCAAATTTCTTCCATAGCCATCGTAGTCGAGCCCATATCCTACAATAAATTTATTGGGAATTTCAAATCCTACATAGTCTAAAACATAATTATGCTCAAAGGCTTCGGGCTTGTGCAAAAGTGTAGTAAAAGCCAATGAAGCGGGACTCATTTTTTCTAGTTCCTCCTTGATATAATGAAGCGTATGCCCCGTATCTACTATATCTTCAATTACTATGACGTCACGCCCTTCAATACTTTTACTCAATCCTATCATTTCTCTGATTATACCTGTAGAAGAGGTCCCTTCATATGATTTAACTTTCATGAATTCTATTTCACATTCTAATTTTACATTTTTAATCAAATCGGAAGCATACATAAAAGATCCATTAAGAATAGCAATAAAAAATGGATTTCTATCTTTATAATCGCGCTCAATTTTTTTTGATAGTTCAAATACACGGCTTTCTATTTCCTTATCGGACAAATAGGGTTTAAAGGTCTTATCTAATAATTTTACTTCCATTATACTAGGTATATATTTTTTATTTTTAACTTATGGGATTCAAAGCTATACTATAGATTTTATATGAATTAATATCACGCTCGTAGAAAAATTTATCCAAGATACCATAAATATTTTTGGCACGAAAATAAGATGTATGAAGTTTATTTTGACCTACTTTTACCCATTGAATCGTATAGCTATCTTCGTTTTGATAATGTTTTTCTAAATATTCAAGCATTTTGTTCAACGCTTCATTTTTGTCTATTGCTTTGAGCGAATGAAATAAAAAAGACTGCTGATGATTAGGATTAATAGTAATCAAATCAAAGGTTGTAATTCCATCAATTTGACGGAAATTAAAGATTAACTGACTTTCTTTTAATCCTAAAAAATTAGCAATTTTTTGTTCAATTTGCATCAATTACATTTTAGTAATAATCTCATCTACGATACCGTATTCTATAGCTTCTTTGGCGTCCATCCAATAATCTCTATCAAAATCTTTCAAGATTTTTTCTACAGGTTGGCCACAATTATCCGCCAATATTTTTGCTAATAACGCTCTTGTTTTTACAATTTGTTTTGCCGTAATCTCCAATTCAATAGCTTGTCCCTGAACACCTCCTATTGAAGGTTGATGAATCATTACACGACCATTTTCGAAGATTTTTCGTTTGCCTTTGGTCCCATGGCTCAATATCATGCTCCCCATAGATGCCGCCAATCCCATGCAAATTGTATTGACAGGTGACTGAATCATTTTCATGATATCCAATAAAGCTAACCCTGCAGTAACACTACCCCCTGGACTACTCAAAAATAAATTTATCTCTTTTCCAGGTTCATGCGCATCTAAAAATAGAATTTTTCCAATTACTTTTTCCATGCTTTTATCGTCCACAGGCCCCCAGAAATAAACTCTACGTTGTTCTAAGTAAATTTCTTCCATACGCTTCGTCATCATCGTGCCATTGTCTTTACCTTCTTTTTCCTCTTTTTCGTCTTCGTTATTTAAAAACGTATACTGATTTATCATGATGTAGCTTCTGATTTTAAAATTATTTTTCTAAATTTTGCAAATTTACTTCAATTATTATTTATGTGCCTTTAAAAAATAAAATAAACTTGTTCTTTTTTAATTTCATTTTTTTATAAAAATTAATTTTCTAAATTTCACTACTTTTGTCAAATGAAATATATATGTTTTTTTTCATTTTTATTAGGCATTTCAATTTTGTTTTATAGTTTTGAAAATACCACAGAAAAACTCCCTTCCAGTAAAGAAGAGCTCGGAAAGCGTTTGTTTTTTGAAAAAAAATTATCGCGCGACAATTCTATCAGTTGCGCTTCGTGTCATATTCCCGAATATGCATTTTCGGATACAATAGCATTTAGTATAGGTGTAGGGGGAAGAAAAGGCAAACGAAATACTCCTTCGGCTATGAATATGGCTTCTAGAGAAATATTTTTCTTTGATGGACGGGCGGCTACATTGGAAATTCAAGCTACATTTCCCATTCAAGACCATAATGAAATGGATATCAATATAGACAAAGCTGTATCGAAGATAGCACAAGATAAGTTCTACCAAAAAGCTTTCAAAAAAATTTATAAAAAAAGCCCTAATAAAACAAATATTCTCAGCGCCATAGCAGATTATGAGCGCAACCTAGAGAGTTCGAGTCCTTTTGACGACTATATGAATGGCGACCAAAATGCCATTAGCGAATCGGCAAAACGGGGGCACAAAGTATTTATGAATCCAAAAAACAAATGCTTTGATTGTCATTTTACACCCGATTTTACGGGCGATGAATTTAGAAATATTGGCCTATTTAATGGAAAAGACCTTAATGACAGCGGACGTTATATCATTACAAAAAATATAAAAGATTTGGGATCTTTTAAAGTGCCTGGACTTAGAAATATAGCCATAACCGGACCTTATATGCACAATGGAATGTTTAAGAGCTTAAAAGAAGTGATTGCTTATTATAATAATCCAAAAGCAAAAATACCAGATGCCATCAATACAGACTCGCTCTTGCATAAGCCACTTTCAATGACGGAGAATGAAATGATTGATTTGGAAGAGTTTCTAAAAACCCTTACCGATCCAATCTTTGTTAAGAAAAAGCCTTAATTAACAAAAACTTAATATTTTTGTATCCCATTTTTCAATCAATAATTCAAAGATATATGTCAAAATTTAGTACATTTAATTTCAAAAATATTAGAGCCTTGGTACGTGTAGATTTTAATGTGCCAGTGGATGAAAATTTTCAAATAAAAGATGATACACGAATTCAAGAATCTTTGCCTACTATCAAAAAAATATTGAAAGATGGCGGCGCAGTTATTATTATGACCCACTTTGGTAGACCCAAAATTGCACTACAATCTGTAGCTATGGGCTGCGAGCTTAAATATTCAACTCAACATTTGTGTAGTCATTTATCACAACTTTTGAGTACAGAAATATTATTTGCCGACGACTGTGGTAGTGAAGAGGCATATAAATTGGCCAAAAATTTAAGAGGAGGAGAAGTATTATTACTGGAAAACACCAGGTTTTATAGCGAGGAAACCAAAGGCGACGATGAATTTGCGCAAATGCTAGCCACATTGGGCGATGTATATGTAAATGATGCCTTTGGATCGGCACATAGAGCGCATGCAAGTACAGCTATTGTAGCTCAGTATTTTGAACCAAAACAAAAAATGTTTGGGCTTTTAATGGAAAAAGAAATCGAAAATGCCAACAAAGTCCTAAAAAATGCAGAACATCCTTTTACGGCAATTGTAGGAGGCGCCAAAGTGAGCGATAAAATATTAATTCTTGAAAATTTACTAGATCTAGCCCAAAACATCATTATTGGAGGTGGTATGGCTTATACATTTTTTAAAGCCATGGGTGGTGAAATAGGAAATTCATTGTGCGAAGAAGATAAATTAGATTTGGCAAATGATTTATTGAAAAAAGCAAAAGAAAAAGGTGTACAAATTTATTTACCAAAAGACAGTATAATTGCAGATGCCTTTGATGCGGGAGCCAATACATTTCTGAGTCCTTCCAATGCTATAAAAGAAGATTGGATGGGACTAGACATAGGACCCGAGTCTATAAAAGAGTTTTCGGAGGTTGTATTAAACTCAAAAACAATTCTTTGGAATGGGCCTATGGGCGTTTTTGAAATGGAAAAATTCAGCAGAGGAACCGAAAGTATTGCTAAAATAGTAGCCGAAGCGACCCAAAAAGGTGCTTTTTCATTGATTGGAGGAGGAGATAGTGTTGCCGCAGTAAATAAATTTGGGGTAAAAGATCAAGTGAGCTTTATCAGCACAGGAGGCGGTGCTATGCTGGAATTTTTTGAAGGGAAAAAACTACCAGGTGTAGAAGCAATTCTCAATTAATTTTGAAAATATGATTTCAAATAAACTTTAACCTTAGTGATTATTGTTAATTGTTAATTTGATCTATAGTGTTTAATTAATACCAATCTCCGCTAATCTACTTATTGAAAAGCTGTATATAATTTAAAACCATGAATAAACTGCTATCTATTACCATTTTTTGCGGTTCAAGCGCAGGAAATAATGCTCAATACGCTGAAATAGCCTATCAACTTGGTCAATTTCTTGCAAAAAATAAGATAACGCTCATCTATGGCGGCGCCAAAGTAGGTCTTATGGGAGCGGTAGCCGATGGATGCATACAAACAGGTGGAAAAGCTATTGGTGTATTACCTCATTTTTTGAGTTCAAAAGAAATAGCTCATAGCCATTTGACGGAATTGATATTGGTAAACACCATGCACGAACGAAAAACAAAAATGCACGAACTGTGTGATGGATTTATAGCGTTGCCTGGTGGATTTGGGACTTTTGAAGAATTATTTGAAATACTCACTTGGGCGCAACTTGGACTTCACAAAAAACCTATAGGCCTTTTGAATATCAATGATTTTTATACGCCTTTGCTAGATATGATAGACAATATGGTAGCGAAAGAACTCCTGAAGCCCATCAATAAGGAAATGCTCTTGGTAGCCAATAATATAGATTCTTTATTTCAAAAAATGATTGATTATCAAGCACCTGTTGTTCCCAAATGGATAAAAGAGGGGGAAAGTTAATTTTACTTCCTAAAAAGCGAAGCCAATTTAGGTACAAAAGACTCTTGTGTATGAATGCTACAATAGGGTAATCCCAATTTTTTGAATGATTGGTGTGCTTCTAGATTTACATTCTCAAAATAATTTTTTGATAATGTAGCTACTTGTGAGGTATCCATCCATTCCAGCATATTTTTTTCGGGATTGTATACTTGTATCATGCCTATATTTGGCATTTGAAGTTCTGTAGGGTCATTTATATGTACCCCAAAAATTTGATGCTTCATCGAAATAAGTGAAAGTTCCTGCTGGTATTCTTTACTCTCCAGAAAATCGGACAACAGAAATGCTACTGTTTTTTTCTTAATTGTATTTTGCAAAAATCGGAATACTTCACCTATATCGGTGCCTTCGCTATCGCTTTTTGTTTCTATCAACTCTCTGATGATACGAAGTATATGCGATTTTCCTTTCTTGGGCGGGATATATTTTTCTATTCTATCGCTAAAAAAAACTACACCTACTTTATCGCTATTTTTGAACGCACTAAAAGCCAATGTGGCCGCTATTTCTGTGATTAAATCTTTTTTGGTAAGTCCCTTGGAGCCATAATCCATAGAAGCCGATACATCTACAAGTATCATAAAAGTAAGCTCACGCTCTTCTTCAAACTCTTTGATATAAGGTTCGCCACCATTGCGCGAGGTTACGTTCCAGTCTATATTTCGGACGTCATCGCCATACGTATAAGCGCGCACTTCGGCAAAAGACATTCCACGTCCTTTGAAATTGCTATTATAATTCCCCGAAAAAAGCTCTGAACTGAGTTTTTTGGTCTTTATCTCTATTTGCCGTACTTTCTTAATTAAATCTTGAACCTCCATATTTCTAAAGTTTTTATTTCTTTATATTTAAAAATAAAACTTTCTATGGTACTTCTACCGTATTTAATATTTCGCTAATGATTTGGTCTTGGGTAATATTCTCCGCTTCGGCCTCATACGTTAGCCCAATTCTATGACGAAGAATATCGTAACATACTGCACGTACATCCTCTGGAATTACATAACCTCTTCGTTTCATAAAAGCATGCGCTTTACTGGCAATTGAAAGATTGATACTCGCTCTTGGCGAACCTCCATAAGCTATCAGATGTTTGAGTTTTTCCAATTTATAATCTTGTGGGAAACGCGTAGCAAATACGATATCTACAATATATTGCTCAATTTTTTCATCCATATAAATTTGGCGTACAATATCTTTTGCTTTGAGGATAGCTTCTTTTGTAACTACTGCTTCAATGTTAGATTTATAACTAGACGAATTTCTTTTCAAAATTTCGATTTCTTCTTCTTTGGTAGGATAATGTACCAATATTTTCATCATAAAACGGTCCAATTGCGCTTCGGGCAATGGGTACGTTCCTTCTTGTTCAATTGGATTTTGGGTAGCCATTACTAAAAAAGGTTCTTCATGCTTGTAGGTAGTATCACCAATGGTAACTTGTTTTTCTTGCATAGCTTCAAGAAGTGCAGACTGTACTTTGGCTGGAGCACGGTTTATTTCATCGGCAAGGATAAAATTAGAAAAGATAGGTCCTTTTTTAATCTTGAACTCACCTTCTTTTTGATTGTAAATCATAGTGCCCAAAATATCAGAAGGCAATAAATCGGGCGTAAACTGAATTCGATTAAAATCACAAGCAATTGTCTCGGCTAAGGATTTAATCGTTAAGGTTTTGGCCAAGCCCGGCAAGCCCTCAAGCAGAATGTGTCCTTGTGACAATAATGCCAAAAGCATTTTGTCCACCATGTTTTTTTGTCCAATAATTGTTTTGGAAAGTTCTCGTTGAATGACCTCAATAAAAAGGCTTTCTTTGTTAACAATTTCATTGAGTTCTCTAATGTCTGTAGCAGAATTCATAAACTTATTAATTTTTTTGTGCAAATATAAAGCTATTATAGTCCTCTTGCATATATAAAAATGATTAAAACATTATAAATTTTGTGACATTTTTAATTTATTAAAAATTGAATTCGTTTATAAGAAGACTTTTATACAATTGAAATAAAAAGCAATTGGGGGTATCGACAAAATACATTCATAGACAAAACACAATGAGATAAATATCTGCAATTTTTTATCCAGCGAGATATTTTTTTATATAAAACATCGTTATAGTTTTCATTATTAACGATTCCAAAAAATAAGACACAGTTTTAAATTTTTAAAAAATTCAACAAAAAAGCAATCAATTGCAATAAAATATGATATTTCGAGTTGAAAAATATGTATCTTTGAAGCTCAAAAATAAAATTGTAGATGAGAGTTCTATTTTACTTACTATTTTTTACTTTTTTTCAAGTAAATGCTACACATATTGTGGGTGGATACATCTCATACAAACATGTTGGAGGAACAACATATGATATCACATTTAAAATCTATAGAGACTGTAGTTCCCAAGTAGGATTTGATGGCGAAAATTCATCTAATCCCAATAGTCAACTACCCGCTTTTGCATTTTCTATCATTGCAGACAATAGCCCCAATGGATTGGCTACGGCTAGCTATACAGCCCCTTTTGATCCTACTACAAAAAAGACAGTAAGCTCAGTAATCGTAAATCCATGCCTTGTAAAGGACGGCACCTGCGTAGAAGAAGCCACTTATACTAGGCGTATTACATTGCCGTCTAGCACTATGGGATACACGATTGTTCATCAGCGATGCTGTAGAAATGGATCTATTCTAAATATTCAAAATCAAGATGCTCCAAATCAAACGGATAAACCAGGTATCACCTTAAAGTGCTATATACCCCCTACTACACCATTTCAAAATAATTCAGCTACATTCAGAGAAATTCCTCCTTTATTCATCTGTAGAGATATCTCTTTTTACTATGATCATTCTGCTGTAGATATAGATGGAGATTCATTAGATTATGCTTTAGTCACGCCTTTGGCAGGACTATCTTCAAATAGTCCATCTACTACCACACCTTCTCTATTTGGAGTAACACCTATTGATTGGAATTCGCCATATAGCATCAATAATGTCATTGGAGGGGTACCTGCTATGAGCATAGATCCAAAAACAGGTCTTATGAGTTGTAAGCCGAATGCATTAGGCCGATTTGTAGTCTCTGTTCAATGTAGAGAATTTAGAAATGGGCAAGTAATCAATACCTTTTTTAGAGACTTTCAATTCAATGTGACTGTTTGTAATATTCCTTCTGCTAATATGCCATTGACCAACAGAGATCCTAATAAAAAAATTGGGGATTATAAGGTTAATTGTGCTAATTATTCTGTGAATTTTAATAATTTAAGTGAAGGAGCGGACTATGTTTTATGGCGTTTTGGCGATCCTGGCTCTGGCACCAATGATACTACTTCTGTTGCAAATCCTACGCACAACTTCTCTGATACTGGGAAGTTTATTGTTACTTTATATGCATTCAAAAGACTCAATACGGGGCAGTTATGTATAGATTCATTGAGAGGCATTGTTGGAATTTATCCATTATTTAAACCTGATTTTACAATAGATAATGCCTGTGAAGAATCTCCAATAAAGCTATCCGACAAGACATCTAGTACCTATGGAAAAATAATTTTTTGGGATTGGGTGGTCAATGGAAGTACAATTGCATCAAATAAAGTTTCATTATATAGCAATTTACCTGCAGGAAATCATAACATTGTGCTTAGAGTAAAAGACGATAAAGGTTGTTATGACTCTATTATTAAACAAGCCATAGTATATCCAAAACCAAAAATAAATTACACAGTCCCTAATCCATGTCAATTTGAAAATGCTCAGCTTTTGTGCAAGTCTTCAGTAGTGGCGCCATTTACAATTATAAAAAATACATGGGTAATGCCAAATGGCACTCGAGTAGATAGCTGTAATACAACTACAACTTTTAATATTTCGGGAATAAATAATTTAAAATTAATTGCTACCACGGATAAGGGATGTGCTGATTCGACAAATGTAGCCATCAATATTTTCCCAAAACCAATTGTATCTGCCACCCCTAATACAAAAATTTGTTATGATAAAACGATACAATTGAATGCTATTGGTGCAATAAATTATGAATGGAGCCCAAATCAATTTTTAGACAACAACAAGATATCTAATCCTATTTGTGCCCCTAATTATCCAAACTCCATTTCATATATTGTAAAAGGTACCGATGCGAATGGCTGTTCCGATACTGCATCTACAACTATAAGTTTCTTTACAAAACCATTTATAAGTGCGGGATTGGACACAAATGTATGTCTGAATCCAAGCCCTTTTAAATATAGAGATAGTGTTATCCTTAACGGTCAAGGTAGTTTTAATACAGTTACATGGACACCATCTAGTGGACTAGACAACCCGAATATTTTGACGCCCAAATCCAAGCCAAAACAAACCACTTCCTATATCATTACTGGAATAGATATCAATAATTGCGCAATAAAAGACACTGTAGAAGTATTGATTCTAGATCCAAGCATAGATTTAATTAGCAAAAAAGATACGGCTTTTTGTGTAGGCGATACCATTCAGGTAAACCCTTATGACCAAGGAGATATTACTTCATATAAATGGACTGTACTATTAAATGGATCTGAAGTTCCCGCATATTGGGTAAATAATGCAAATATTCGGAACCCAAGATTTTCTGCATTAGACACCACCATTTATATTTTAGAGATAGAAAATTATTGCTATAAAAAGAAGGACACTATTGTCTTAAATGCCATTGCATTGCCAGATGGAGGATTACCCAATATAGACACTATATGTCTCAATGATATCTATCAATTCAATGCTACAAATGGAATGACTAGTTATCTTTGGAGTACCATAGATACTACTATCAGTAGCAAGACAATTCGAAATCCGACTGTAAAACCTTCTGTTTCTTCAGATTATAAAGTATTTTTAGTAGATAAATATGGCTGTAAAGGTGAAGATTCTACTAAAATCATAGTGAACTATCCTCCTGCACTTTCCGTAGCAGGACAAAAAGATTTTATTTGTCAAGGAGATAGTCTTCTTCTATGGGCATTATCGAGTTCCAATGTAATTTTTAAATGGTCTCCTAATAGTTTTATAACTAATACCGACTCAGCAAAAATATTTGTTTTCCCGCCTCAAAACACCCGTTATATAATTAGTGCTACCAATGCTGCCAATTGTATAACTCGAGACACCATACTTGTAGTAGTTCAAGAACCCGTAAAAGTCCTAGCAAAAACACCCTATCAAATGTGTAAAGGAAAATATCTTGACATAGAAGCAAGTGGAGGGAAATACTATCTTTGGAAGCCAAGCTACAATATTAATGATACTGCTATAGCCAAGCCTCAAGTATATCCAGATACGAGTGTCATATATTCTGTTCGGGTGTCAAATGATTGTTTTTCAGATTCGGCAAAGGTTTTTGTAAAAGTTGACACTATCCCTATCGTAACAGCCTCAAATGACACTACAATATATCGAAGTGCTGAGGTAATACTGATAGCATCGAGCAAAGCAAATAAATTTGACTGGACACCAAAAATAGGAACAAGCAATCCATTCTTCAACGAATTGACCGTAACTCCTTATGATACAACGATGTATTATGTAAGTGTAACCGATGACAACGGCTGTATAGGAAAAGATAGCGTAAGAATCAATGTATATGGCAAAACCGTAATGCTCATCCCTACAGCTTTTTCTCCAAATGGTGATGGGATAAATGATATTTTCAAAATAGTAAAACATTTGAATATCCGAAAACTCAACACTTTTGACGTATATGATCGATGGGGGAACCTTGTTTTTTCAACAACCGATATCAATAAAGGATGGGATGGGACTATGAACGGAGAACCTGTAAACGAAGGCGTATATGTATGGAAAGTTCAAGCAGTAACATACGACAAAGAAACCATCAATAAAAGCGGGAATATAACACTGTTGAGATAAAGTCATCTAGTAGACTACCAATAATATTCAATTAAATCAAAAGAGATTAAGGCACTAAGAACTGAGGACAAAGACTCTATTATTAAAAAAAATGGTTTTTTGTAGAAGCCTCCTCTAAATAGTTTGCTGATTTTCACAAATAACGGAAGACTTTTATAATATAAAATATTGAATATCAATAAGATATGATAATAAAACGTTAATATAAGTTAAAGATTTTGTTTATGCTATGTATTGATATATCTTTGCTTTAGGAATAAAGCTAACATAATATAAATTAGAGCCGATTTAAGGCTTCTACATTATAATTAAGTGTATTCATTTTAGATATTATTTAAAATAAAAACGAATTCTTAATTTGTAAAAAGGTTTTTGAAAAAGATGAGATGAACATGGAGAGGGTTGCTTTTTTTGCCTAGCGAGGT
>JBEIDU010000045.1:0-14692 GCA_040383345.1 Chitinophagales bacterium | reverse complement strand
TGGAATAGCTATATCCGTTGGCAATTCGATGTCGACGATCGATGACCGAATAAAGCCTAATTGTATCTCACGAAATTCATTCCAGTCTAGTACGTAACTCATATAGTCTAGACCCAATTTATCGATAAGATTTTTGATATTAGAGACTGAGATATCCGAATTCCAGCCATTGTCCATGTGCAATAGCAGTGGTCTAAGACCCCAAGAATGACAGAGATAAGCCGTATAGCAGCTATCCACTCCACCACTGATACCTACGATGCAGTCATAGGATTTACCTGCCGATGCCTCCTTGACACGTTTAATGAGTGCTTCGAGTGCAGCGGGCGCTTTGGCCTTATCATACCTAGGCTGACGGAGTACCTCTTCGAAATCACGACAATGATGACAGACCCCTTGCTCATTAAAACGAATATCCTCATCCGAAGTATCCATGACACATCGAACGCATATTTGGTAGGGCCTATTCACTATCTGCATATATAACTTCTTTTTGATTGATAGTAGGATACTGAATTAATACGCCTTTATGTATACCATGGAATACAAATATACTCCCTGCCGCCAATCCGTTCACATTTACTTTTTGATAAAGTTCATGAAGATGGGCTAGACTGCCGGCACCACCCAATGCTACAACCGGAGTCGCCACCGCCTGAGCTATATCTTGAATAGAGTTTATATCATAGCCCTGTAGAGTGCCATCGCGCTGAATAGATTGAATCACCAGTTCGCCTGCCCCAGCTTCCTCCATGCGGAGTGCAAACTCTTTAGGTGCATAGTTATGTGATTGCTTGCCATTTTCTGACCATATTTTTTCTCTGCCCCAGAAATCCTTTTTGATATCGATACATACACTGACGGTAGATGAACCAAAGGCACGACTGGCCTCTCGGACAAAAGATGGATTGCTCGCGGCACTGTGACCGAGTACCACCTTCTCTGCACCCGCCTGCACTAAATGCTGAATATCGTCTAAACTGCGAATCCCACCACCGACACAGAAAGGCATTTTAGCTTCTTCGCCTATCACCCGCACTAGTTCTTTAGACATAGTCCTACCTTGCTTACTGGCAGTGATATCTAGGAAAATAAGTTCATCGGCATTCATTTCATTAAATATCTTCACCGCATTCATAGGGTCACCGATATAGGTGTAGTCTTTGAATTGAACCGATTTCACCAAACCTCCATCATGCAGCAATAGTACAGGGATTATACGCGGCCGATAGGTCATAACTTAATAAAATTTTCTATCATTTGGAGCCCTTGATCATGACTTTTTTCTGGGTGAAACTGAACGCCATACATCTGTTCGCGATGAATAGCAGAGGTAAAGGGAGATTCGTACAGCGTCGTCGCTAAAATATCTTCACGATTCGCTGCTACTAGATGATAGGCGTGTACGAAATAATAACGCGAGGATTCATCTAACCCTGCGAGTAGAGGATTTTCCTTGGCTGCCTTGATACTATTCCAGCCAATGTGCGGGATCTTATGGTTCGTTTTATTGAGAGGTGACATGCGCTTTACCTCGGCATCGAACCAGCCCAATCCCTCTGTATCGCCTTCTTCACTATACTTAGCCATCAGCTGCATGCCCAGGCAGATTCCCAATATCGGTTTATTATGAATCAAAACCGCTTCATTTAGATTATCTAATAAATTGAGTTTTTTCAGATGCTCCATAGCCTTGCCGAAATGCCCTACCCCGGGAAGAATAATTTTATCCGCCTTAGCTATATCCTCTGGCTTATCAGACAATGAATAGTTTGCCCCTATATCCTTGAGTCGCATACCGAGTGTATGCAGATTGCCCATTTTATAGTCTAAGATGAGGGTGGTCATGGATTAAGAAAGTGCAGGCAAGGATTTAATTTTTTCTGCTAAAATGGATGCTTGATGCTCTCGTGAGTAAAAACTTCCTTTAGTTCTATCTATCTTAGGTTTAAATATTGTATTCGATAATTTGAGATCTACTAACTCACGTATTTTAGCATAACAATCATCCACACTATTAAAGACAAATCCACAATTCGTCTCTTTAATAAATTCTTCTATACTGGAATGATCACTAGGACAGAGAATTACAGGCCGTTCCGCTAAATAGTAGTCAAACATTTTTACTGGATACCAACCCTTTACGCCTTTGTAATTAGTCATAATTAGCACATCAGATGACTTCAAATATTGAACTAGATCCTTTTTTGGAATCCGTGGAACAAATTCAACATGAGTCCTATGATGACCGAAGTGCTCAATAACTTTTATCGCATAAATACTTTCTCCATCAGTACCAATAAATTTCACCCAAATATTGATCTTATCTTTAAAATTATCAATTATTTTACAAATAGCTGTGTAGAGTATATAAAAATCTTGCTCTTGATAAATAGTACCGTTATATGTCAAAACAAATTCATTATCCTTAAACATACATTCACCTTCTTCTTGGAATAGATCTGATTCATACCCATTCATGACTCGAAATCCATCTTTTCCGACAAACTTACCAATGTTTTTTACCCAATTATCAGATACGGAAATAATTTGAGTGCTATTCGATACCCATTTCTTTTCATTCTTCTGATCCATATAGTGTTTCAATTTGGATATAAAGTTAACAGGCTTTAAACCCTGGAAAGTCGTCCATTCATCTCTATAACTTGGAATCCAATGGATATGCGGAAATTTCTTTTTAAGTTCATAACCAAAATGGAAAGACTCGAATGGACTGCCTGATATGATTAATACTCCGATGTCTTTCTGCTCATTGAGTAGTTTTCTTGCTTGAGTATATATGTTTGCATAAGGAAGGGCAGATATCCAGACGCCAGACACAACCAACTCTAAAAATGTAAGAATACGCCTAAGCAACTTGCAGAAAAAATAATTCTTGCTAAAAAGTTTATCTCGCCATGATTGTTCATAGGGCATATAATACTCTTCATGCGTATCATAAACGTTGTGTTTAAAACTATTGTCATGAATTTTTTCATATGTATTGGTCTGATTTGGATTCCAGTTTCTAGTCACTATAATAGGATAAACCCCGAACTTATTAAGATGCCTGGCAAACGAATCAATCCGCTCGGCTCCTACGAAATTAGCAGGAGGATAGTAATAGGAAAGGATGAGGATTTTTTTCATAATTGAATCAACATTTCTGTAAACTCTGTATAATTTTTTTCAGCATTAAACTTCTCTCGCCAATTATCATAGGATAGTTTTCTCTTCTTCGCTTTTTCAGCATTAGTAAAGCATAGATAGTTAGAAATAGTTTTGGCTATTTCAGAACTTGTAGCTTCCTTAGGCAGGAGAAAACCGTTTTCATTATTGACTATTTCCGAGCAACCGCCAACATCTAGAACTAATGCAGGAATACCCGCAGACTGTGCTTCCATAATACTGACAGGAATGCCTTCTGAGCTGCTGAGATTAATAAATAAATCTACATAGTTCTCTGCATAAAATTTAAGAATCTCATCATTGCTCACATTGCCTCGGAATTCAAAACTCACTTCATACTTATCTACTAGATTTTCTAGCTCTACTCTTTGTGGACCATCTCCGAAGTGAATCCAATGGGCTAAACCGAGCTTCAATCTAGCCATCACTTTTATCATCACTTCTACCCTTTTTAAGGGGATTAAGCTACTGCAGCTGCATATTAATAATTCATTATTAGCTTTGTTTAAAATAGGTGAATGAGGATTAGATTTTCCTAAATAAAACTTGACTAATTTACTGTGATAAGTTTTATCTGTCACTTCACGGAGTCTTATCAAGCCGTATTCTGATATACTCAAAGTTTTATCCAAATGAGTTAGGATGAAATTTTTCCAAGGCAGATAGGCTGGTTTGTGCCTTGGATAATCGATATCCCACCCATGACCTCTAGCTATAGCTCTGATAGGATGCGTTATCTTTAGCAGGCATAGAGCCAACGCCTTAGCATCGTGCCAGTAGGAATAAAAAATTGTTATATTCGCATCTATATTATATTTATCACAGAAATTGGATAAATCATCCTTAATATGAGCTGCTTTCAAATAATCCAATAAAAGTATTTTGAAATGGAGCCAAGATGGTCTATGCTTAAATCGGGTCTTAATAGAAAAAAAGTCTATCCATAACTCCCTAATAAAAATACCTTTCAAAGCATACTTCAACTTCTGACCCATAGATAATCTGTTAGGAGTCAGCAATTCAACATTAGATGGAAAAGGTCTTTGTATGCTTCTCTCATCAGCAAGTGAATACACATAAATAGTCTCAAAAGACCTAGATAAAATATCTACTTCTATATCTATAAACGACTCTCCCAAACCAAATGGATAGGAATCAGTAAGGAGAACTATGGTATTATTTTTTTTCAAGAATAGAGTGATAAAATTTTACAAATTTACTTGTCTGTATAGCTAAATCAAAGTTTTTGGCATATGATTTTCCATAGTCTGACATTCTCTCATACTTATTATCATCTTGAAGTAATTCAATTATTGCTTCTGCAAATAATCTAGGATTTTGTTCATCAAAGATATAGCCGTTTTGTCCATGCTGAATAATATCTTGATTGCCTTTTCCGTTTAAACATATTATGGGTAAACCTGCTGCCATAGCTTCCAAAAATACCAGCCCGAAAGGTTCGTAATAAGCTGTGTGCAAATAAATATCCGAAGTCCTGTACCAATCTTGTACATTATTCTGAATTCCTTGCAAACAAACATAGTTGTCCAAATTTTCTTGCTGAATTCTCGCTTGAACGGCATTATAATATTCCCCTTGACCTATGAGATGAATTTCAAAATTTTCCGTGTAGTTTAAAAGCTCTTTTGCTATATCTATGATAAAACTCTGATTTTTCTTATGCTGAAAACTACCAACATTCAATATATTTAAGGTTTTATCGTGGTTAACACTTCTATGATTAGGATAGAAAAATCGTTCATACTGAAATCCATAATCCATCTTTACTAACGATCTAGCTTGTTTAGAAGGCAAAACTTTTTTATAGTAATTATATGTATGTTGAGAATTAGCAATGAAGTAGGTATTGACTTTACTATACTTATAAATATTTAGATAAATTTTTTCAAAAAAGTTCAATAATTTATTTCGATAATACAATGTTGTTAATTTAATATTATCGAGTTGAGACATATTATCATGACAATGGCAAACATATGTTATATTCTTATCTAGATAATATGAGGTAAGAAACTCTGCCAAATATAAATTGCTATGAATTATGTCTGGTTTAAATTCATTTAATAAATTTTTAAAAAATTCATTTTCGCTCTTACGAAAGAGAGAAAAGGTATCATATCCTAAATGAACGATATCAAATACCTTGCTCTCTTCAACGTACTGGTTATTGTCAAAAAGTACTCCAATTTTAAATTCTATTTCAGGATAACTAGTTAATCCTAAACAATGATCTACAAGAAACCTCTCCGCGCCACCTTTGCCTAGGTCTGGAATTAAAAACAGAATTTTCATTTTCTTATTTTCCTTTCTCACTTACTCGATTTATGTATTCCTTGGTCATTTATTGTGATTCCTTCTAGCATGTCTTCAACAGTTGCAGAGCAGATGCTTGACTTGCCCTCCCATGGAGCCTTGATGCCATCATGACGATAAGTGCTTGATTTAAAATTCATGAAATGAAGATAGATGAAGTTTCTACTTCCATCCCTCGAATTGGTTATCATACCATCATTGTAGTACCATTCACTTGGTTGCTGACTATCTACACTTCCATCTAGCCAAGGTTCTACTATAAAAGGAGTCGTATATTGTTCTACTATATAGAGTCGTTTGGTTTTCCTTTTTTTTTGCCAGCGTGTAAAAAAGTTATCTATCGACCAGTTCATTTTTTCGTTCAATTTATCAAAAAAAGTCATAGTCAGCGCATTGGTAATTCCATGCTCATCTATTCCTACAAAGTCTGGCAATGCTAAATATTCTCTCCAACGATAAATTTTTTTATAGGTATTTCTATACTTTTCGTTATTGCGGAAAAGAGCAAAATGGCCTGACACTCTAACCGAATGAGTAGATAAAACATCATAGTGATGGAGCAGCTCAGCAGTATAAAAACTCCGAATATCTCCAAAGAGAATGTCCATATCCGTCCATCCATAGAAATCATAATCCTTAATATCTTCATAATGAATAATTGGAAAAAGTGGACGCAAGTCACATAATTTATAGGCATTGGCTGGATTAAATTCTATACCAGCAATCACTCGGGCATTTTGTAAATAATCCTCAAATTCTATTTTATGGAATTTACAATTCGAGATATACCGATATGGTTTAAAATCGCAGTCGGTATAAAAGAAGAAATCTATACTTGGATTTCTTCGAATAGTTTCAAAATACAAAGGTGCCCATTCAGGGAATTTTCCGAAATAGGGAATAATAAGAACGATTGTATTATGAGCTGACATCTATATACTCTGAAACTTAGTTTTTAGATTAAGAAAATAATTTTCACAGAAATGATTAGACAAACAACTAACTAGTAAAGTAGGTATCAAACTAATTAGAGGTCTAAAATAAAATACGTATCGTAAAAATTTAAAGAATCATAAATGTGAATTTTCTTACCAATGAATATGCATAGAAAAAAGAAAACATAAATATAAAACATAAGTATACTTTCCTTCAGATTTAAAAACTATTAGCCAAAAACTTAGTCAGAAAGGCTACTGGACGAATGCTATCGGGATTTTTAAGCTTGTCAACCATTGTTTTGAAGAACTAATAATCTATCTTAGGCTTTTTAAACTAAATTTAAGGCAATGCTTAAGTTTTAAATAAACTGCTATTAATGGAATCCTACCAAGTACGATATTTTTAATCGTGAAACTATACAGATTGCAATATAAACTCTTACTAATTATACTTTTTTGAAATTTGTCTCTATACTGTGGGAAAATTTCTTTAAATGATTCAAGTATTTCAATAATTTTTTTGTCTTTATCCTTTACCCCTGAAAATGTCCCTGCTTCGTGTATTCGATATACACCGTATGTTTCAGGAATAAATCCAACTCTTCCTTTCATAGCACAAAGTAAAAAAATTGCCCAGTCTCCCACTTTAGCTTTTACCACATACGAATAGTCTAAGTCGTTCCGATATACTACTGATACTGTATTCAAATGAGAACTACTAAAAAAATCCTCTAAATAAAACTCTTGCCTTTTTGTAGGGTTACTGATAATATCTCCATCTTTTAAAATATCTACATTATGAGCTACCAGCATATAATCTTCATTTGCCTCCAAAAAATCCACTTGCTTTTGCAGCTTTAATGGGTCTGTCCAGTAGTCGTCGCCTTCGCAGATGGCTACATATTTGCCTTTGCATTGTTGAGCTGCAAACAATCCATTTGGCTGCATACCAATATTGTTTTTGTGCCTAAAATATTTTATTAAATGACCTCTAGGGTGCGATGCAATTAGGTCTCTAACGATAGATTCGGTATTGTCTGGAGAACAGTCATCTGCTATTATTAAATCAAATTCAAAATTAGTCTCTTGCATTAAAACACCTTCAATTGCTTGAGCTATAAAATTCTCATGCTTGTAGGTAATCATATCTACCGAAACCATTAATTGTTTTTCCATTAAAATTCTATTTTTTTAGCGGGATTTCCAAAAACGGTTATATTATCTTTTACATTTTTAATTACAACACTACCAGCTCCTACAATTGCATTTTTGCCGATTTTTAAATTTGGCAAAATTGTAGCACGAGTATTTAAACAAACTTGTTCGTCTAAAACAGCATATCCTCCCATAAAACTATAAGCATTTAAATGACACCAACTTCCAATTTTTGAATCATGCCCTATTGCAACAAATCCTTGAATGGTTACAAAATCTCCTAAAGTACAGTCGTTGCTAATATTTGAATACATAAAAACAATTATGCCAACACCATATTTTACATTAGTGAGTATAATAGAAGAAGGATGTATTAGATTAATAAACACCCCTCCTTTTAATAATATTATTTCTACATAATGTTTTTTCCATTTTATACTACCTAACGCACATACGAATACATCATTTTCTTTAATTTCATATTCTTCAACAGAAGAAATGATTTTTGGATATCCTTCAAATCCATTTAATGCTTCAAAATCATCGTCAAGGAATCCTTTAATTTCATATTCGGTATTATAACCAGGACATTGAATGGCTAAATTATATACTTCTCTGCCATATCCTCTTGCTCCAATTATTATTAAGTTTTTCATATTAATTTTTAATTAAATTACAAGCAGCCCAAGAATAACCTACCCCAAACCCTTCAAGAACAATATTTTTGGCATTATTAAATCGTCCTTGTTTTAGCCCTTCATAAATTGCAATTGGAATAGTAGAAGACACGGTATTTCCACAATGTTCTATATTTATGATAAATTTATCTTCCGAAATTCCAATTTTTTTTCGTAAATGATTCAGCATGTATTTATTTGCTTGATGAAATATAAACAAATCAATATTGTCTAATTTAAGATTTATTTTTTCTAATAATTTTTGTGTTAAAATAGGAATTGAACCTATTGTGAAATTGAAAATTTCGGAACCATTCATATGTAAATAATCATCATTTTTAACATTTCCATACTCATCCATTGTATCAACTCCTTTTTTGGCTGCATTGCGGATTGCGCCATTTTTTACAATCAAATTTTCTGAACCCAAGCCGTCGGTTCCAAAGATAAAATCACCTATTTCAAATATTCCATTATCCGCACTTATTAATGTAGCGGCGGCGGCATCACCAAAAATAGTTAAATTGCTTTTATCTTTTGGATGAATATATTTTGAATATGTTTCTGAAGTTATTAATAATATATTTTTTGCCATATTGCCCGCAATGAGTCCTTTGGCTAAGCTTAGCCCGTATACAAACCCCGAACATCCTAAATTGAAATCTAAAGCCCCTATATGTGTCCCCAAATTTAGTTTTTCTTGAAGAATACAAGCCGTTGTAGGCAAAAAGTAATCTGGACTTTGTGTACAATATAAAAGAAAATCAATTTCATTTTTATTTATAGAATGTTCTTCAAACAATTTGTTTGCAGCTTTTATTGCCAAATCAGATGCATACTCATTGCTAGCCGATATATGTCTAGTTTTTATACCCGTTTTTGAACTAATCTTATTAATATCCCATTCCGGGAAGTTAATATTAATTTCTTCGTTTGTCAGACGAATTTCGGGCAAATAATAAGAAATTGAATTTATTTTAGCTTTCATCATTAAGATATTCTAAATATTTTTTTTGAAAATGGTGAACTCTTTCTTCTTCGTCGGATAATTTCCCAATTTGATAAGTGGATTTTACACCTATTTGAACTTTTTCACAAATAAATTTATCCTCATCAAATACTTGACGATTAAACTTTATGAGAGATTCTTCAAAGGGCTTGATTATATATGGCAATTCTGTTGTTTCTGTTTTAGATATAAAAACATAGCTCGTGAATTTTGTATTGTCTGGCGATATCGGTTCAATAAGTGAAAAATTAAACGAAATTCCATGCGTACTTGAAATTAATAAATTTGGAAAAATTAAAATATGTTTATACCCTTCTATATCAAAACTTCGTGGAGTAAAAAATTTATTAATTTTTCCATACCCACCTTTTACTGTATCTATATTTAAACTACTAGCCCAGCTGGAATTATCATTATCAAAAGAAAAATCTAATCCAGAAGGCTCTAATTTGGCAAGTGATTCGGGGTGTATAGAGCCTACATGGTAACTTTCAAGAGTATTTTCAATAATTATTTTCCAATTTGAATTTATTTTCATTGAATTAATATCTATATTTCTACCAAGAGAAAATGATATCAATTCTAATTCGTTGTAAAAAGACCCTAAAAAAGTTCTTAAAGGTATAGTTTCATTACATAAAGATACAAAAACTAAATTTCCACAAAATGATACTTGAAATTCTCTTAGTTTCATTTCGCATAACTCCTCTTTAGTAAAATTTTTAAACAATGGTTTCTTTGGAATTCCCGTAGGTATTCCATCTTTATCATATGCCCATCCATGATATGGACAAAATAAAGCCCTATTTCCACATTTTTCATTTTGAATTATAGAAAAACGATGCGAACAAACATTTAAAAAACATTTTATTCTACCTCTTAAATTTTGAATAACTATAGGTACATTAGCAATACGAATTGTTATAAAATCATTATCATTGATAAAATCAGATTTAAATCCTACAAAATGCCATATTTTAGAAAAGATTTTATCATTTTCTTTTTTGAATACATCATTTTCAAAGTAATAATAAGCAGGTATATTAGAATTCATATAATTATTTTAAAGTATATCCCCCATCAATAACAATCTCTGTTCCTGTCATCCACTTACTTACATCACTCAATAAATACATCACTAAGCTCGCTACATCTGAAGGTTCACCATATCCCAATGGGTATTCATTTTCTGCTTTTTTAATTTCTTCTATTGAGATTGCATCTGTTTTCATAGTCATAGCGGTAGTAACTATTCCTGGACAAACAGTATTGGACCTAATTCCCTGTGGAGCTAATTCTGATGCAACTATCTTTGAAAAAGAACTTAACGCTGCTTTTGAAGCTGAATATATAGCAGTTCCAGGTACTCCTAGTTTGGATGATATTGATGATATATAAACCAAAGAACCTTTTTTGTTGATTAGTTTGTTTTTTATCAACTGTTGGCTTAAAATTACATTTCCATTAAAATTAACATTAAAAATTGAATCAATTTTTGAAAAATTTAAAAATTTTACAGGCATATATTCTACAACTCCTGCATTAAAAACAACCCCATCATAAGAAGAACTTATTGATATTAATTTTTTTATATCCTCTTCAACAGAAATATCTATTAGATACATTTTATGTTCATTGCCTTTTAACAATGACATTGTTTCATTTAAATTTTGTGAATTTCTTCCAATAATTGTAACATTTGCTCCAAGCTCCGACGCATTAATAGCTATTTGTCGTCCAATTCCAGATGAAGCACCGGTTACCAGTATATTTTTATTTTTTAATTCTATCATTTTAAATCTCAATTAAATTTAGACTTTCCATTTTACATTTGTTAATTAACATAGACCCCCATGATAATCCTACACCAAATCCACACATTAATATATTTGCTTCTTTGTTCAAAACTTTTTCTTTGAGTTCAGAGACAATAGTAATGGGTATGGTAGCAGATGAAGTATTACCGAAATTTTTTAAAGAGTACGGTACTTTTTCGTTTGGCAGTTTTAGTTTTTTAACTATCATTTTATTCATCATTAAATTTGCTTGATGAAAAACAAAAAAATCAATTGTATCTTTTTCTAATTCAAATTTTTCTAACAAAGTGTTTATACTTTTGGGCGCTTGTGATATCCCAAAACTAAATACATCCATGCCCTCTAAAACAAGCTGACACGAGTTTCTTTTAATACCTTTTTCATACTCTATATACTCAAAAGAATTTTCATTAGTTTTATTTCTAGAACCACCATCTTTTACGATTATTGTATCTTTTCCTCCTCCGTCTGTGCCTAATTCAAAATACATTTTGTCAGCATTTATGTCATATTCAAATGCTGTTGCTGAACCTGCATCGCCAAAAAGAGGTAGTGTACTTTTATCATTATTGGAAACAATTTTACTAATTGTATCACCAGCTAATAATAATCCTTTTTTTAATCCAGTTGCATTCATCATACTAGAGATAATAGAAATTCCATACACATATCCCGAACAACCAAGAGGAACGTCAAAAGCAATACATTCTTTAGATAATCCAAGACGATCCTGAAGTATTGCAGAAGTTACAGGCAGTATATAATCAGCTGTTTGAGATACAAATACCAATATTTCTATTTCTTCTTTATCCCATTTTAAGTCGGAAATTAATTTTTCAGCAGCATAAAAACACAAATCTGAGGTACAAGAGTTTTCATCTACTACTCTTCTTTCTTCTACCCCTGTTGCATCAATAAATTTTTCAATTTCTTCAATTGACATTAAAGTTAAATCCCTGTTTAGTGACTTTTTTTTGGGAACACAACCAGATATACCCTTAATTGCAATATTTTTAATTGAAAAAGTTGCCATTATTTTTTATTCTTTATTATTTCAAAAATATCATTTAAGGTAACAGAGGATTTGATATCTTCTCCTGTTAATTTTACAGAATACTCTTCATCAACCATAGCAATTAAAGATAGAGCGGTTAGCGAATCCCACTCTTCTATATCTCTAAACGCTGTTTCAGGTGTCAATGTACTAATATCTGTATCTTCAAATACATTTGTCCATTTTTCTATAAAATTTAATACATTCATATTTTAACTATTTTGTTTAATTCATTTATCTCTAGGTCTTTGTATAAAGGTAAGCATAAAATCCTACTTGCAACACTTTCTGAAATTATCATTTTCTTACTTTCTACAAATTCTAAGGTATTCAAGCTCGGATAAAAATATCTACGAGGAAATATATTGTTATCATTCAGTTTTCTTTGAGCCTCCAACAACATTTGTTCATTTTCAAAAAGAACAGGATAGTAGCTATAGTTCCATACGGTACCTTCTCGTAGTCTTATTTTTTTAATTTTAGAAAAATCGAGATGTTCATCATAAAAATCAACGACTCGTTTTCGCCCTTCAAAAATCTCATGGATGTGTGGTAGCACGGATAAGCCCATAGCGGCTTGAAGTTCGGATATTTTTCCATTGATACCTATCCCATGAAAATCCAATGGCCCATTATGACCAAAATTGTGACTGTAGATAATTTGATGCCTGAGCACTTCATCATTGCAAAAAACAGCACCGCCCTCGCCCGTATGAAAAATCTTGGTAGCATGAAAGCTACAAGTGCTTACATCGCCATATTCAAATATGCTTTTACCTTTATATTGAACCCCAAAACAGTGAGCGGCATCATAGATTACTTTTAAATTGTGTTTCTGGGCTATTTGTTCTATAGCTTCTATGTTACAAGGATTTCCAAAAACATGAGTAGCCAAAATACACGTAGTTTTGTCCGTAATCGCTTCTTCTATTTTGGTTTCATCTATCGTGAGATATTCGGGGTGAATATCTACAAAAATAGGCGTACAATTTTCCCAAACAATAGAAGAAGTAGTAGCTACATAACTAAAAGGGGTTGTAATAATTTCGCCACCTTTTCCCAATAATTTCAGCGCAATTTGAATAGGAATTGTACCATTATTCATGATCAAAATATTGGATACCGATAGATATTCCTTTAGTTTATCTTCTAGTTCTAATACTAACTCGCCACGATTGGTTAGCCATTCGTTTTTCCAAATGCGCTCTAATTGTTTTTGATATTCCTCCAAAGGTGGAAAAAAAGTTTTTGTTACATTAATCATTTAATTATCCATTCAAAATTTCCTCGTACATATCCCAGTTCTCTTCCCATCCAATTTCCAAGTGTATTCTCTTCGGGATTTATGGTAAAAGAGATAATATCATTTTCTATATATGCTGCCTCTTTTCTATTTTTAATTACAAATAAATCCATGTAAAAATTTCCTACATTAAAAAAAAATGAAGGAATTTTCATTACAGCGGTATTTTTTCCTTGTGTATTAGTTACTGTCTCAATATCGCTCCCAGTTGTCATAAAATATACACCATCTTCCCCTTTAAATTTTAGAGTGAAATGTATTGTCTCATTTGTTTTTTTATTGTATTCAATCAAAATCTCAGTATCATGATTTCTTGGTATAGGTGTGTCAAAATCGTGTTTAGATGTTTTAAAACCTATACTTTCAATGTCTATATCCTCTTTTATTACATTAAGATTTGTTCTATAATTTACTAGGCTATTTCCAGCAGTTAAGTATTTTTGAACAGCATTTTCAGTATCTCCAATATAATGAATTTCACCATTTTGCATCAAAATTCCCTTATTGCATAGGCTCTTCACCGCGGCCATATTATGACTCACAAAAAGTACGGTGCGTCCTTCGGATTTGGATACATCGTTCATTTTGCCCAAGCATTTTTTTTGGAATTCGGCATCGCCTACCGCCAAGACTTCATCTACAATGAGGATTTCGCTTTCGAGGTGTGCGGCCACCGCAAAGGCGAGGCGCACATACATGCCCGAGCTGTAGCGCTTTACCGGCGTATCGATATAGGCTTCGCAACCACTAAAATCTACAATTTCATCAAATTTTCGTTTGATTTCGGAGCGGGTCATGCCTAGCAGTGCACCGTTTTGGTATATGTTTTCGCGTCCGGTCATTTCGGGATGAAAGCCCGTGCCTACTTCCAGCAAGCTGGCTATACGTCCTTTTACTTTTACCGAGCCTGTGGTAGGGAGCGTGGTACGGCTGAGGATTTTGAGCAAGGTGCTTTTTCCTGCGCCATTGCGCCCTATAATGCCTACCGCATCGCCCTGTTCGATTTCAAAATTGATGTCTTTGAGAGCCCATACATAGTCGCTCGCCGCTTTCTGTGAGCGGTCATTGGCTGCACCTATCTGTGCATATGGGTCTTCCTTGCCTCTCAGTTGTGCCCAGAATCTGTTGAGGTCATGGCTGAGTGTGCCTGTACCTATCTGACCGAGGCGGTATTGTTTGGAGAGGTTTTCTACTTTTATGGCGAGCATGGGAGGGT
>JBEIDU010000044.1:0-14819 GCA_040383345.1 Chitinophagales bacterium | reverse complement strand
TAATAGTATATAAATTATTATAAAAAGTAGAATCAAATTCTGAAGAATCTATTGCAGATTCAAGATTTTCTCGCAATTCTGCAAATTTCATCTTAGCACTAGCTATTTTATTTTCATTTTTATTAAAATTTCTATATTTTTTAAAAACAAAAAATATAGCTACTATATTAGTAATCAAGAAGAAAACAATAATATAGATATACAATTTTTTAAACTTTTTTTCTGTACTCATCGGTATCTATAATTAAGAATTGGCTGCATCATTTTCTATACCTATTTCATTGACTTCTTTAGCCAAAGACAGAAAACTAGGTAATTCGTCGATAGATTTTATTCCAAAATAATCTAGAAATTTTGAAGTAATGGAATAAGTAATAGGATTTCCTGCTGTTTCACGCTTTCCAGAAATTTGTATTAATTCTTTTTCAAGTAATTTATCTATTGCATAATCCGCAGATACTCCACGAATTTGTTCAATATCTAATTTGGTGCTATTTGGATTAAATGCAATGATAGCAATGGTTTCCAACGCCGACTTTGACAATTTTCTTGTTTGATTGGACTCAATATATTTTGCGATAAACGGATAATTTTCTTTTTTGGATGCAAAGCTAAACCCAAGTGCTGTTTCGATCAATTCAAATCCAAAACAATTATCTTCAAATCGTTTTTTGATCCGTGTCATATATTCTTGAATTTTTTCAGTCGTATGATCGCTTGATTCAATATTATTGAGGACATCCACTATTTCTTCAATAGAAATAGGCTCGGGTGCAGTAAAAACTATGGATTGGATTATACTTTCTAAATGTTCCATTAATCATTTATTTTAAACCATCCTTCAGGAAATGCTTTAAGGATATCTTTATGTGTATTTTCAAAAAATAATAGTCTACCCGAAGCATCATACAAAGGACGCATATCTATAATGGTAGTAGTACCTTTGAAGGTGTATTTATCTATTTTTATAGGAAATTTTTTTCCATAAAGATCCAATATTGTAGTGATATAATTGGCCATATCATATCCCAAAAAGGATTCCGAAGGAATATCATCGGTAGTCAATTCAAAATATTTTTTCTTGATATCATCCATATCGCTAGAATTTTTTCTCAAAAAGAAATCAGTATGTAAGCTTGTATTTAATGCCGCTAAATTTTCCTTATTAATTTTATTAGAATTAGCCCATGAACTATGCCCATATACCTGAATTGATTCGTTGAGACTTTTCAAACTAGCCAAAAAATCATTTATTTGATTTTCTTTATATTGTGTAATTAAAAAAATATTTTTTTTACCTTTTATAACTACTTTTGAAAAATTGATAGAATCTACTATGGGTACAAATCTAATTCGTTTAGTACCATCTTTCTCAGAGGCATATTTAAGATAGTTTGCCATTTTGCGTTCCGCTTTATTTTCATTGTCATAGACGTAGAAAATTTCACTTTCTTTTTCGGCTGCATTTTCTGTAATACTATGATAGATGTCATAGAATAATCTATTTTTGGAAGTATGCATCTTAAATACAAACGGATTATTCTTAGCAATAAAATCTGATGGATTCTGAGGCAAAAACATTGGAATTCTATTATTCTTGCAATATTCTGCTACAATCAATGCTTGTTTTGTATGAAAAGGTGCTACAATGGCATCTACATATATATTCTCCAATTGATTTAGAATATTTTTTGTTACAGAATCGCTTTTTTGATTATCCCATATATGGATTTTAAACTTTGCATTTAATTTTTTAATTTTTGACATGGCTACATTTACGCCTTCCCAATATGCCAAAGCGTCGCGTTGAACAGTGTTTGTTTTTATATCTCGGATAGGTAAAATATATACAATGTTGTACACCTTTTTTCGATCTTGTTTCAATTCATCTAAAAAAGCATATGGATTGGCAATAACTTCACCTGCACCACTATCATCATCATCGTCTTCCTGAGCAATAGCAGGTATTGTAAGCATCAATAAGAAATAAAGTACCCAATTTTTCATATGTATATTTTTTAGTTGTACTATCTTAATGTAACCATTATTCCCACTCTATTGTAGCAGGTGGCTTGGAACTAATATCATAAACCACTCTATTGATTCCTTTTACACTATTGATAATATCATTTGAAATTTTTGCAAGCAAATCATATGGTAAATGCACCCAATCCGCAGTCATCCCATCAACTGAATGAACACAACGAAGTGATACAACTTCCTCATAAGTTCTTTCATCGCCCATAACTCCTACACTTTTTACAGGTAATAAGATAGTACCACTTTGCCATACTTTATCATACCAGCCCGATTCTCTCAAATGTTTTGAGAAGATATCATCGGCATTTTGTAGCAATTGTACACGCTCTTTGTTTACTTCACCCAAAATTCTGATAGCTAATCCAGGACCAGGAAAAGGATGTCGTTTAAGTATTTCGGGAGATACGCCTAATGTATTTCCAACATTGCGTACTTCATCTTTAAACAAAAAACGAAGCGGTTCAATAATTTTAAACCCTAATTTTTCGGGTAATCCGCCTACATTATGATGCGATTTTATGGTAGCACTAGGTCCATTTACCGATATAGATTCTATCACATCGGGATAGATAGTTCCTTGCGCTAAATACTTAACACCTTCTATTTTTTTTGCTTCCGCTTCAAATACTTCTATAAAAACACGTCCTATAGCTTTTCGCTTTGCTTCGGGATCCGTTTGACCATTTAGCTGAGAATAAAATGCCTCTGAAGCATCTACGCCTATTACATTAAGCCCACTGGCTTTATAAGACTCTAAAACTTGTTCAAATTCATTTTTCCTAAGCAATCCATTGTCTAAAAAGATACAATACAATTGTTTTCCAATAGCCTTATGCAAAATATAAGCCGCTACCGATGAGTCTACTCCACCGCTAAGCCCCAATATTACCTTATCATTTCCTACTTCTTTGCGAATCAGCTCCACTTGCTCTTCTACAAAAGCATTGGAAGTCCAATCGCCTAGACAGCCACAAGTTTTAATGATAAAATTATGAAATAATTCTTTACCTTTGTCTGAATGCGTAACTTCGGGGTGAAATTGTAATCCATAAAAAGGCTGAGTATAATGTCCTTCTTTTGAGGCAAATGCTGCTACAATGCCGTTTTCAGTTTTTGCTACTACTTCAAAATCCGGAGCAACTTCTTTGATACTATCGCTGTGGCTCATCCATATTGTAAGTGCATCGCCAAGTCCTTCAAATAGATTACAAGATTTTTCAATTTTTATCTGCGCTCTACCATATTCTCTCACGCTACTCTTCTCCACTCTGCCACCAAGCAAATTCATAGTATACTGCGCACTATAACAAATAGCTAAAATTGGCAGTTTGCCTATCATTTTTGTGAGATCTATTTCAGGATGTGTGTCATCCAGGCATGAAGCTGGACTCCCTGAAAGAATGATTCCTTTGATACTTTTATCGTTTAAATCTATTTCCTTGAAATATGGAACTATCTCTGAATATACATTGAGCTCTCGAACTCTCCTAGCAATAAGCTGTGTATATTGCGATCCAAAATCAAAAATGACTATTTTTTCATTCATTGTAATTATTTATCTTTATTTTTTCTAAAATTCAAGAAATTTAATAAATTATCAAAATCCCTTCTAAATATGATAGCGGCTCCTCTTTTATTTATATATTTTGAATTTAAGGGATCATTGTCAATTGTAGTATAAAATTTGCTTCTCAAATTTCCAGATGGTAAAATTAAGTATTCTATATCAAAATCGCCTCCAAAAAAAGCACTATTTGAATTTGTAGCTGTATTTTGTCCAAAATCGTAATTTCCTCCAGCATTAAAAATCAAGCGATCATTGAATAATTTTTGGGACATAGCCACTTTTATATTATTTCTATTTATATCTGAACTATAACTTTGTGTATAATTACTATATTTAAAATCAAAATTGAATCCCTGAATAGTTTTGCCCAACCAATCTGAGATATATCCTGATACTGTCCCTGTAACTAGGTCTAGTGCGGTATTAGAAAAATCGGTTCCTTGTAATCCTACTTTTTCAAATCCAGTTACATTAGGTGGAAAAAATCGTTGTAAGGCCAATAATCCAAAAATCTGGCGATTCATCTCATTCTCATTATTTTTAGTAGTAGTTTTTATGGATTCGAAAGCACTGAGAAGCGTTGGGTTATTTTGTTCAATATCTATATCATAACTTATAGAAGGTTGAACCAATTTCTTCTTCATATTGAGCGTTACATTTACTTTTACTATATTTTTTGCTGCCGCAATAATGGTCTGATCGGTAGTTCTGCCATAATATGCTTCTACCAATTCTTGTGCCGAGGCTCTCGCTTTAAAAGTAGCGCTAGCATCAATTTGAGATTGCCAAGGATCACCAAGAAACTGAATTTCTCCACCCGGATTTAGATAAAATGTTCGCTGAATAAAATTTTGAAATGTAAACAAATAAGTCCCCCCTGCAAGTGTATAGGTTCCTTTTATATCCATATCTGTTTCAGGCGTCATTTTAAAAGCTATTTTTCCATCGCCTGTACATTCAACTTTATCTTGTGTAGCGGGATCGAATAAAATGGTTAATCTACCTGTTTTATTTATCGTGAAATTAAAATCAAGATTTACTCCACTTAACTTTCTTTTCATTGGAACAATTTCATCAGATGTAATCTTTTTAGAAACTTTCTTATCTATAAATTCATAAAAATTATACTTTTCTGTATTTTGTGCATTATTAAAAGCAATGGTTAAATTAGATCCTTCTAAATTTTGTCCTTTAGCGGCAATAGTAATTCTGTCGTTTATTGCTCCTGTAAAATTAGCACTTATATCTGCAAACACACTTCCATAAAAACTATTATTATTCACATAGGTTGTATTCATACAGAAAAAACGCTTTGAAGAAGCCTCTATATCCAATTTAAAATTATGTAAATTTTGATGTGTAATACGTCCTGAAGTTTTGCCCGGATTATTATACTCATCATGAAGAACTACATCATGAAATTCTATTAAATTTTTACTTAAATTTATTTTTTGATTCTTAAACGTATAGCCCGTATGTATTGTATTTACTTTTGTATACAGGGTATCAATATTTAATACTCCCTCAATATTTGGATTTTCAATAGTTCCTTGACATATTAGATTTGCTCTTATATTTCCATCCATATTGTATACATAATCTTTTAAGAATGGATTCAAGACCTTAGGATTCAATTTAAATAAATCTATTTTTGCAATAAATGAATCTTTATTAAACTTTGGGAAATATTCTACTAATACATGTAGATTTACATTATCACCTTTTAGATAAAGATCTGTAAGAATCTTATCATCAATAGGTTTACTTTTTATTTTTATATCGCCTAATTTTGTATTTTCAATAATTAGATCTTTTATATCTATATTAGCTATAGGAGAAGGGTTGTTAAGTATATTGTTTATTGATAAATTCCCCTCTAATTTACCATAATTTCCTTTTAAATTTGGCAAAAATCCGCTGATAATTTCATTTAACAAAATAGCCTCTAAATCAATTGAAACTAAATTATTACTTTCTGGCTTTTGAATTGTATTGATTTTTAACTTTTGATTATCCTTTGAAAAGATTAAATCTTTGATAATTAGTTTTTTATCTACAGGATTATATATTGAAATATTTTCAGCATCTACATTCCATGTTTTACGATTGAAATATGAGGTAAATGGAAGCACTTTAAAAATAAAATTGCCTTCATTTTTCACCAATGTTGCATTAAATTCGACAAAATTTGGTGCTTTTTTATCCATCAATTCTGCATTTAACTTCAATCCTTTTTTAATATCTTTTAAAGTAGCTATAAAAGGCGTAGCAGCAATTTTCCCATCTACAAATATACTGTCCAGTTTTAAATAAGTATTAAAATTCGATAATGTGGAAGTACTGGTAATACTTAAATTAGGTACAAATGCATTAGCAAAGGTGGTATTTAATAACTCCCCATTAACTATAAGTTCATTTCTATTTCCATAATAATCTGCTTTGAAAGTTCCTTTTTCTATATTTTTTAATAAACTAACAAAAAGCGTAGAATAATTTTTTATTTCATTCAGACTCACATCAAGCGAAAAATAAGACTCCGACAATTTCGTTTTCTGTATCTGATTATCATTAAAATTAAAATAGTTAATCAAATAATTTTTAAACAAATCTGGCAATTCTGAAGGTTTGAAATCTCCTTGCATTTTTGCTGTAATTTCTTTTGAGTCAATATCAATAACTCTATATTTTTCATTTACAATGGTTGAATTTAGTCTTAAATTCGAAAATTTATATACTTTGTTTTTGTCAAATGTATTATCTAATATTTTTAGATCATTTAATTGAATATTTCCATTGATATCATCAATATTTTTACCTACAAAAAAGGCATTTACTTTTGAAGTTACCATTAAATCTTTATTGGTAAAATTAAGTTTTTTAAGATTGACATTTTTTAAGTCTATAAACATTTGTAGCTCTGGATTAGATTCTGAAAGTGAAAATGAACCCGTTGAAGACATCATAAAATTAGGATCTGTACAAGATACACTACCCTGAAATTGTTTTTTAATGAAATTTCCATCTAAGATTATATTATTATACAAATAATTATTGAATTTAATAGTATGGATATGTCCTTTCATAAATGAATTTAAATTTTCAAATTTAAATCCCTGTCCTTTAATATCAATAGAAGCAGACAAATTTGAAATACTCGTTTCAGATTGCATAAAATTTGAAAGCTCAAAATCAGAAACATCTACATTTCCTTCATATTTTGAAATAGGTGCTTCAAAATCAAATTTGACATTTTTTAAATTCAAAGCTCCAATATTTGATTTAAATTTTCCATGTAATGCAAACTTAGAAAAATTACCACTATAATTCCCTTGATAATTCATTATGCCAAGTCTACTTATATTGTCTGGTAGCGTCAATCCTTTTAGGAAATATTCCATATCTTTTTTTTGAGCCGATATAGATGCAATATTTGCCTTTATATCTAACTTCTCAATTGGGAAAAGAGATCTAATATGAATATCACCTTTTAGGTTAATACCTTGATTTGCAGATCCTTCAAATTTCGTAAGCTTCAAATCATTCAAAGTTCCTTTAAAATCAGAATTAAATGAAATTTTGTTTTGTTGAAACTTTTGAATATTCGAAACAAAATACCCCAAATCTTCAACTCCAAAACTAGATTTATTTAACGAAGCAGTTATCTTTACTTTTTTGGCAAATTGCAAATACTCCATCATGTGATTGTAATCAAAACGGACATCTCCTTTAAAATGAGAATGTTTCGTTTTAAAATCCAATAGATTTGCTATCATTCTATATGATGAAAAATAAGCATTTGCCTTTAGATTATTAACAATAATCCCAGATTTTTCTCTAAAGCTAAATAAATTAATTTTTGCCTGTATTGAACCCGTTTTTGTTTTAAGACTATCTGTATTTATATTAATTTTAGAAACATCCAAATCCGAAAAAGCAATATGATGCTTATAAGCAACAGAACTTCCATTCTCATCTCTAAATTTAAATCGTCCCTCGACTAGTTTTAAATTTGATACATGAAATTTCAATGGTATGGTTAGGAATTGAGGTTTTATTTTATCTTTTGGAGGAATAGTATTTTTGAAAATATAAAAACTAAAAAAAGGCTTTTCTATTAAAATAGATTTTACGGGTATTTCTTCTTTATCTAAAGTATTTCCATTAAAATTTATATGTATATATTTTGCACTTCCATTAAGTAGTTCATATTTATATTTCCGATCAAATTGAATTTTAAAATCTTTTAAAATAACTTCATGTAACTTTAATTTACTTAAAAATGTACTAGTACTTTTGCTAGTATCCATCCTCTTAGATACACTTTCACTGGGATTTTGATTCTTTTTATTTTGATTAAATACTTTTACCAAATTTAGCACACTATCTTTTCGCTCATTATTTAGATAAACCCTAATCCCTTCAAGTTCAATTTTCTTTTCATTCAATTCAAATCGTTTATTCCCAAAAATAGAATAATGATTGTTAAAACTTTTTACATACAATACAGTATCTTTTTTCAAATCTCTAACCAAAATACCTTTTAATCTAATTGAAGTTAATAAATCAATATCTACATGGTCTATTTTAACTTCTGTATTTAATTGTTTAGATAACGTTTCGGTAGCTATACGAACTAGTTTATTCTGAATAAATGGTAATTGAATCACCCCCACTAAAAAAAACAATAAAATAAATAAGACTATAAATAGTCTTGAAAAAAAAACAAGAAAAGTTGAAAACTTACTCTTTAAATTCAAATTAAAATCGTTTTAAAATTTGTGATTTATATAAATGAATGAATTTAATTTAAAAAATTTTTTCATCAATAATTTTACCATTACTTACTTTGATAAGTCGAGCTGGGTATTTTTCAATTAAAAAATAATTATGTGTTGCCATTAAAATTGCCGTATTATGATGCTTATTGATATACATCAATAATTTCATGATTTCATCTGTCGTATCTGGATCTAAATTGCCTGTAGGTTCATCCGCTAGGATAAGCCGTGGATTATTTAGTAGCGCTCGAGCAATTACTATTCGTTGTTGTTCCCCACCGGATAATTGATGTGGCATTTTATAACTTTTATCTTGCATATTTACTAGCTGAAGTACTTCTTTTATCTTTGACTTTATTTCCATTTTATTGGTACAGCCTGTAGCATTGAGAACAAAAACTAAATTTTGCTCAACAGTTCTATCCATCAAAAGTTGAAAATCTTGAAATACAATACCTATAGATCTTCTAAGAGCATATATCCTTCTAGGTTTTGAGGTATTCAATGTAAAACCATTGACTGTTCCTTCACCTAGATTTAAGGGTAGTTCCCCATACAATGTTTTAAGAAGACTACTTTTACCACTACCGGTTTTACCAATTAAATATACAAATTCTCCAGGCTCAATATTTAAATTTACTGAATTTAAAACCAAAAAATCATTTTGATATATACTTGCGTCCTTTAAGACTATAATTGAATCTTCCACACTTATAATTTTTAATTAGTCTGCAAATTTAATTGAAATTAGATATATTATCAATATAGTTTTAAACAATAAGATGCGAATTGTATTATAAAAAAAAAGACCGCCTCAAATGAAGCGGTCTTTATAATTTAAAAAGATTAGATCAGATTATTCAAAAGAATAAACTTCGATTTCTGCTCTATTATCTTTAGTATTGTTGTACTTAGCTCTTGTATCACCAAATCCTGCAGTTTTTGCATTAGATACATTTACGCCTTTCATACGCAATGTATTTGCAACTTTTTCTGCTCTTTGAAGAGACAATGCTTTGCTACCACCTTTATAAGCGTTACCATTGATAACAACTGTGTAGTTAGGGTTGTTTTTCAACATTGTAGCAACTTTTTGCAACGTTTCAACTTGATTTGGAGCAAATGTAGTTCCATTAGCAAAGAATATTTCAAAGCTTTGAACTAATTTGTTTTGTTTAGTTGTAGTTGTTTCAGCAGGAGTTGAAGGAGCTACAGTATTTGGAGTTGTAGCTGCATCAGGACAACCTTGGTTAGCAGCAGATCCTTTATCAAATGGACACTTGTCTTTGCTATCACCTAAACCATCACCATCTGAATCAGGACAACCAAAAAATTCTGGTTTACCCGCTACATAAGGACACTCATCTACATTATCAGCAACACCGTCGCCATCTGAATCAGCAACTTTTGTACTAGCAACTGCAGATGAAGCAGATGCACTTCCACAAGAACCTAAAGCATACATACCTCTCAAGCTTGCTTGATTGTAGTCAAAGCTATTATCAACTTTCCATTTTCTTCCAGCCTCTAATTGAATAGAAAATCTGTCAGATGTACGGAAATTGAAACCTAAACCTGTTGAAACACTCATATTAATATCATCAGCACCAGCATTATTCCAAGTACCTATTGAAGATATAATGTTTATGCTTGGTCCCGCATAAATATATGGTGCAAAGATTGCATTTTCATTCAACATTGTACCTGCAAATTTGAAAACACCTTCCATTGAGAAATCAATCATTTGAGCAGGTCTATAACTTACTAAATTTTTGTCATATCCTGGATAGTTTGTTCTGCTTGTATTTGGATACCATACATTTCCAAAAGCACCATTTAATCTTACATCAAATGCCTTGTTTAATCTTTTTTGAATATTAATTCCTAACAAAGTAGTGTATTGATCCAACAAAAAGTTTTGTCCTGTAACTGGACCTTCATAACTTACAAAAGATGCACCTGCACCGATTGACCAATTACGAGCACACCAATTTGCATTTGGCATTGGCTCAGAAGATGCAGCTGTTGAAGCATCTGCAGATGCAGGAGCTGCAGCACCACCGAAATTATAACCCAATCTTAAGTTCGTTTGAGTATAATCGTATGCATCTCCTAAAGCTGCTTTATAAGAAGTTTCAAAAGAAGCAGTCCATTTTTCATTAATTGTATAAGCAAAACCAATACCAAAAGGGATATAAGGATTTACATTATCAGATCCAGCACCACCTTCTGTAGTACCTCTACTATTTTTTCCAATTTGATTGATCAAATTTGCACCCAATCCAGAGAAGATATATGGAGCAAAAGATGCATCTTCTTTAAAGATATATCCATTATTGAATTTGTAAACCAAATTCAAACCTCCATCCCAAAATTCAGCTAGGTTATACTCCATTCTTGCTTTAGTAGCCTGATTATAGCTAGCTGGAAGCGCTTGAGGAGAACCACCTAATTGATAATAAGGATAATAAGCTGTTCCTTGTGTAAAATTAAATCTACCGTCAAAAGATTTACCTAAATATCTTTGGATATTCATGTTAAGAGCTCCTTTATATCTTTCCAACATTAAGTATTGTCCATTGATAGGATTTACGAAATCTGTGAAAGCTACACCAGCTCCTACTGACCAACGGTTTGTAGCATTCTGAGCAAAAGATGCTGCAGTTAATGCGCACATTGTAAGTAGTAATAATGTTTTTTTCATAAAAATAAAATTTTTGTTTATTTGAATTTACGGTGCAAAGATAGATTGTTTTTTTTAATCACAATTTTTTTTTTCATTATTTTCTAGTTTTTTAAAGCGATTGGCGTCTCTCTTTGTTTTTTTTAGTATGTTTTCATGCAACGCTTTTGTCAAATTCACGTCTTTAGAGTTTGCGATACATATAATTACCCATAAAATATCTGCCAATTCATCTTCAAAATTTAAGTTTTCTCCTTCCTTGGCTATTTGTTCTCCATATTTTCTAGAAACTACCCTTGCTAGTTCACCAACTTCTTCCATTAAAACGCTCATATTAGTCATAATATCAAAGTATCCATTTCCCGTGTTTTGAATCCATTGATCTATTTCTTTTTGCAATGCTTCTAATGTCATATTCAAAATTTTAATTTTTAAAAGGATTTCGTTCTTGCCAACTTTCTGGCTTTAATTTATCCAAAAACATTGGCACTAATTTGTTAACTATCGAATTATTAACTTTCAGATAATTATATACTTTTACTGGTTTAGCGCCCAAAGTGCTTTTTATTTCTTGAGCTGTTCTACTTAAACACACCATTTTTTTCTGATGTTCATATCCTTTCTCTATCATTTTGTATAAGATAAAATTATACAACTTATAGGTTTCATTTTTGTGATAATCCAATCCTAAATAATGTACTTCAATATCATTTTCAAATTCAAAATAAGAAATAAAACCTACTAATTGATTTTGAATCAAGTATCCCTCCATTTTAAAAACTTGAGATTCGTCTTCTAAAAACGTTTTAAAATACTTTGAATTCAAATTCATGAGCTTGAATTTTGATCGTTCTAATACATTTAAGAAAAGTTTTTGAATATCATTTTCAAATATATCAAAGTTAAATTTATCTATTGATATGACTTCCGTATGTTCATTTAACTTATAAATCTTATTTTTTCGGATCCTGTATTTTGAAGTTAACGCATTTTGATACTCCTCGAAACTTTTGAAAGGTAAGGTTTTGAATATCATCTTGTTTTCTACTTCAAAAATTTCAAACCCTGATTTCTTATAAAATGGATAGTTTTCCGCGTTTAATTCTTCAGAAATTAAAAGCCCAATTGTTTTACAATTATAGGGTTCCTCTACTTTTTGAATCATTTTTTGAACATATTGTTTCTTATCTGCATTATTAATTTCATTAGAAAAATAAACTCCCGATTCACAAGTGAATATTAAATTGCCCAATGCAATTATTTTTGAATCAATCAAACTTAAAGATTTTTCTATAAATAATTTAATCAATTTTTTAGCATTTGAAACATATTTATATAACATCTCTCCTTTAAATGCTACTATTTGAAAATAGCATACTCCCATATATTTTTTATTTTTATCCAATAAGACAATGTACTTGAATTCCATCTCTTGATTTGATTTCTCCAAGGTAGATAAATAATTATAGGATAGAAAAAAACGCGAACTAGGAATAAAAGCATTCCATTTTTCTTCTTCTATATCAAAAATGCTATTAAAAACTATTATTGAAGTGTCCAATGTTTATTAAAATTCTGTTTAAAACAACAAGACTAGACAAATAGTTCTTTAGTTTTTTAAAAAAGAATTTCTGATTTGAACAAATTCCGACAAAAGATCTGGATTTTCCTCTATAGCATTTCCAATGACTACTATATCTGCACCCGCATGGAATATTTCATTTAATTGCGTAGCATTTCGAATGCCTCCACCTACTAGTAAGATTTCATTTTTAAGAATTTCTTTAGATCGTTTTATTATATCGTTAGAAACAGGTTTTTCAGCTCCACTTCCTGCTTCTAAATAGACATACTCGTATTTTAATATCTTCGCGCTTAAAATATAACGTTCAATTTCATCAAAAGAATTAGAGATATCAGTCGAATCAAAATCCAAAATCTGCATTGTATTTGTTTTTGTAAAGCCATCAATTAAAAGATACAAAGTAGGATACAAGGGCACTTTTTCTATTAATAACTCTTTTACAACATCAATTAATTGTCCAATTATATACTCTTTTTTATTTGACTGAAAGACAGATAGTAATAACAGACCATCTGCTTTACTACTCCGTTGTTTATTATCACCTGGAAAAATTATGACAGGGATATCTGTATGCTCTTTTAAGAACTGAACTGTTTGTTCAAATAGATTGAAATCAATAGCACCGCTTCCTCCCACAAATAAATAGTCCGGGAGGTGATGATTAATTATATTTAAAAAATCAAGTGAAAAAGAAAATTTGTCAGGATCTATTAATATCGCAAGTTTTTTGGTATTTTTACTACCAAAAAAAATATTTTTTTGCATACAACAAATTTCTTATTGAAATTTTTGCTTGGTATTCATTTGATCCAAAGGTAATCTTCGAGCGGTAATATAACGCTTACTAAAATAATCGCTCTGATTCAAATCTTCTATATGAACTCCTTTTGAAGAAGAAGAATGCATCATCTTTATAACTCCATTTGTCACTTCTACAACAATACCAATATGACCAATTACACCATTCATAGTATTTCTACCCGAAAAGAAAACTAAATCTCCTTTTTGAAGTTCATCGCGGCTCACATACTGACCATAGTTCACCATTTCTCTACTTGTACGAGGAAGTCTAAGGTCAAACCAATCAAAAATATACTTGATAAAGCCACTACAATCAAATCCATTTTCTCTAACCCCTCCCCAACGATAAGGTATTCCCAAAAAAGTTTTACCTACACTTATTACATTATCTATGGTAGATTGATACAATTTACTAGCATAGCTAGACACCTTACTTTCTCTTCTAGCGCTTGAAGAAGTGTCTCTTTTTATAGACTTTGAAAAATATTTTGAAAAGGTTGTTACTAAATTATCTTCACATTTCTCGTCTACAGCGTGCAAACCCTGAGATTGAACTGAAACCACCAAAAATAATGCAACTAATATAGTTATAAATCTTTTTATTTGCATTTTGTTATTAATTTTAGAGTTAAATAATACTATCTAAAAAGAGGGCAAATATACAAAAATATTTTAACATGAGTGATTTTTTTGAAAATGTTTATAAAGTTGTTGAAAAAATTCCAAAAGGAAAAGTGACAAGCTATGGCGCTATAGCAAATTTTCTAGGTGCGAGAAAAAGTGCAAGAATGGTTGGATATGCTATGAATCACTCCCATTTTCTTAAAAACCCTATTCCTGCTCATAGAGTAGTAAATAGCCAAGGGCTTCTTTCTGGAAAATATCATTTTGGTACAGAAAACGAAATGGAAATTTTACTTAAAAATGAAGGCATAGACGTTAGAGATAATAAAATCATAAACTTCAAATCTATTTTTTGGGATCCCAATATAGAATTATTATAAGACTACAATTTTTTTTATTTAATTTCGTTGTTCAATAACCAAATAATAAAACATGTCAATCAAAAACAAACCTCTTTATGATTATCTCTTGGTGGATCTCATAAAAGTATTTATTTTATTCAAAAAACAAATACTTTCGATAACTTTACTAGCTTTAATTAGTTCTATTATTATTTCAATGATACTACCCGTGTACTATGAATCAAAAACCATAATTTATCCTAACAACTTAACCCTTGCTGATAAAAATAGTATTTTTGGACAACAACAAACTCAATCTGAATTTTCATACTATGGAAATAAATATGATGCCAACAGAATTTTATCTTTTGCCAATTCATCAACAGTTATAGATTATATC
>JBEIDU010000043.1:0-16112 GCA_040383345.1 Chitinophagales bacterium | reverse complement strand
TGAATCTAAAACTGGATTATTTTTTTGAATAGAAGTATTGGCTTGTGATATTTGAATAGATGTAGAATCAGAGCAAATATCTTGAGTTAATTTTACATTATATTTGCCAGGAGTATTTATGAATCGTGAAGCCACACTAGAATTATCATCCCAAGTATATGATTCAAAAGGAAATATGGGTTTTTTGTGTTTTTTATTGGCAAATAGAGTTGTGCCTTTGTTTTGACAATAAATAGAATCTCCCATGATAGAAACATCAGGACAATATATCAATGCTTTTATAATATTACTTGTTGCAATAGAAGCGGTATTTTTACAAGAAAAGGTATTGGGATGGTTTTTAAAAATAGCTTTAAAATACAGCGTGTCATATCCGCAAATTTTAAAACTTGTATTGGTTCTGCTATAATCTTTAATATTAAATTTGATTGGTGTTACGTTTAAAAATGCTGGTGTATAGTTGGTCAAAGGACCTTCACAGGGATTTGTAGAATTGAGTAAAACCGTACCTTTGGCCACAGAGGCTACACCGGATATATCTCGTATTGCATAGATGCCATCGGTGTTGTTCATGCTTACCCTTGAATATTTAAAAACATCTTTGCAGGAAGGGCAAGTACTTATTGTTAATACTAAGCTGTCTGTATTTACCGAGCTACTATTTCCATATGCCCCAATAGTTCTTTTACAACTCGATTGCATTACATAAAGAATGTTGCCACTTTGACAAAAATTAGATAGATCATAGCGTTTGGTTACGGTTCTACTATGGAAAAAGATAACTGTAGCATTCGGTGGAATTGTATCATTAATATTTACTGGAATTACATTAATAAGACTACATCCTATATTACTCCTTATAGAATCGAGAAGACTTTGTGAGGGATTTTGAATACTACATGAACTTCCACCTAGATTTATGTGTCCATCTTGACCCGTATTGTTTGCATTATATTTGAGCTGAATTTCATTGGCTTTGAATCCAGATCCCGAATTAAAAATCATAAATTCATTATCTGATTCCAATCCAGATCCATTACATGCATTTATGAAAACAGCTTGAATTTGTGGACATATTTCACAAGGAGTAGCAGATATAACCACTTTAATACTAGTCGTAGCAACTTTCTGGCCTTGACCTAGATATGGATTGAAATTGGCAGTAGAATCCCAATAAAATTCAATACTATCAATCCCTAACGTATTTTTGACGTCAGCTGAAAATTTCATACTGTCTATACTGCAAAATTTTTGAGTTATGGTAGTATCGTTTAATTTTAAGAAATTAAAGGTAGGACATTGCTGTCCATGAGATATTTTTGAGAAACAAACATACAATAGCAATAAAGCCAAACGCCAATACATGCCACAAAGATATGAAGAAAAATTAGAAATTAATAAAAGAAACCTATCAAAAAATTAAAAACTCATCCTTACGATCTTTTCCACTTCTTCGGGTGTAATATCTTTTCGCTCTCCCAAAGCAACCCAATTGCGTGCTTCAAAAATTGAACGAATCGTTGCAGGTGCTTTTTCGTAATCTGAGGTATATTGGCTTAGCTTTGTTTCCATGCCTATTGCATGTATAAAAGCTACAGTTTTTTCTATAGACTTATTAGCAACATCATCTATCGAACCAGAGAGTCCAAAAATACGTTGACCATATTGGGCCAATTTCTCTTTTTTGTTTTCAAATTTCACTTTGTAAAGTTGTGGAAAGATTATTGCCAGCGTTCTTGCATGGTCTATGTCATACATTGCCGTCAATTCATGGCCAATCATATGTGTACTCCAGTCTGTTGGCACCCCTTTTTGAATTAATCCATTGAGTGCCATGGTACAACACCACATGAAATTTTCTGCAATTTTTTCATCATAGGGTTCAAAAATTAGTTTTGGTGCTATTTCAATTAATGATTGAAGAATAGATTCGGCTATTCTGTCCTGAAGTACGGCTCCAATAGGATAAGTTATGTATTGTTCCAATACATGAGTATAGGCATCAATAATCCCATTTTGAAGTTGTTTTTTTGGAATACTTTTTATTACATTTGGATTACAAATAGAAAATTTTGGGAATAATGCGGGGCTTCCCATTCCTAGTTTTTCTCCTGAAGTTTTGTTGGTAATTACAGCGCCCGAGTTCATCTCCGAGCCCGTAGCTGGCAAGGTAAGCACTGTTCCAAAAGGCATGGCTGTTGTTACGCGAATCCCTTTTTTTAGAATATCCCATGGCTCACCATCGAAGCCAGCAGCTGCTGCAAGGAATTTTGTGCCATCTATAACACTGCCCCCACCAACAGCAAGTAAAAAATTAATATTTTCATTTTTTATTATTTCTAAAGCCTTTGATAAAGTATCGTATGATGGATTAGGCTCTATACCGCCAAATTCTATCAGATCAAAATTTTCTAATTCTTTTATGATCGCATCATATACTCCATTTTTCTTGACGCTACCTCCCCCGAAGATCATCAAGATTTTCGCATTTTTTGGAATTTCGTGGGCAATTTTTGAGAAACTATCAAGGCCAAAAATTAATTTTGTAGGGTTGTAAAGTTCAAATGCATTCATTTTTTATAATTTTTAATTACAAAAGTACGAAGCTTTAGGTCAATCAAAAGTTATATCTTTAATAAAAATAATATAGGTTAATGTTTGTTAACTATAAGCGTTTAGATTCCAATTTTTGCTTCAAAATAAAAGAGATAAAAACGAATCAGATTTATTAAATAATATGAAAAATGTCTTTAAAATCGATAATTTATTGTTCAAAACAAAGAAATAATGTATTGTTTAAATTTTTTCATTTAAAAATTGTTATATTTGCACTACAAAAAATTAAAAAATCATGAAATTAAATGATTATATATTAGAAACTCCATCATATGGTTGGGCCGATGCGGAAGGGAATTTTATAAAACCTACTTTTGGGCAAATTTTTAATGAATTTTTGATGCGAATAAACATTTTTAAAGATTTTAAAAATTGGTTACCATTTTTGGGCTGGTTTTGGATACTTTGTTTGTCGCCTGCATTCTTTTTGTTATTATCAAAATTTTCGCTTTCATGGGATTTTTACAAATTAGTCTTGGTTGGATTTGTCTATGGAATGGTTTTGATGGGAAGTCATGGTACATTTTGGTATCATAGATATTGTACCCATGCAGCTTTTACGTTTAAAAATAGTTTTTGGCGCTTTATTGGTCAGCAGCTAGTGGTGAAAGTAGTTCCAGAAGAAATATATGTATTATCGCATCATATTCATCATGAAAAAAGTGATATGCCAGGAGATCCATATAATGCCTTTGGAGGGTTCTTTTATTGCTTTTTTGCCGATACGAATCACCAATTAATCAATAGAAATTTGACTGAAGAACAATATCACCAAGCAACAAAATTGATGAAGCACACAGGATGTCCAATTAATAGCTATGAAGCATATAAAAAATATGCAAGTGTTGTCCCACCATCATATATCTTAATCAATTGGGTTTTAAATTGGAGTTTTTGGGCGGCAGTGTTTTTCTTTTTAGGTGAATTTACAGGATTTGGAGGAGAGAACTTAGTCATTGCTTGTTTTGCAGGAACTTTTGTTTGGGCAGTAGGAATTCGTACATTTAATTTCGATGGTCATGGAAAAGGAAAAGGGGAAAAAGCATGGAGTTCAGACGATTTTAACAGAAAAGATTATTCTATTAATCAAATTTGGCCTGGATATGTAGCTGGTGAATGGCATAATAATCATCATTTATTCCCTACAAGTAGCCGAAGTGGATTTTTGAAATATCAAATAGACCTTCCATACTATTTAGTTCGATTTTTTCATTTAATTGGAGGTGTAGTTGAATATAAAGATTACAAAAAACAATTTATTGAAAATTATTATATTCCTTTTCAGGAAACAAAGCAATATAAAAAATAATTGAGTAGCTAATGCTCTATAAAAATATTTTATCGGGTGTTTTTAGCAAGTTAGTTTCTCTTGTTCTATCATTATTATTTGTACCTATCTTTTTTAAGTCTCTAGGAAATGAATCCTATGGGATGATAGGGGTGATGACTATGATAATAAGTGGTTTGGGCTTGTTGGATTTGGGGTTGGGTAATATTTTATCAAAGGAATTGGCACAACAAAAAGTAGCTAATTCTATGAAAAATTCCCTTTCTTTAATTCAGTCCATAGAATGGTTATACTTTATAATTGGAGTTTTTATACTCATATTTCTTGTTAGCGCTAGTTTTCTAGTAGTGCCTTTTTGGTTCAAAAGTCGTGAGTTTTCTTCGGCCTCAATTTCATTAATTTTCATACTTATTTCTGGCGTCATTTTTGTTCAGTGGCCTATAAGCCTATACAATAGTGGTCTATTTGGATTAGGAAAACAAGTGCAGGCCAATATGTACGCAACTATTTTTTCTATTTTGAAAACGGTGGGTGCTTATATATGCCTTTTGATTTTTGGTAAGACGATCTATGTTTTTTTACTTTGGATGCTGTTTGTCAATGCTTTAAATACAATAGTACTATGGATACAATATAGACTTTACATGCCTACTTCCTCTGAAAATTCATTTATAAATTGGCGTTCATTAAGTGAAATTAAGAAAATGACTTTTGGTTTTTCGATATTAGGCTTTATGGTATTTATATTGACGGATATTGACAAATTGATTATTAGCAAATTGCTCACATTGAACGATTATGGATTGTATAGTTTAATTTTTGTAATTGTCACGAGTTTTCAATTAATTAGCACTACCCTTAAAAATGCATTTTTTCCTGATATTGCAAAAGATGTATTGGCGCATCAACCTTTTTCAAAATTTTCAAGATTTAATTTCTATACAAAATTTTTCAATTTTATACTGATTCCCATTTCAATTTATTTGTATGCATTTGCTACTGATATCCTTATGTTGTGGACGGGTGATCCTATTTTGTCTCAATCGCTTTGTGAAGCATTTCGATGGCTCATGATAGGAAGTATGTTCAATGGAATTATGTACACTGCCAATAATTATTTATTAGCTATGGAAAAGTTTATTTTTTTAATAAAAACATACGCCATCAGCATTATATTCTTCTTACCTGCAGTATATTTCTTAACAAAGTATCACGGAATAGAAGGTGCTTGCTTTTCGTGGTTTATACTTAATGGATCACTTTTCGTATTTATATTATTTGCAATGCAACTAACATACGCCAAAAGATTAGATAAAGCATGGCTTTTTTTATTGATAAAACCCACGGTTTTATCGCTTGGCTGGGTGCTAATACTATATTGTATTTTTCAATGGACTTCGATTCAATGCAACTATTTTACAGTTATTCTATCTGTTGTGGGATTGTATGGCATAGTATTTGGAAGCGATAGCATGTTTATTAGATGGACTGGGAGACTAAAGTTTCAATAAGAACCAAAACCTCTTCTTTTCCTTTTTTCTCCTCACTAGATGTAATAAAATGGGTTGGAATTTCTTCCCAATTTTCTTGCATTTTGGATTTGAAGAGTCCTATATTTTTCATGCTATTTTTCAAATCGCGCTTATCTGCTTTTGTGAAAATAATAGAAAAAGGAATTTGATGTTCGCCAAACCAATCAATAAGTTCTAAATCTAATTTTTGTGGGGGAATTCTACTATCAATTAGTATAAAAATATTTACTAGTGTATCTCTTTCAAGAAAATATTGATACATAGTTTTTTCCCAATCGTTTCGAAGCGATTTACTTCGTCTGGCATATCCATATCCTGGCAAGTCTACTAAATGCCAATCTTCATTGATTAAAAAAAAGTTTAAGGACTGCGTTTTTCCTGGTGTGGAACTTACTTTTGCCAAATCTTTTTTGCTACATAAATAGTTTATTAAGGATGATTTTCCTACATTACTTCTACCAATGAAACAAAACTCAGGAATTCTAGCTTGTGGCAATTCGCTAATTTTATTAAAAGAACCAATAAATCGAGTGGTTTGAATTTTCATTACTATTTTTGTATTTGATAGAAAAACACAAAGATAGTTTTTTCTCTCTTAATAGATTATATAATCGGTTTTTAAAAACAAAGAATGAACGAAGTAGAAAAGTTAAAACCCTATTCAGAGTCTTCTGAAGAGAAAAAGATTCAGATAGAGCAAATGTTTGATAATATTGCTGTAAAATATGATTTTTTGAATCATTTATTGAGTGCGGGGATTGATATCTTGTGGCGAAAACGAGCTATTAAAGAACTTCAAAGCCTAGCTCCCAAAATAATAATGGATATGGCTACAGGAACAGGCGATTTTGCTTTTGAAGCCTTGGCGTTAAATCCTGACAAGATTATTGGTATTGATCTATCTCAAAACATGTTGGATGTTGGTATTGAGAAAAGTAGATTAAAAAATGTAACTGATAAAATTGATTTTGTAAAAGGAGATGCAGAGCATTTGAATTATGCAAATGACTATTTTGATGCCATTACAGTAGGTTTTGGCGTTAGAAATTTCCAAAATTTACAAGCGGGACTTACCGAGCTTCATCGAGTACTAAAAATAGGGGGCAGGATTGCTATTTTAGAACCTTCTTTTCCCAAAAATCCATTGATAAAATATTTATTTATTTTTCATTTCAAATATGTTACGCCGTTTATAGGAAAGTTGTTTTCAAAAGATGACTCCGCGTATAAGTACTTGCCTAGTTCTGTAGAAGCCTTCCCGCAGGGCGAAACATTTAATCAATTGATGCGAGAGGTAGGCTATATAAATACTAAATGTATTCCTTTGACGTTTGGGATATGTACGCTATATTTAGCAGAAAAATCGTAAAATTATAATTTGAACGCAAAAAAAGTTTTTATTTTATTGATAGGCATGCATTTTTGCTTTACGGCAAAAAGCCAGCTTAACTTCTACGAAAAGGGTCAAAAAGCATTTTATTGGGGTATTTCATTAGCCGCCAATGGCACTAATTTTGCTATTGATAGAATGCCTATTCAATCTAATAATGACAGTATTATTTCGGTCTATACAAAATCTGGGCCTGGGTTTAATCTTGGATTGATAGGGAATTGGCAGATAAATTCGCATTTTGATTTGAGAATAGTCCCTACGATGATGTTTGGCGAGAAAAATATTATTTATGAATTGGAAAATGGGACTCAAGTTAAAAATTATTTGAATACCACATATTTATCTTTCCCTTTGATAGTTAGATACAAGAGTGCTCCAGTTAAAGACTTGAGAGTATTTGTATTGGCTGGAATTCGGTATGATTATAATATCATTCCACAATATAGACCAAGAGAAGAACCCAATAGAATTACACTCAAAAAGGATAATTTTTCAATGGAATATGGAATTGGGATTCAGTATTTTTTCCCATATTTTATATTTTCACCAGAAATTAAATTCCAGCATAGTCTAAATAATGTACTGGGAACAGATCAATCACCTCTTAATCAATCCATCTTGAGAGGATTGTACCCTAGAGGATTTATTTTTTCATTGAATTTTGAGGGATAGCGTTTATGGGTTTAGTTTTTGAAAAAAATATGTCTTTTGAAACTCAAATTGCTATTTGGAAAATAGAAGAAGAACCCGATTTTTTTTCATCCAACATTGAATTTTCTGAATATGATTTCATGGAATATGAATCTATAAAGCATCCTTTCAAAAGAATGCAATGGTTGGCATCACGCTATCTATTAAAAAAAATATCTAATGAAAATAGATTGCTTTTATTGTATAAAAATGAGAATGGAAAGCCATTTTTTGAAAATGCAAATTATCATTTTTCAATCACACATTCGCATAGTTATGTAGCAGTTATTATATCAAAAAACAAAAATGTATCCATTGACTTGGAAAGAATTACAGAAAAAGTCTTAAATGTAAAACACAAATTTTTACATCCTATGGACTTTGAACAAGGAGATGATCTTGAAAAATTAACCTTAATATGGAGTGCCAAGGAAACACTATATAAATATTTTGATAGCAAGTTATTACATTTTAAAGAGCATTTGATTCTTAAAAATATTGAATCCAATGCTCTAGAATCCGAAGTTTGTATTGCAGATAAAAAAGTAGCGCAAAGAGTTGGTTTTTTTCGTTTTGAAGATTATGTGATGACGTACTTATTTTAAAAAATTACCGCTTCATTTATGTATATTTTATACACATAATAATTCCAAATCATTTCATACTTATCTTTGATTAGCGCTGCACTGGCATTGAAGAAAGTACTTTTACTTATATTGAGTTCATTGGGGCCTATTTTACCTACGCTATATTTGATTTCATCATTTTCAAAACTCATTTTACTGGATTGAAAACTTGATTTGGAAGCTTGTAATTTTTTTTCGGAAGCCTGCAAATTTTGAATTGCTTGTAGAATAGATTTGTGCGTTTTTTGTTTTTCAATTTCATATTCAATTTCAGCACGTTGAATATTCAATGAGGCTTCTTTTATTTTGTTTCGAGTTTGGAATTGATTGAAAATTGGGATATTGGCATTGAGATTTATAGATTTGCTTAAATTGTTCTCTAATTGGTCTCCAAAATTGAGGAATCTATTAAAAGAAGAATAGGTGCTCCCCATGTTAAACCCAAAATTGAGCGAGGGATAAAGGCTTGATTTAGACATATTGAAAGCAATTCGGGATTTTTCCACATTGATTTTTTTGGACATCAATGAAGGGCTGAATTCCCAAGCTTCTTTATCTTGAATACGAAGGGTTTTTTGGATATTGATATCGGTCATATCAAATGGTTTTAAAACAATCGTTTTTTCAAGCGAAATATTTAGTAGCTGTTTTAAATCTAGGATATTTTGACTGAGCTGATTGGATATGGATATCAAATTCCATAGTTCATTATCCAGCTGAGCTTGAATTTTGAAGCGTTCATTTTTGGCAACAACCCCTTCATCTATTTTTTTCATAATCAGCGCAAGATTTTTTTTGCTAATTTGAATTTGTTCTTGGATGACATTTTGATTTTCTTGTAGATATAAAATATTTGTATATTTCAATATTACATCAATAGTTATATCATTTTTGATTTTTTGTAAAATTGTTTTATTGCCCTCAATATCTTGTTTTTGAAGTTTGATATTATTCACATCATACATTCCATTAAATAAATTCCAGTTTGCATTTATCCCTCCATTATAGGTGTTAAAGTTTTGATTGATATATGTATTGGTAAAAGGGTCAATGCCTCGTCCCCAGCTAGAGCTCCCAGTCAAATAGCCGTTGGCAGTAGGTAAAAACTTGTTATAAGCCGATTTAATGGCAAGTTTGTTATATTGATCGTTTAGGTTTTGGTTTTTAACTTGTAAGTTCTGTTCCAATGCAATATCAACGGCTCTTTTGAGTGTAAATGTATCTTGTCCAAATGATCTTCCTACGCCAAATAGCGCTATAAAAAAAATAAAAAATCTTTTCATATTAATGATTGCTAATAATTTGTCCATCGGCTATTTCTATTTTTCGTTTACAAATATTGGCTACTTCATGCTCGTGTGTTACGATTAGTACCGTTTTTCCTTCTTTATTGATTTCTAGGAGCAACTCTATAATTTCTTGACTGGTTTTACTGTCAAGAGCCCCAGTAGGTTCATCTGCAAGGATTAAATCCGCCTGTGTAACTAAGGCTCTGGCTATAGCTACACGTTGCTTTTGTCCACCCGAAAGTTCATTGGGCAGATGATGCATTCTGTCGCTTAGGCCTACTTTTTCCAACATTTCTTCGGCTCTTTGTCGCATTACTGACTTAGATTCACCTCTATAATACAAAGGCAATTCAACATTTTCAAGAGCTGTTTTTGTTCCTATTAGATGAAAGGTTTGGAACACAAATCCTATAAATTTATTTCTGTAATGTGCCGCCTCGGTTTCGTTGATATTTTTGATTAAATTTGAATTGAACCAATAATTGCCTGAATCGTAATTGTCCAAAATTCCGATAATATTAAGCAAGGTAGATTTGCCACTTCCTGATTTTCCAACAATCGAAACCAAATCGCCACGTTGAATTTCAAGGGAAACGCCTTTTAATACCTCCACGGATTTTGTGCCGAGGGTATAGCTTTTTACTAAGTTTTCAATTTTTATTAAAGGATTCATATTACTTGTCTTCGGTGTCTTCTTTACTTACAATTTTATCTTCTTTTTTCAGTCCTTCCAAAATTTCTATAAATTGTCCGTCTGATAGACCTGTTTTAATATTTTTTCGTTTGAACGATTCGCCATCTTTTACTTGTACAAATGCCGTATCTTCTGCATATTGGATATATTTTTCTTGAATCGCCCATATATTATCCTTTTTTGAAATTGTAAGTTCGGCTGTAGCTGTAAATCCTGATTTAATTTTTGATAATTCTTCGGACGTGAGAATGAGCTTTGCTTCTACATCAAATTTTGTAATACCGCCCACATCTACTCCTTTTGGAGAAATTTTGGTGAGCTTGGCTTGAACCATTTTGTTTTGTAGCGCATTAATTTTTACTCGTAGATTTAATCCTATGTATAGATTGATTAAATCTTTTTCATTGACTTGTCCCTTGAAGAGTATTTCATTCATGTCTGCAATAGTTGCAATAGTAGTTCCTTCATTGAATGTATTTCTATTTACAACCGAACCACCAATCTTAACGGGTAAATCTAGTACAATACCATCTGTTGTTGAATACACAATGTTGGACACGAAATCGGTGCTATTTGAAAATCCTTGTTTTACGATTCGTATGTATTTGATAGCGGATTCGTATTCTGTTTCAGCTACATGAAATTCTTGCTTAGATAGTTCGTATTCTTGTTTCGAAATTACATCCTTTTCATACAATGTTTTATTGCGAAGATAATTTGCTTTAATTCGCTCTAAATTCGCTTTTGTAATACTCAATTGTCTGTCTGCATCTTGTGTGTTTTTAGGATCCGGTAATATTTTGATTTTGGCAATAGCTTGTCCCTTTTTTACGGGATCGCCAATTTGAACATATAAATCATCTATAATTCCCGCCAATTCAGATTTTATATTTACCTCTTTGCTACTTGCCAATTTTCCCGAAATCAATTGTTTATTCTCAATCGTTTTCTTTTTAAGTTGATCAAAATCTTTTTTAATATCGTCCTTTTTATTTTTATTACAAGTAGCTATAGCGCCAATTATAATGAGGATAACAACAATAATGCCAATAATATATTTTTTTTTCATATTTATATTTAGTGATTAGAAATTAGATTTTATTTTTTAATTTTCTTGGTTTAATGCAATTACAGGACGAATTTTAGAGGCTTTTATAGCGGGTAAAATACCTGCAATAACACCTGAAATAATAAGTATAATAAGCGAAGCAATCACAATTGGGAAATTAACCCCAACGGAACGAATTAAATCACCTTCTTTAGCCATAGACTGCACAATATAATTTAGCGTATAGACTACAATATAACCAAAAAATACCCCCACAAAACCCGCAAGTGTAGTAAGCGCTATAGATTCTATCAATATCATCTGTAAAATATCGCGTGGCGAGGCACCAATAGCCTTTCTAATTCCTATTTCACGAGTTCGTTCATTGATATTAACATACATGATATTTCCTACACTAATAATACCTGTGAGCAAAATACAAAATCCAACAAACCAAATGAATATTTGAACGCCAGAAAATAAGGTTTGAAAATTTTCTACTTCTTCAGATAAATTATATGTGAATACGGCTTTGGAGTCTTCTACATCATAACCATAGAGATTGGCTAGATATTTTTTAAACTGCTTGTCAAATGACTTCCCATCCACTTCTTTTTTCAAAGACATCATAAAGTTGCCCATAGAGTTTATATTGAATAAACTTTTGTAATAATTATATGGGATGAAAATTGAATTTCTATCGGATTGGTCAAACATGCTACCAGGCTTAGAAATTCCAACTACTTGAAAATAATTGCCCCCTACATTAATATATTCCCCTATTGATTTTTTCTTTCTTTTGAATAAAATTTCTGCGGTACTTTCCGAAATAATACAAACCGGTTTTTGAGAATTGACATCGTTTTTGTTGAACAATCGTCCCGATTTGAGCGCAAGTTTTTTTATTTTAAAAAAGGACATATTTACCCCTTTGAGGCTTCCCATTGCTGTATTTTGATCATAAGAAACTTGCATGCCTTGAGGTGCATTCGCGTCTGCCGATATATGTTCAATTTCGGAAAAATGATTTTTGAATTTTTCAAGTAATTCTTCATCAAAAAGAACTTGCTTGCCTGCAGTTTCTCCTTTATAATTAAGCGATGTTTCGCCACCATAAACCCAAATAGTATTATCGGCATATCCATTAAAAATTTTGAATATTCCTTTTTGAAAGCTATCTCCAAAACCCATCATAAGCATAAGAATAAAAATACCCCATGCTATTCCAAAACCCGTCAATGCATTTCTGAGTTTGTGTTGTGAAATGGAGTAGAATACTTCTTTAAGATTAAGTTTTGGGATCATGCTACAAATATAATACTTCTTGGAGAAGCATTTGAGAAAAGGTTACAAAAAGCGGATGTTTAATACTCATAGATCGTTTTTTCAACTTTTCTTTTTATTGGGTATTCATCCCAATTTGACTTATACTTTTGAAAATCTATTATACTAAGAAAAAATAAAATTAAATGATTTGTTTCCAATATTTTCTATTAACCATTTCTATTTTATAATGTAAAGAAGTCAAGCGTAAAAATGATTTTGTGTGATTTTATCTAGTAAGTTTAAGTATATTAAAAAACGTAAAAAATAATAAAATTAACGTTATAAATAAATTACAAATAAATTTTGATTTATCAATATAGTAAGTAAATTCTAACCTATTTACTATTAAAATTATAAAAATAACACTAGCTAAAACATTAAAAAATAGTAAGGGCTTTTGAATTAAAGATAATTTTTTTCATAGTATAAAAGTTTAATGGTATAAATATGCCACAAAACTAATGATAATATCAAAGCCCAAAAGTTAATAATACTAAAAAACTATTAGTTCACATACTTCTTCCACCTTGCTTTGAGCCATTTTAGGACTTCATTTTCACGTGGATTTTTACCGGGCACATAAAAAATCTTTTCTTGAATTTCTTTGGGTAGAAAGTCTTGATCTACAAAATTGCCTTCGTAATTATGAGCATATTTATAATCCTTGCCATAATTGAGGTCTTTCATCAATTTTGTTGGGGCATTCCTTAGATGCAATGGCACCGCCAAGTTTGGATGGGCTTTGTTGCAAGCCATCGCTTCGTGAAGTGCCATATACGTGCTATTGCTCTTGGGCGAAGTCGCTAAATATACCACCGTTTGGGATAGAATAATACTGCATTCGGGGTAGCCAATTTTTGACACCGCATCAAAACAAGTGTTTGCCATCAAAAGTGCATTGGGATTGGCAAGTGAAATATCTTCTGAAGCTAAAATCAATAGCCTTCGAGCAATAAATTTTGGGTCTTCGCCTCCATCAATCATTCGCACGAGATAGTATAGCGCAGCATTCGGGTCGCTACCGCGTATGGATTTGATAAAAGCGGAGATAATATCATAGTGCATTTCGCGATTTTTGTCATAAGCCGAAAGATGGTCTTGCAATATGGTTTTTACCATTTCATCGGTAATCGATACAGGAGTTTCTTTGGCATTCATAGCGCACAGCTCTATGATATTGAGTAGTTTTCGAGCATCGCCACCACTAAATTGTGCCAAAAGATTCCATTCCGCTATCGAAACGTCTTTTTCTATAAGCCAAGCATCATTTTCCAATGCTTGTAAGGCTATTTTTTTCAAATCGTCCAGTCCCAAATCCTCCAACGTATAAATTTTACTACGAGAAAGTAAGGCTCTATTGACTTCAAAAGATGGATTTTCGGTGGTAGCGCCTATCAATAGGATTTTTCCTTCCTCCACGGCTTTGAGAAGGCTATCTTGTTGGCTTTTGTTGAATCGATGAATTTCATCTATAAAAAGTAGGATTTTTCCTTCTGTTTCAAATTTTGAAATCACATCGCGGACTTCTTTTACACCACTTTGAACGGCGCTGAGGCTATAAAAAGGCAGCCCCAATTCACTGGCTATCAAAAAAGAAAGCGTTGTTTTCCCCACTCCCGGCGAGCCCCAAAAAATTAAAGAAGGACATTGTTTATTTTCTATGAAATTTCGGATAATGGCTCCCTTTCCTACTAGCTTCTCTTGTCCTACAAAATCCGAAAGGGATTTGGGACGCATACGTTCGGCGAGAGGAGCTAGAGGCGGGTTCATTAGGTGTTCTTTTTAATGATTGAAATGACGTATGCCCGTCATTATCATCGATAGTTGATTTTGATTGCAAAAATCGATACTGTCTTGGTCTTTGATACTGCCGCCTGGCTGCGCTACCGATACAATGCCTTCATTTTTAGCGATAGCTACACAGTCTGGAAACGGGAAAAAGGCATCACTACACATTACCGCACCCTCAAGGCTCAATTCAAATTCTTTAGCTTTGGCTATTGCGTGGTGCAAAGCGTCTACGCGCGATACCATTCCACAACCCATCCCAATTAATTGTTGATTTTTTACCAAGGCAATGGCATTGGATTTTAGATGTTTCATCGCTTTTATCCCAAATTCTAAATCGCTGATTTGCGAAGCAGTAGGTTGGGCATCGGTAGCTACTGTCCACGATTTACTATTTTCGATAGATTTATCTTCGTCTTGAATCAAATGTCCTCCTAGCGCAGATTTAACTTTTGTAGAATAATTGATTTTTTCTTTTTGAATCAAAATCATACGATTTTTTTTGCTTTTCAAAATCTCCAAAGCGTCATCGTCATACGCAGGCGCTACAATCAATTCAAAAAACAAACTATTCATAGCTTCTGCAGCCGCTTTATCTATTTTTTTATTACAAGCCAATACACCACCAAATGCACTTTTGGGGTCGCATTCAAAAGCCGCGTTGTAGGCCTCGGTTACTATGTTTCTTGAGGCTAAGCCACAAGTATTGTTGTGTTTGATGATAGCAAAAGTGGTTTCTTCAAATTCAGAAATAATCTTAATTGCGGCATCTAAATCCAAAATATTGTTGTAGCTGATTTCTTTGCCATTCAATTGCGTGAAATAGTGGTCAAAATTACCTTCAAAAATGCCCTTTTGATGCGGATTTTCGCCATAACGAAGTTCTTTTTGTATTTTTCCTTCAAAATAATTGGCTATTTGAGAGTCATAATTAGCAATGGTTCTAAAGGCGTGTGTTGCTAATGTTTTTCTGTCTTCAATTGAAGTAGTTCCATTATTTTGTTGAATTACATTCAATAAAAAAGCGTAATCTTCGGGACGCGAAACACACGCTACTTCTTTGTAATTTTTGGCAGCGGCTCTTATAAGCGAAACACCACCTATATCTATTTTTTCAATCAATTCATCGTGCGGCGCGTTATTTTTAAGATATTCTTCAAAGGGATATAAATTACATATCATCAATTCAAAAAAAGGCAATTTATGTGTATCCATTTCAGATTGATGCGTGGGATTGCTGCTCACCGCCAAGAGTCCTCCAAAAACAGCTGGATGTAGCGTTTTGACTCTTCCTCCAAGAATCTCGGGATAGGTCGTTAAGTCTTCTACTTTTTCACAAGGAATGCCTAAGTCTACTATGAATTGATACGTGCCACCTGTTGAATAAATAGTTACTTCATTTTTGTGCAAGGTTTTGATAATTTCGTCCAATCCATCTTTGTAATATACAGAGATTAAGGCATTTTTGATTTTTTTCATTTTTGATATATAATTTAATTTTTGTCAAATAAAAAGGCTCAATACGCAGCTTGCCGAATGCAGAGAGGGTTTTATAGTTGAGATTCTACCTCGGCTGACTTCGCAATGAGCCTAGAATAAAACGCTTACCTTTTTTTAGGCTCACGTTCTTTGCTTTCTTTGATTTCGTCTTTTGCTATTTTTGTATTTTTCAATATATTTTGAAGTTCTTTAGCTTTCTCCAAAGAAAATTCATTGTAGCTGATGTCCAAAAATTTGAGTTGTTTCATTTCTCTCAATAGTTGGAAGGTGCGGTCAATATCCAAATCAGGATTGTATGCTATGTTCAACTCTTCTAATTGAG
>JBEIDU010000042.1:0-16831 GCA_040383345.1 Chitinophagales bacterium | reverse complement strand
CAGTTTCTCGCTGATTGGTAATTCCAATACTGATAATATCTTTAGACTCAATTCCTGCTTTTTTTATGGCTTCTTTACAACATGCTAGTTGTTTGGTCCAAATTTCATCGGCATCGTGTTCTACCCAGTCCGAATGCGGAAAGAATTGCGTTATTTCTTTTTGAGAAATGCCAATAGGTTGAAATTTCTTGTCGTACACAATGGCTCTACAAGAAGTAGTACCTTGATCTATTGCAAGGAAAAAAGACATATAAAAATTTTAAAAATCAATATTATAAATCGTCGTCGTCAGATTCAGCCACACCAAAATCTAAGGCATCTATAGGCAAATCTCCTTTTGCATTTTGCTGATCTTTTTTCTTATTTAATTGTCTGCGAATCTCATCAATGGCTTCATCTACGGCTTCTTCAAACGATTTTGCTGTAGCTTCCGCAAATAAAGATGCATGAGGAATATTACATCTAAAATTCACCACTTTGTCTTTTACTTTTGTATGACTATCTAATTTTAAATGTATATCGTTATCAATAATTTTATCATGAAACGTAAGAAGTTTCTGAGATTTTACTTCAATGAAATCTAATAATTTTTTGTCTGCTGAAAAGCCTACAGATTGAATTTTTGTGTTCATATCATTATTTTTTAGGGTGAAAATTTTCATGAATTTTTTTGAGTCTTTCTATACTGCTGCTTGTGTATACTTGAGTGGCTGCTAAACTACTATGTCCTAATAATTCCTTAACGGCATTCAGCTCAGCACCTTCGTTGAGCAAATGCGTAGCAAAACTATGTCTAAGAGAGTGTGGGCTCAAGCCTGTTTGAGTAGTAACTAAATTTAAATATTTTTTTATTTTTCTATAAACAAAATTTGGATATAATTTTGTCCCTTCATCTGTAAGGAAAACAAATAAAGGTTCTGACTTTTTTATGAAAGTTTTTGTTGATAGAAGTTCCTTATATTGCTTCAATATACTCACCATTTCTGTATGTAACGGTACGAATCGTTCTTTGTTGCCTTTGCCTAATATTTTTAATTCTTTTTTTGTAAAATCAATATCTAACCATTTTAATTCAATGAGCTCACTTCTTCTAAGTCCACAGCTATAAAAAGTCATAAACATACAGTAATCTCTATAGGTTTCAAATTGATCGTCTAATGATTGTTCTTGCAAAAAAACTCTCAAATCCATCAATTTTGTATACTCTACTTGTTTTGGAATGCGTTTAGGCATTTTTGGACGCGTTAATTTTGCTGTAGGATTTACTTCTACCCAGTTGTTTTTTAAACAAAATTTAAAAAAGGATTTGAGGCAAGATATTTTCCGATTAATAGTTGAAACAGAATCTTTCATATCAATGAGATATACAACCCAAGAACGCAGCATTTGAAAATGGGTATCTAATATATTCTCTATTTCAAACTCAGATTTTAAATACGATTTAAATTGATTAATATCATTTTTATATGCCAAAACTGTATGATTAGACAATCTTTTCTCATATTGTATATAATTGAAAAATTGTCTTATTTTTTCATTCATATTTGACTTAAAATTTATACATCTAATCTATCTATATAATCTAATTTTTAGAAAAAAAGTTCGGTTTTTACTATTTTTTTATTTCCTACTTTATCTTCTATTTCTAATAAGATATTATTCTTCTTTTGATTTTCAAATTTTAAGCCCTCAAAAAAAATAATATCATTTTTTTCATCATAATACAATCGATGCCATTTTGAATTTATATAGCCATGATATGACTTAATACCTGATTCTAAATCTTTAATTTTACATTCAATTTTATATTTTTTTTTGATAACAGAAGAAATGAGTGGAGGAGAAGTATCTTTTATAAATTCAATAGTACCAAATGATTTTATACCTTTTATCACGAAAGTATTATCGGTCCAAAAGAGAGGAATGGTTTTTTTATTGGTTTTTGCATTGATAACCGCTATATATTTTTCCCAATCACATTCTTTGCAAAAATAATCTCGATTGAAAGCAATATTATAGGGTTTTAAACATGGTGCATTCTCTTCAAATAGACTTAAATAAGGAGTAGAATCTATTTTAATTTTTAATTGGTGTTTCCATTCAAGATCATATGGAAAGGAGTTTTGAGATATTTCTATCCTATAAAATTGGGATTGTAATACATTTTCATAATCGCATGCTAAATTAACTAAATTCGTATCTATCTCTATTTGTGTATCATTGTTTTTGGGCGTATAACGAATTTGTAATTGAATATAGCTTTTATTTCCTTTGAAATCTGAAGTTTCAATTTTTAAATTTTTAGTTTCATTTGGTTTGAAAAATAAATAGCCATTGTTCGAATTCATAAACATATTATTCGAACATTTTTCATTATAAAGTTTATAGCAATCTTTTATATTTGTATAGCTATACTCACTTACTGTTTTTACTTGATTCGTATTTGAAAACAAGATGCTGTCAAATTGTATTTGAAAAAGAGGATTGGAGTCTTCATATAGTTTGGCCGAATAAATGCCCATAACATTGTTTTTATCTGTATAATAATCTTTTGCAGAAATTCCTAAAGCTATATTTTTCGTATCAATTGAAATTAAATTATCATTTTCTGTTATATCAATTTCTTTGATAAAAGTGGGTGTACTTTTTTCAATATTAAAAAGATATAATTTGGGAAGTAACGGAGAGATTTTGTCTACTATTTGTTTGAAAAAAGATTCGGGATTATAAGCTACATTGGTAGCGGTATTTCGCACTTCAAAATGTAAATGTGGTGCAAAAGAATTGCCAGTATTGCCTGACAAACCAATTTCTTCACCTCTTTTAATCCATAAAATAGGTATAGAAAAAACGGTATCAATTGAATTTATTTTCCTTTCATTCAGTATTTTTGAAATCAATGCTTCTATATTCGGCGAAAACGAATTGAGATGAGCATATAAAGTGGTCAAGCCTAATTTTGGATGTGATATATATAGTGCCTTACCATATCCTGATGATGAAATAACGATTCTAGATAAAAAGCCTTCAGCTGCGGTAAAAATGGGTAAGTTTTCAGCCCCATAAGTCCTGAAATCAATACCCGTGTGAAAATGACTTCCACGCAATTCGCAGAAATTTCCAGCAATTCCAATCTCAGTTTTAAGGGGTAAATCTAATGTTTGTGCATTCAAAGAAATGCCAAAAAAAATAAGCAAAAATTTAATTTGTATTACTGTCTTAATAAGTTATTTATTTATATGGGTTTGGAAAATCCTCGTAAAGTAAATATCGTTTTCTTATTATATTAAATGAAATTAAATCGGGAATCCAAGATTTTCTTATTTCTGCTTCCGTTTTTCCAGCAGCTATAGCTAGTCTTAGCTCTTTTCCACCAGCTAATTTGTCAAAAAACAGACTTTTTAGATTGAAAAAGGTGAATAATTTACTATTCCATGCTTTATGAGCATCAATAATGAGAGAAAGATTAATTTTATTTTCAGCTTCAACTTTTTGAAGATCCTCTCCATTGCATATTTCACCTTTAAATTGTGGGTTTTTTGCGCCATAAGATGGTTTTGGTGTGAACTGATAACTGTATTTTTCACTTTTTAGATAAGGACTACCATATACTTCAAAAGGTTTTTCAGTTCCACGACCAACTGACACATTAGTCCCTTCAAAAAGACAAAGAGTAGGGTAATGGGCGATAGCATTATCTGATTTTAAATTGGGGGAAGGTGGTATTTTTAAAGATACTTTGGAGTTATGAGTGTAATTTAGACAAGGTATAATTTTCATATTTGGTTTAACGGCATTAGCCAAATACCCTTCGTAAACAATCATTTTTGCATACTCACCCATAGTCATGCCATAAACAATTGGAATTTGTTGCAATCCTACAAAAGATGTATATTGAGGCTTTAAAATAGGACCATCTATATAATGTCCATTGGGATTGGGCCTGTCCAATACCAATGCCGCTACTCCAAATTCGCCACAGGCTTCTAACACATATTGAAGTGTGGAAATATAGGTATAAAATCTAACACCCACATCTTGAATATCAAATACCACATAATCCAAATCAATTAAATCACCTCTGTTAGGTTTTAAATTATTTCCATACAATGAAATAATTTGTGCGCCTGTTTTTTCATCTATACCTGTTTCATTCACTTTTTCACCAGCATCGGCATTACCTCTATATCCATGCTCTGGTGAAAATATTTTTTTTACATTGACCCCAAGACTTATTAATGTATCTACTAAATGTATATTTCCTATGACACTCGTTTGATTACATACAATACCTATTCGAAGCTTTGATGAAGTTAATATGTGAAGATATTGGTCAAGGCGTGCAGCTCCCGGAATAATTTCTTGCCCAAAAGATGTATTGAAAACAAGTAGTAACAATAATAATATCATATGTTTTTGTAGTCTCATGAATTTCTTATTTCTATTTAACGCTAAATGTTTTAATTTTGTCTTATGCACTGGACTAGAAGTTTATCAAAAAGATTAATAAATCATACAAAAATAAAATCGCAATTTTCAAATTCTATTGTTAAGCTTAACAAAGTAGCAATTGCATTAAGTATTTCAATTATGCTTATTTCATCCTTTTTAATTAGGGGATTTGAGCAAAAAATTGAATCTAAAATTTTTGACTTTTGGGCAAATATACATATTCTTCCATTTAGTTTTACAAATAATTTTTTGGAAGCTCCATTGGAAGTTGATTCTACAATATTAAAAATATTAGAAGAAAATAAACAGGTTGATCGAATGACTTTTTCGGCTAATAAAGGAGTAATTCTCAAAAAAAAGGATAATATAGAAGGCCTTATATTAAAAGGAGTTGATTTAAAACAAAGTGATTTTTTTTATAGTAGATATGTACAACCCAATTATAAGATTATTCAGAATACAGATACTTCTTGTATCCCAATATTTATTTCAAAGAAAACTGCTGTATCGCTGAACCTCAAAAAAGAAGATTACGCTTTTTTAAGTTTTTTAAAAGGTGAATATAGTTTTACAAAAAAATGTAAGATTATAGATGTTTTTTCTACTGGAATTACTGAGTTTGATCAGCAAAATATAATTACCCAAATTGAATATGTACAAAAACTGAATAATTGGAATTCATATCAATATAGTGCAATTGAGGTATTTGTAAAAGATAAATCTCAAATTGAAGCCACGGCGGCATCGCTATATGAAGCATTACCTAATGTAAATGTAAGTACAATATATGCTATTTTTCCTCAATTATTTGATTGGTTGAATTTAATGACTCAAAACGAAAAAATAATCATTTTTATAATGCTAATCGTAGCCATGATTAATATCATATCATGTATGAGTATATTTTTATTAGAACGTGTAAATTTAGTTGGTTTATTAAAAGTTTTAGGAGCGGATAATATCTCCATTTTTAAATTATTTTTATTTCAAATCATTAAATTCATATTACAAGGATTGTTTTGGGGAAATATAATTGCATTTGTTTTAGCATATATACAATATAAATTTCACATTATAAGGCTTGAGGAAGACATATATTATGTAGATTATGCGCCCATATATTTTGATTGGATTAAAATTATAGGTATCAATTTATTAACCCTAATCGTTTGTTTTATTACTACATTTGTCCCACTCTTATTTATTACTAAGATATCTCCAGTAAAAATTGCAGAGTATAAATAACATTTTATGAAGAAAAAAGATATTTTATTTGGTCGTAATTCTATTATTGAGTCCATCAATAGCGGTCAGAATATAGAACAAGTATATGTAGCTAAAAATGCACATGGCGAAGAAATTCAAAAGATTTTTGCAATTTCTGCAGAAAAAAATATACCTGTAAGAAAAGTTCCTATAGAGAAAATAAATTATGTTTTATATCCTTTTTATAAAGATAGTAAAATAAGCCATCAAGGTGTGATTGCATTTATATCGGATTACGAATATGCGAAAATAGAAGATATTTATTTCCAAAAATTGGATGAAGGGAAGCATTGTACCTTTATCTTTTTAGATAATTTGACCGATGTAAGAAATTTTGGAGCCATAGCTCGTAGTGCCCTTTGTTTTAATATTGATGCCATTTTGATTCCTAACAAAAATTCGGTAACCGTTACTGCCGATGCTATCAAAACCAGTGCAGGCGCTTTATCCCAATTGCCTATTTGTAGAATAGATAATCCTATTGAACAATTGGAATATTTTATTGATTGTGGTTTTCAAATTGTAGGTGCAACCGAAAAATCTAACCAAAGTTATCGTGAAATTGATTGGACATTGCCAAGTATTTTGGTATTGGGAAGCGAGGGTAGAGGTATTAGTTATAATGTTATTGAAAAACTGACACACAAAGTTACGATCCCTATGGATAAAACGGCATTTGATTCGCTAAATGTTTCGGTTTCGGCAGGTATTATTCTCAGTGAAATTTTTGTTCAGAATTCATAGTTTATTCTATCTATTCAAATACCATAAAGCGCCGTTTAAAATCATTGCAAAACTGATCCATATTATATATGGAATTTGAAGGAAAGTGGCTTTTTTATCAAATTTGGCGTAATAATATATTTTGTATATAATTAAAATCCATAAGAGTAGTATATTTATAAATGCTAAATCAATAGCATGAAAACGAAATAAAATAATAGAAAATGTAAAGCATAAAAACTGCTCTATGCTAAAAACAATATTCCATCTTAGAATAGATTTAGGAGCATTTTTTGTAATGAGATAAAAAGAATACCCAATACATGCATATAAAAACGACCATACTGGACCAAAAATCCAATTAGGAGGTGAAAAACTAGGTTTAACGATTGTAATATACCATGTGTCAACTCCAGAGATAGAAAGCCAACTGGACAGCATCCCTACAACAAAAGGTATCAAAATACATATAAAAAGTCTCATAATTTTTTCTTTTTTTTAAATGCCTCTACGTTTTACTTCTTTGCTCAAAAGCGTGAATTCTCGCGAAGATTGCCCTTCCATAGAGGTATTCTCTTGCGAACGTCTTATCAAATATGGAATAACTTCTTTTATTGGGCCAAAAGGCAAATATTTAGCCATTTTTATACCTTCTTTTCCCATGTTGTACGTGATATTATCGCTCATTCCAAATAATTGGGAACTACATACATGTTTGTGATTCAATGGTATGCCTTTATGTTTCAATCCTTCCAAAAACAATAGATTCGATTTTTCATTATGCGAAGCACAGCAGATAGAAACTTTTTCTATATTTTCTATACACAACGCTATCGCTTTGTCAAAATCAATATCGGTTTCTTCTTTTGATTTGTGTATAGGCGACGGCACGCTATGCTGGCTGGCGTGTTCATTTTCTTTTTCTACATAGGCCCCACGCACTAGTTTTGCGCCCAGAATATATCCATTTTCTTTAGCCGTTTCTATACTTTTTTGCAAATACGCTAATTTATCATTACGATACATTTGAAAAGTATTAAAAACTATCGCTTCTTGTTGATTGTATTTAATCATCATTTTGTCTACCAGTGCGTCAATACTATCTTGAAACCAACTTTCTTCGGCATCTACATAGAGCTGAACACTTGATTTTACGGCTTCTTGGCACAAGGTATCGATATAATATTTGGCTTGCTCATACTCCGAACGTTCTGCTTCATTCAACGATTCGCCTTTTTGAAGCTTAATCCAAATATCTATTTTTGCAAATCCTGTAAATTTGATACAAACCGCTCTAATGCTTTGATTTTCTTTAGCAAACTGGATGGCTTCAAGGGTGTTTTCAAAGGTAAATAAATACGATTTGGCGTCTTCAAGTCCCTCTACGCTGTAATTGAGTAGCGTTTCTATTTGATTTTTCTCAAGATTTTTAATTACTTTTAGTGATTTTTCGAGCGATTCACCACCACAAAATTGTTCATAAATGGTATTTCTAATAATTCCATAAATAGGAAAATGCAATTTGAGCATCAAATTGATGGCTTGATTTCCCATTTTTACCAAAAAAGGATTATTCATCATTTTGAATAAATAATACGCTTTCTTGAGCTCACTATTATTTTTGTAGCTATAGGCTACTTCGGTATTTTCAAATATTGAGTGGGGTAGAGGGTCTGGGTTCATGATATTTATGTTTAATTTTTTTATCCTAATTTTGTACGTTTTCTCAAAAATGTGTCTAAAATAATGTGATAATCCTTGTCTATATCTACTTCTACAAAATCAATTCCTAAATGAATGCACTTGGTTTTGATATAGTCTAGTTTTGATGACATAGCCGATTGATACTGCGATTGAAGCTGATTGGAAGCCAACTTTATCGATTCGCCCGATTCAATATCAATATATTCGATAGGTTTATTTTCAAATTCAAAATCCACTTCTTCCTTGTGTTTCATTACATTAAAAAGAATCACCTCATTTTTTTTGAAAGATAAATGCTGTATGGCTTTTATAAAACGTTCCTCAAAAGCCGTGTCTTGCGTCTGAAACGATTCAAATAAATCGGTAAAAATAATCACTAACGAACGTTTGTTTATACTCGCCGCTATTTTATTGAGGCTATCGCATATATTTGAAGTTTGCTGTGGCGGTTGCTGATTGTTCAAATATTGACTCAATATCGCATAGATTTGTTGCTTATTTTTTTCGTTCAATTTGGCATCTACCTGCTGGAGAATATCGTCCGAAAAAGTAGAAAGTCCAAAGGCATCGCGTTGTTTTTTCAGCAATCGTATCAGGCTGGCAATAGCTACTATCGAAAAATCCAACTTATTTTTGGCTGCATCTTTTGGAAAAAACATAGAATGCGATACATCCAATACCAGATGGCATTTGAGGTTGGTTTCTTCATCAAATTTTTTGACAAATAATTTATCGGAGCGCGCAAAAACTTTCTGGTCAATAGACTTGAGCGGATCGCCAGTATTGTATAGTCTGTGTTCCCTAAACTCAGCTGAAAATCCATGAAACGGACTTTTGTGTAAGCCCATTAAATAGCCTTCCACTATTTTTCGAGCCAGCAAATCCAATTGATCTATGGAATGAATTTCTTTTTGAGCAATCATTGATTGGTTTCTATGCGATTTTATAAAATATTCGCAAAGCAAAATTAACTAAAAAAAAATAAAAATGGAATCCTAATAACTTTTAGAAAAGTACCATTTTGTAAATTAAACCATAAAAAATCAGCTAAAACCAAACGTTTGTTTTATCTTTGCACCTACTTTTAACATAATTTTATATAAAAATAACGTGGCAAAGCAGAAAGTAGATGCAAATATTATCATTAATCAATCGATAAAGTTATTTAGGCAGAAAACCTATCACAATATCTCAATGGCTGATATAGCCGAGTCATGTGGATTATTAAAAGGAAGTTTGTATCATCATTTTAATAGTAAAGAAGCTTTGATGATCAAAGTTATAGAAACTATCCATACTTTTTTCAATCAAGAAGTTTTTAGTATAGCTTATTTGGAAGATTTGAGTTCTTCGGAGAAAATGGATCGTATTTTCAAGGCTACTGAAAAAGTATTTGTAAATAAAAATACAGGCAAAATGTATGGCAACATGGGTGTAGAAAGTGCTATGGTAGTTGAAGAATTTACACCTTTGCTTCAAGCTTTTTTCAATGATTTTTTTAAGGCATTTAAAAAGTTATATAGTGAAAAATATGATGAAAAAGTAGCTGAAGAATTGGCCGAGCGCAGTGTGGCAGAGATAGAAGGCAGTATCATGATTTCGAGAATTTATGACGATACTACCTATATTTACAATACTTTTAAAAGATTAAAACAACGATTAGACAATAATAAAATATAATATATGAATGCCTTACAGTGTATTTCCCCAATTGATGGCCGCTATGCCTCACAAACCGCATCTTTATCGCATTATTTTTCCGAATTTGCATTGATTCAAACTCGTATAGAAATAGAAATAGAGTATTTGATAGCGCTCAATGCTATGAATATCAATGGTTTTGAGCCTTTTAAAGCTGATGAAATAGCGAAATTGCGTACAATTTATAAAAACTTTCACGTAGCAGATGCCGAAAAGGTAAAAGCTATTGAAAAAATTACTAACCACGACGTAAAAGCCGTGGAATATTTTATCAAAGAACAATGCAATGCAATGCAATTGGAGTTCAATTTTGAATATATTCATTTTGGATTGACGTCTCAAGATATCAATAACACCTCGTTTCCATTGATGTTTAAGCGTTTTCTAGATCAGGAGTTTATCCCAAAGATAGAAACTCTTATGAGCAAATTGGAACTGCGAAGTCAAGAATGGAAACAAGTGGCTTTGATAGCCAAAACGCACGGACAGCCTGCCACACCTACTACATTGGGCAAAGAATTTTATGTGTTTTATCATCGATTGGATTTGCAAATCAACAACTTGAAAGAAGCTATTCATTATGCAAAATTTGGCGGTGCTACAGGCAATTTGAATGCACACAAAGTTACGTTTTCTAGTATGGATTGGGTAGCGTTTGCCAATCGATTTGTGGCTTCGCTAGGGCTTGAACGTCAGCAAGTTACAACTCAAATAGAGCATTATGACGGAATGGCTGCCATTATGGACAATTCCAAACGTATACAAAATATATTAATAGATTTAGCACGTGATGTATGGAGTTATATTTCATTTGATTTTTTCAAACAAAAAATAAAAGAAAATGAAGTGGGAAGTAGTGCAATGCCTCATAAAGTCAATCCTATAGATTTTGAAAATGCAGAGGGAAATTTGATGTATTCCAATGCAATTTTGGAGTTTTTGAGTAGCAAATTGCCTATATCACGTTTGCAACGCGATTTGACAGATAGTACTGTTTTGAGAAATATTGGTGTGCCTTTTGCTCACGGAATGATTGCGCTTAATTCTTTGGAAAAAGGAATGGACAAATTGCTCATAAATGAAGAGAAAATCACAGCGGATATATACAATAATTGGCTGGTGATAGCAGAAGGAATTCAAAATGTACTGCGAAGAGAAGGTATAGAGAAACCGTATGAATTGTTGAAAGAATTTACACGCAAAAATCACAAACCATCTCCCGAGGATTTTGAGATTTTTATTGAAGAATTGCCAATAAATGATTTAATTAAAGCAGAGTTGAAACTGATAACACCTTTTAATTATATTGGCTATGCAAATGAAATGTTTTAATAATTTTGTAATAATTAATATTATGTTAATTTAATTCAATTTTAGTGAAAAATACACGATTTCAATTTTATATTTTATTATTTGGTATAGCGGTTTCATTAATCAAATTTTTTGTGTATTTTCACTCTATGTCTAATGCAATACTTGCGGATGCACTAGAAAGTTTGGTGAATATTATAGCAGGTGGGTTTACATTATTTAGTTTGTATTTGGCTTCAAAACCTGCCGATATTTTGCATCCTTATGGCCATGGGAAAGTGGAGTTTTTAGCAGCTGGATTTGAAGGTAGTATGCTAATGGGGGTAGGGCTTTATAGTATTTTTAAAGTAATTCAAAGTTATTATGTTCCACATAATTTGGATATAGATAGTATTGATTTAGTTATAATATTATTGCTGGGTATTTTCAATTATGGGCTAGGAGTTTGGTCATATAAAAAAGGAGAAATTTCTAATTCCCCTGCACTTAAAGGAAGTGCTATTCACCTCAAAAGTGATGGATATATTTCTTTTGGTATTATTCTAGGCTTATTGTTTGTCTATTTGTTTCATTGGAAATGGGTAGATAATGCAGTGGCTATAATTGTGAGTATAGCATTAATTTATAATGGTTTTAAGGTTATAAAAGATTCTATTGAAGGGATATTGGACAAAGCAGATACTAATATTTTAGAAGAAGTAGTACAGTATTTGGAAAAAAATAGAAAAGCCAATTGGATTGATATTCATAATTTGCGAATTATCAAGTATGGAAGCAATTTTCATTTAGATGCACATATGACTTTGCCATGGTATTTTAATAATAGACAAGTTCACGATGAAATGAAAGAAGTACACAGCCTCATCAATACACATTTCAATAAAGAAGTTGAGATTTTTATTCATCCAGATCCATGCGAAACCTACTGCTGTCAAGTATGTAACATTGATTGCTCCGAAAGGCAAACCCCATTTCTCAAAAAAGAAGATTGGACACTCAACAATGTTCTCAAAAATGAGAAACATAAAATTTTACAATAGTTTTATAATTATAGCTTAAACGCATACTGATACGTATATGGTCTATTTGGATAGAAACCTTCTATTACTACTGTACCTTTTTCTGTATCCGTTAATATTTGTTTAAAATCCTCTTCGCTATTTACCAATTTATTTCCAATTTGAAGGATAATAAAACCATCTTTTAAATCGGTGCTTTGTTGTATAACACCATTATTTATTTTAACAACTTTTAGACCATTATTGACTCTAAATCGTGCTTTTTCTTGGGCGGACAGCGCTACTACTTGTATTCCAATCTTAGACATTACATTTTGATCTACTTTTATAATTTCAGTTTTATTCTCTTTATTTTTAAGAATAGTTGAAACTGTATTACTTATTCCTTTTCTATAATATGTAATTAGAATTTTATCACCTGGGCTATATTTTGATATCTGTTCCAAAAGTTCGGGGCTAGAATGAACATCCACTTCATTAATTTTTGTGATAACATCTAGTGGCTGAAGTCCTGCTTGTTCAGCCGCGCCTCCTTTATTTATTGTGCCTAATAAAATGCCGTTTGGCGATTTTAATCCCAATTCTTTTGCTTTTTCGCTAGTAAGATTACTGATTCCTACTCCCAAATATGCTCTTTGAACGGTTCCATATTGTTTTAAATCATTATATACTTTTTTTACCAAATTGGACGGAACAGCAAAGGCATAACCTGCATAAGCACCCGTAGGAGAGGCGATAGCGGTATTGATTCCTATCAATTCGCCATTCAAATTGACCAAAGCACCGCCTGAATTTCCAGGATTGACGGCGGCATCGGTCTGAATAAAAGACTCAATAGATGTATTATTTTCATTTCGTTGATTGGGAAGGTTGAGGCTACGACCTTTGGCACTTACAATACCTTGAGTAACTGTACTTGCAAGATTAAAAGGATTTCCTACTGCCAATACCCATTCGCCCACCATTACGTTTTCAGAATTAGCAATATTTATATATGGTAATTGATTCTCTTCAATTTTGATAAGCGCTAAATCAGTGTCTTTATCTTTCCCAACAAGTTTTGCTTTGTACGAACTTTTATTATTGAGAATTACCTCAATTTCATCGGCATCTTGTATTACGTGATTATTAGTAATAATATATCCATCGGCACTTATAATTACACCCGAGCCACTTCCTTCTTGCTTTTGAGCACTTGGCGGACGAAAGAAGAAATCATTCCCAAAAAAGTCCGCAAAAGGGTTGCTATAGTTCTGTTGAATTGTAGCTTTTGTTTTAATATGCACTACACAAGGTGTGGAAATAGATGCAGCATTTACAAAACTTGATTTTTCCGCAATATGCTGAGCTATCCCTGTTTTTAATATTCCTATAATACTAATAATTATAAATGTTTTTGAAATTAATTGTTTCATAAAATCTATTTTTACTGCAAAAATAAATAGATTTGAATTTTCTGTCAATACATTTGATAGCTATTTAAGTATATTTTATCTTATTTTAATAAAATATATAGAATAGAAAACAATCAATACAATTTTTTATTATTTCTTCTTAAAAAAAAGATATCTAATCTTTTAATATACTTTGTAGTCCTTTTGCATCGGAAAACTTCATTCGTCCCGCTAAAAAAAGTCTCATTTCTCGGCGTTGGAGTGCCATATCGTAATCCATTTTTTCTTCATTGGATTCCGCTATAATGGGATCTACCATTTTAGGCTTACCATTGCTATCAAGTGCTACAAACGTATAAAAAGCACTATTACATTTATATTTATTTTTTGTAGGTAAATTTTCAGCCCAAACTTCAATTTTCACCTCCATTGATGAATTGAATGAACGAGTAACTTTTGAGGAAATTTGAACAACATCACCCATTTTTATTGGATTTTCAAATGACACCTGATCTACCGATACCGTTACGACAACCGATTCTGCATGCCTACCTGCACTAATAGCTGAGCATATGTCCATCCAATGTAATATTTTTCCTCCACGGAGATTATGTATAGCATTGGTGTCATTTGGGAGCACCATTTCCATCATATTAGCATAAGAATCTATTGCCTTTTTACCTTTTGTCATGGTTTTTTTTATGCAAATTTAAGTCTTAAAGATTTATTCAATAATTAATTTTTGAAAGCAGGGTGAAAATCTTCGAGGGTTCGGCGCAAGAAATTTTTATCTAAATGGGTATATATCTCCGTGGTAGTAATAGAACTATGGCCAAGCATTTCTTGTATAGCTCTTAAATCGGCTCCATTTTCAAGTAAATGGGTAGCAAATGAATGACGAAATGTATGGGGCGAGATAATTTTTTGAATCCCTACTGCTGATGCAAGTGTTTTGATACAATTGAAAATTGAAATTCTAGAAATAGGTGTTCCTTTTGTATTTAGAAAAAAAAAGTCTGCATTGAGTGGAGAAGGACTATGATGATTTCTGTAATTTTTTAGATATATATTAGCATATTTTAAAGCAGTTTTGCCAATAGGTACTAACCTTTCTTTGTTTCCTTTCCCAATAATTTTCAGTAAATTTAGTTCACAAAACACATTTGATATTTTTAGATCGCATAATTCGGAAACTCTTAGGCCGCTGCTATATAAAATTTCAAGCATAGCTCTATTTCTCGTTCCCGATTCATTGGATAGATCTATTGCATTGAGCATTATTTCAATTTCTTGATATGAAAGTGTATCGGGAAGTTTTCGTTTAGTCTTAGGTGTTTCAATTAAATCAGCAGGACTTTGATTTATTTCATTTTCATATACCAAATAATTGAAAAATGATTTGATACCTGAAATAATTCTAGCTTGTGTAGCAGCGCTCAATGTAAAATTCTCATTAAGGTAAACTAGAAAGCCTTCCAAATGTGATTTTTCCGTCTTTTTTATACTAAGATTTGGATAATCTTGTTCAAGATATACAAATAGCTTTCCTAAATCATTTAGATAAGCCTCAATAGTGTTTTTAGATTGATTTTTTTCGGCTTTGAGATATGAAACAAAACCTTTGAAGTAACTATGTGTATTATAATTGTCCATGTTTTTTCAAAATAATTATAAAAGATGCACCTTCTTCTGGATTACTTTCTAAATGTATTTCCCCATTCATTTGTTCAATAAATTTCTTTGTAATGGCTAATCCTAATCCTGTTCCTGAGGATTTAGTTGTAAAATTAGGTTCAAAAATTTTTTCAATCAGTTCTTTTGGCACTCCTTTTCCATTGTCTTTGATTATGATTTTGAAGTTTTTATTGGTCTCTATTAATTCAATTTCAATGATGGCTTGTTCTTTTTGGCTTAGTTGTGAGGATTGAATTCCATTTTTAATGATATTATTTAAACAGCTTATCATTTGTTCTCTATCAATATTGGCAGGAGCAGAACTCAAATTGGTCAGAAATAAGACAATCGTATTTTCATTGTCATACAGATTTGTGATATTTTGAATTAAAGGAATTAAATCGGTTATTTCCAATTCGGAGTCTTTTAATTTCGCAAAACTAGAAAATGCTGATGCAATACTACTTAAATTATTAATCTGCTCAATTAAAGTATTGCATATATTGCTTGTCAAATCTCTTAAATCCTCCTCACCATCTTTAATTTTTTGTTGGAGAAATTGTATTCTCAGCTTCATAGGTGTCAATGGATTTTTGATTTCATGGGCTATTTGTTTTGCCATTTCGCGCCAGGCTTGTTCTCTTTCATTATATGCCAGTTGTTTTACACTGAGATCAAGACTTTTGACCAATTTATTGTATTGACGCACTAATTGCCCAATTTCATCGCTGTTATCATATTCGATTATTTCATTATTGGATGAAAGCCTAATTTTTGAAATCTTGGAAATCAACATATTGAGGGGTTCTGTAATGGTATGAGAAAGCCAAAAAGCCACAAGGATTGATAATAAAAAAAGAAATACATATATGTTTATGAGAGAAACGATAAAATTTGAAACATCGCTTTTAAGCCAGCTTGCATTTTCATAAAGTGGAAGTATAATAATAAAATTATTATTGGTCGTATTGGGATATACTAATGAGTATGCCTCAAATAAATTATTTTTTGATTCTGAATCTACTTTTGATAAGGATTTTATTTTATTATCAATGATATTTTTCATAACTTCAGCGCGTACATAAGGTCTTTTGAAATTTATCAATTTTGAATGAACATAAGCCTTCCCATCAAGATTATATAGGCTTATTTGAACATTGTTGTTAAGTGCTAATTTATCAATATAGGTGTTCAATTCATTTTTTTTTCTCTTCATCTGTTTTATCTGAAAAATTCATTTCTTTAAGATAAAAGCTCAAAGAATTTTGGATGGAGTTTAATTTATTGAGTAAATATTCTTTTTTATATTCTTCTGTTTTACTTTTTAAGTTTGAATAACTAATTATAGCAATACTAAAAAAGATTAAGAATATAAGGCCAATTATCATAGACGTAATCTTATTTCTCAACGATATTCGCTGAATCAGTCTTTTATGCATTCCCTTGAAATAAAATAATTTTATTATAAAAATTACAATATAATAGAATGAAAATAAAATTAAATTAAAACAAAATATATATGAAAATAATGCAAAGGTAGAAATGGGTTGGATTGAATATGTATTCAAAATAACTTTTAAATTATTT
>JBEIDU010000041.1:0-16850 GCA_040383345.1 Chitinophagales bacterium | reverse complement strand
TCTAATGGGGTGAAAACATGATTTCTCGAAGCTGCAAAAATTACTTTTCCATCTGATAGTGATTTAATAATCAATCCATCATTTCTTTTTTTATGAATTTGATATAATCCACTCATTTTTGATACCGATACAATTTCGCTATAATTCATTAGTTTAAATTTTATGCAAAAATATACTTTTTTCAAAAAAATCGAAAAAAACTTTCATTAGTCTCGAAATAGAATATCAGCTCATTTTAAAATTATTATCTTTGTATGAGTAAATTTAATTTTTGGATATGAAAATAAATAGAGTTGGATTATTGACTAGTGGCGGTGATTCTCCAGGAATGAATGCAGCCATTCGTTCTGTTTTCAAAACTTGTATGCATTATGATATTGAATGTTTTGGGATCCGCAGAGGCTATCAAGGATTGATTGAAAATGATATTTTTAAATTGAAATCCAAAGACGTAAAACAAATCATACAGCTAGGCGGAACCATACTCAAAACAGCTCGTTCAGAAGCTTTTCGAACAGATGATGGGCGAAAATTGGCGTATCAAAATATACAAAAACATGGATTGGAAGCCTTAGTTGTAATAGGAGGGGATGGTTCGTTTACGGGCGCTTCTATTTTTGGAAAAGAATACAATATCAAAACTATAGGACTTCCGGGAACGATAGACAATGATATCTATGGCACGGATAATACCATTGGATATGATACGGCTCTTAATACCGTTATGGAAGCCATCGATAAAATTAGAGACACCGCTTCTTCGCACGAAAGACTTTTTTTTGTGGAAGTAATGGGGCGCGATGCGGGTTTTATTGCCTTGAATTCAGGAATTGCCTCGGGCGCTATCGAGATTTTAGTGCCCGAAACCAAATACAATTTGGAATCTTTTTTTAAAAATATAGAAAAAGGGGCTAAACATGGCAAAATATCCAATATTGTAGTCGTTTCGGAGGGAGAAAAAGAAACCAATATCTACGAACTGGCAAAACGAACCAAAGAACGATTTCCCCATTATGAAACTCGAATCTCTATACTTGGACATATACAACGAGGTGGAAGCCCCACCTGTGCCGATAGAGTGCTCGCAAGCAGACTAGGCGTAGCGGCAATAGAAGGATTGCTCGAAGGAAAGGATGCGGTAATGGCAGGTATTAAAGCAAATCAAGTGCATTACACGCCTTTTGAAGAAGCTATCCAAAAACGAAATGAATTAGACGCACATTTGCTCAAAACGGCTACTATATTGGCGATTTAGATGTTTGGTGCGTTTATTTGAATCTGATAGGCGTTACAATCCAGATGAAATGAAAAACAATAGCTCCTATTATAGTAAAAAGAATATCATTCTAGTCAAAGTGCAAATTAGTTGATGAAGATTGTATAAACTCCCAAGATATTAGACCAGTTAATGAAATTACGTTAGCGGTTATTTGCTTTTTATCTTTAAACCATTTGTTTGTCCATTTCAATTGTGGAATTAAAATCAAAAACAATGAAGGAATTCCTATAGCTGGAAAAAAATTAGGTGCTATACCAAGTAGATATTTTATTGTCACATTATTGCCATTGTAATTTGGTCTGATATTGTCTGATATTTGTTGATATGATATAAAACAAACTGCGAATAGTGCAAACCAATAATACATTTTATTTGATGAGTTCATTTATTTAGGTCAAGTAAAATAAAATAAGAAATTAAAACAAAAATAATAATTTTAAAATGTTTTTCTAATAGTATTTTGTATTGAATAATATTGAGATAAATTAGCTAGTATACTTAGTGGAGTAAAAACTACAAGTGGTCTTGCGCGCTAGATAGCAGCGGTATCCTCCATACTGTTAACGAAGGAGATATGGTGGATAGCTGGGACACGCGCCCAAGAAAAAATCTAGGTATAAATATTTGTTTGTGCAATATTTATGGAGAAAATAGTGTTATCATTTAAAGATGTAACTAAAAAACAAAAAGTATGATAAATATAGCGATTAATGGATTTGGAAGAATTGGAAAATTGGTCTTGAAAGAATCGTTGAAGCGCAAGGATATCAAGGTGGTAGCCATTAATGACTTGGTGGAGATAGATTATCTTGCTTATATGCTACGCTATGACAGTACGCACGGGACTTTTGAGGGCGAAATAGCCATAGAAGCGGGTTTTTTGATAGTGAATGGAAGTAGAATACGTGTAACGAATGAAAAAGACCCTTTAAAAATAGGCTGGGATGCGGTGAATGTGGATATAATAGTGGAGGCTACGGGGATTTTTTTGACTTCGGAGCAGGCACAATTACATATAGAAGCAGGCGCTAAGCGGGTTTTGATGACTGGACCTCCCAAAGATGAAACGCCTATGTTTGTAATGGGAGTAAATCATCAGGCGCTGAATGCATCGCATAAAATTATTTCTAATGCCAGCTGTACTACCAATTGTTTGGCGCCTTTGGCAAAGATTATTCATACAAATTTTGGGATAGAAGAGGCTTTGATGACTACGGTACACTCGGTTACAGCTACCCAAAAAATTGTAGATGGCGCATCGGCAAAGGATTGGCGAGCGGGCAGGGCAGGGCTTACCAATATTATTCCTGCTACTACGGGTGCTGCCAAGGCGGTAGCGATGATTATCCCCGAGTTGAACGGAAAAATTACGGGAATGGCATTTCGTGTACCTACCTTGAATGTGAGTGTGGTGGATTTGACGGCTCGGCTGACAAAAGCTACTTCGTATGAAGCGATTAAAGAGGTGATGAAAAATGCGTCGTTGAATGAGTTTAAAGGAATTGTAGCCTATACCGAGGACGAGGTGGTGTCGAGTGATTTTATGGGATATAAAGAAACCTGTATTTTTGATGCTTCGGCGGGCATTATGCTCAATCCAAATTTTGTGAAATTGGTGGCGTGGTACGATAATGAAATGGGCTATTCTACTAAAATTTTAGAATTGATTTCAACCTGGAAATAGTAGTGCCGTTTCAAGAAAGTATATCCTTAAAAATAGCGTTGAAAAGGCTTTGGATACTAGGGGCATTGGCCTCTGTAGTGCTAGTGTTACTCGTGTTTTTTGACGATAAAGAGACGATAAAGAACCACGTGCCCTTATGTATGTCTATCCAATATCAAGGCAAGCCTTGTGTGCTGTGTGGCAGTACGTCGGCTTTTTATGAGATAGCCAAAGGAAATTGGACTCGTGCGATGGAATTGAATAAAATAGCGGTTTTTCTTTTTGTTTTGATTTTGGTAAATAGTGTAGTTTTTGTAGGTTATTTTGTGATAACGTTTTATAAAGAAAAAGCTATTCACAAAAGGCACTAAGAAGACTCAAAAGACACAAAATTTGACTCCTTGTTTATCAAAAAAAGTGTTTTGTCATTCCGAATGAAATGAGGAATTTTTTTAATTATTAAGCCATTTTTATCGGCTATACAATCCGTCAACGATGGCTTTGATGGCGGCTTTGGTTTCAATGGACGTCTCCATAAAGTCGGGTTTGGCTTCAAAATAAGTCATTTTCATATCCACAACATTTCCTTTTATGAAAAACCCTTTTCGGTATTCTTTGTTTAGCGCATAAAGCGTTTCTCGTTTGCTTTTTTCGATATACGGCGTCATTTCCATCTCAAAATTGGATTCAATTTTTCGCTCAATTTTTCCTTCAAACAGCCACGCAACGGTTTTTTGGAGAAGATTTTTGGTTTTTAGTTGAAAGTCAATGTTTTGGAGTTTGATTTTTTGTGAAATGCTATCATAGAATGGAATGCCTTGTATGTATACAATACCGTTAAACGAGCCCGTAAGTGTATTTTTAAAAATCATTTTACCTTCTTCATAATACATTTCTATATCCATCACTTTTACTTGATATTTGCCCTCTTGGAATGAAAACGTAGAATCTACAAAAAGTCTGCGCGCTATTGTGGTCGCTTGATTGTAAGGAATATAGGTTTGTGTTTTGAGCGAAAATGTATCTTTTATTTTGGGTAAAAATGTAAGATTTGGGATTTGATTTACAGGTGGGCTAGGCTTCATACTATCGGCTACGTATACTTGGCTGAGCAAATCAAATCCTAATTTCCCATAAATTTTATTGTTTTGAATCGATAAAGGTGTTGCGTAGATTTTCTGAGGAACGGTGAGCATCCACGCCTTGTATTCTTCCGAAATGAGGCTGGGTTTTGAGTATTCATTCCAGAGGTCGGTAGCCATAGGTTTGAAGTTTAACTGTTCTTTTGCTTGCTGGTCAATAATTGTACTAATAGTAGTCAATTGCTTGTCCAGCGCGCCTTTTACCCATTTGGTAATGTTCCAATCCACACCTGCTACTTTGAGGGTAGGTTCTTTGAGCCATTCGTAGTGTGTTACAAAACTTTTGGTAGAAATGGTATAATTGGCATTGAGTTGAATTTTTGTACCTATATAAAACATCAATTCAAAATCGGACTGATGATGCGAGCGCAAATACATCATTTCGTAGGCTTTGTTTATCCATATTTTTAGCGGAACTTTGAATAGCAACGTGTCATTTTTTGTCATTAATTTAATGTCGCTCTTTTTCCATACTTTCATTTTGAGCAAATCCAATTCATTGTTTTCAAAACTGGTATCTTCAAAAATCAATCCTTTGAACGATTGATTGAGCTTGGCTTCAATTTCTTTCGTTTGAACTTCAAAAGGCACTGATACAAAAGAAGGCCTTAGCTCTTGACCATAAATATTAATGGAAATAAAAAGGAACAGTAATGCGAAAAAAGATTGTAATCTCATAGACTTGGCTGAAAATATTTTCAAAAATAAAGAAAAAAAACGATTGCGCTTGTTTTGATTTTGGATTCAAGACATTTATAGTATATTTGTCGAAATTAAAATGTAAAGAGAATTGATTCAAATCATTAAAACAAATTGGGAAACATATAGGTTTTTTCTAAAAAATTTATCTATTAATGTCATATTTCGCTTTGGACATATTGCTATCAATCTGATTTCGGGTTTGATAATTTCACGAACTTTGCTCGAAGCCAATAGAGGGATTTACGGACTGTTTATTACGTCTTTGTATTTGTTCAATGTGGCGTTGAATCTTGGTTTTAATGCCAGTGCGCTCTATTATTCTCAAAAAAATCCAGAAAAGCTCAATTCCTTTTTATCTTCCAATCTGGTTTTATCGCTTATTTCATCTCTGTTTGTTTGGATAGCTATTATAATGTTTTCGCAGCATTTTCCATTTAAAGATGTTCGGATTGTATATTTGTTTAGCGCTACCTATTTCACCTATTCGATCAGCTTAATTTTTCGCTCTTTTTTGGCAGGGAAAGATTTTCTGCTTTTTTCCAATAAGATAGATTTTGTATTGCGTTTCTTTTTTTTAGTATATGTGGTGGTACTTTATCTATTGAAAGAACTGACTGTGTTCAATGTACTTCTATATTTATTTTTTGAATATTTGATGTATGGAATGATTGCTTTTAAGAAATTAAATTTCAAGATTTGGCCTTTATCCTTTGATCTCGTTTTTCTAAGAAGTCTTTTTTTCTTCAACGCCAAAGCATTTTTGTATTCGCTCCTTGTAGCATTATTGCTTCGAAGCGACCAGTATATTATCAAAAAAATGTTGGGAAATTTTCACGTAGGGATATATAGCACTTGCGCATCAATTATTGAGCAAATGGGAATCGTTTCTGGATTGATTGCCACGATGTATTTGCCTCGATTTCTGGAAGAAAAACACTTTGATGTTTTGCTCAAAAAAACAAATAAAATTTTAATACTAGTGCTTGGACTCACTATATTCATTGCTATAAGCGTTTATATAGCTTCACCATTCATTATTCAGTTGTATTTCAAAAATCAGAATCCTGTTTCTATCGAAACGTTACGCTTGTTATTAATTGCATTTATTTTTTGGTCATTATTTGCAATAATTAGTACCCTGTCATTAGCTATTCGTATCAAAAAAACAAATATCTTCGCCGTTTTTATAGCGTTGATAGTCAATGTAATGGTTAATTTGATATTTATGCCTATCTATGGAATTAAAGTAGCGGCTATTTCTTCAGGAATTGCCTATGCTATTTTGTTTTTTATCACATATTTAGATTTATTTTATCTAAAAAAGAAGAATTATATCAAGAAACGGGATAGCGATTTTATCAACTTAGAAGTGGAAACTACAGAATAAACCTATTGGAATTTTAAAATATGTATAATATTTACCAATTGAAAGCAATTCTATATTGAAAATTGCAAAATTTAAATTAGATTTGCAACTTATTATCTTTACCACAAATTATTATTAAAATTATGTCAAATAGAATCGAGACAGATTGTCTTATCATCGGGTCGGGACCTGCAGGCTATACCGCTGCAATTTATGCTTCAAGAGCCAATCTTAGTCCTATTTTGTATCAAGGAATGGAAGCGGGAGGTCAATTAATGACTACAAATGATGTGGAAAATTTCCCTGGTTACCCCAATGGTATCAATGGACCACAAATGATGGAGGATTTGAAAGCGCAAGCCGCACGATTTGATGCAGATATTCGATTTGGAATGATTACAAAAGTAGATTTTAGTAGCCAAAAACCACCTTATTTATGCATTTCGGACAAAGGGGAGGAAATTATGGCCAAAACCGTTATCATTGCTACTGGTGCTACTGCAAAATGGTTGGGTATCGATAGTGAAAAACGATTGAATGGCAGTGGAGTATCGGCTTGTGCTGTATGCGATGGATTTTTCTACAAAGGCCAAGAAGTAGCTATAGTAGGTGCTGGAGATAGCGCTTGTGAAGAGGCTATTTATCTTTCAAAATTGTGTACAACGGTTCATATGCTCATAAGAAAAGATGAAATGCGTGCCAGTAAAATTATGCAACAACGTGTTTTGAACACGGCTAATATCAAAGTATATTGGAATACCGAAACCGATGAAATTCTTGGAAAATTTGGCGTAGAAGCCGTTCGTATAAAAAATAACAAAGATGGAAGCACACAAGAAATTCCAATTACAGGATTTTTTGTCGCGATAGGACATACGCCACAATCTCAAATTTTTAAAGAATACCTTACTACCGATGCTGATGGTTATATCTTAGTGAAGCCAGGAACTACTGTTACAAATGTTGAAGGCGTTTTTGCTTGTGGCGATGTAATGGATAGAAATTACCGTCAAGCGATTACCGCAGCAGGAACGGGATGTATGGCAGCTTTGGAGGCAGAACGATATTTATCTCATTAATCCCTTTTGATGTCAAAAATTGTAGGATTAGGAGGCGTTTTTTTCAAGTCAAAGGATGTAAATAATAATAAAATTGAACTTTGGGAGCCACCAAAATCCAAAAATGATTAGATGAAACCTTGTGCCATTGTAATTTTAAACTGGAATGGAGAGCAATTTCTAAGAGATTACTTACCCACGCTGGTGTCCAAAACGCCCGAGGCTCTTGCGCAAATTTATATTGTAGACAATGACTCTTCCGACCAATCAAAAGCGTATGTCGTAGACACGTTTCCTCAGATAAAATGGGTACAAAATTCCAAAAATTATGGATTTGCCGAAGGCTACAATCAGGGACTGACCCAAATAGAAGAACCTTTGTATTGTTTGATGAATTCGGATATAGAAGTTACCGATAATTGGCTCGAACCTATTTTGGAACAATTTGATAATCAATCGAATCTGGGTGCGGCACAACCCAAAATTTTAGATTTAAGAAATAAAAAACTTTTTGAATATGCAGGTGGCAGTGGTGGTTTTTATGACCGACTGGGCTATGCTGTATGTAGAGGACGCTATTTTGACCACGTGGAAGAAGATAACGGGCAATACGACGATATGAAACCCATTTTTTGGGCAAGTGGTTGTTGTATTTTTATCCGCAAAGCTATTTTTAGAGAAGTAGGCGGTTTTGATGGCGATTATTTTGCGCATCAAGAAGAAATAGACCTCTGCTGGCGTGTCAATAACTATGGATATATCATTCTCAGCCTGCCCCAATCCACGGTTTATCACTATGGTGGCGGAAGTTTGCCGTATGGAAGTTATTTCAAATCTTTTTTGAATTTTAGAAATTCGCTTTATAATCTTTTCAAAAATCTTACCGCCTTACAATTACTGATAGTCTTGCCCATACGACTCACATTGGATGGAATAGCGGCCATACATTCGGTAATGGTAACCAAAAAACTTGTGGTGCTCAAATCCATATTTTTTGCGCACATCGATTTTTATAAAAATCTCCCCAAATTAATAGCCAAACGCAAAAAAATACTGCACAAAGGCTATCCCAAAGTTACTATCAAAAAACATATTTTGATAGATTATTACTTATTCAAATGTAATAAATATAGTCAATTGTAGTCCTTAATTTCAGATCTAGCATATTTGATTTATTTAATTTAGAAAGTCTCCTAACAAAAAATTTCATGTCCTATGCAGCAAGAAAGACAATTTTTTTGTTGGCAATAGGATTGATGCCATTCAATAAGGGCTTGACTATGAAATGCATTTTGATTTTGTAGCAAAAGGTTGTCGGTCATCGTTCGAGTAATTTTGTTGTTTTCGGGGCTCAGTTTTTCCAGCCATTCTATTGATTTTAGTGGACTTTTATGTTCAATTTTTGCTCTCAAATACATAAAGGGAATCAATACATTAATACATATTTTTTGTATAAAACTGGGTGCAATTTTCCATTGGGTTTGTTTGGTTTCCGATTCAAAATGATAGTGTTTTTTCCAAAAATCAGCAATTTCTATATTGAAAATTTGCAATAATTCGCTGTCCGTACTTGATGTCGTTAATTTGGCATAAAGCCCAGTTTTGTTATGAATAAAAGCCGCAAATTGTGCCAACCGAAGCGTAGGAAAAGAAGCAGGATAGAGCTTTGAAAATAAGGGCGGCGAAGGAATGGGTTTTAATTGATACTTGGTGCTAAGATATTGATATTCTGTTTTGAGTTTTTGAGCGTATTCTTGTTTTGATGTCAATAGATTGGCTTGACCTAGCAGCAAGGCTTCCAATTGAAATAAGTCGTCAATATGACGTGCCAATACTTTTTGTGGCAAACTTTCTGCTATTTGTAAAAAAAAAGGCGCATTTATCTTTAACCCAAAGCTATATAGCAATACAAGATAAAAGGTTGTTTCAAAATCATTTTGATTTTTTTTGAGCAATTCATACATCCATTCCGATTTTCGCTCCAGTCGTTCAATTGCCAGTTTTTCATAAAAATGATTGATTTTTATTTTTTGCGGCAATTTGTAAATTTTTTGGCATGGAATGGGCTCTTTGTTTGAAAATATATGTTCATAATAGGAAATTTTATCCTCTTGAATATATTGTTTAAGTGCAAGAATTGATATTTTTTGATTGTTTTTTGTCAAGGTATAAATTTCATCGGTAGGGTTGAAGACCACATGAAGAATGGTATTGTTGTACCTATCGTCTGTTTGATGCTGATGCTTGTACCAGTCTTCATTTCTTAGATGAATTTCAATATTTCCAATAAGCGATTGTTCATTTATTTTTAAATGAGCATTAAAAAAATCAGGACCTTGATTGGAGTTTAAAAGTCCCGTTTTGATAATTTCAATCGATTCTCCAAATGTTGAAATTAGGTTTTTGGTATCAAAAAGTCTGTATTGCCATACAAAGTGTATAAAATTTTCTTGCATAAGTAATGGTTTTTGTTGTTTTCATTTGTAAAATTTATTTTTTCTTTTCAAAAAGTTCCCACATTTTTGAAGAAAGTGCTTTTGCTTTTTCTCCCGATACTTCAGCAAAATTCTCGGAGTTATCGGCATAAATTATATCTCTAGATGAGGCTATCAATATACCTATTTCATCATTTAATAAATTGTGACAAGTAGCTTCTAACGAACCACCTTGTGCCCCAACACCCGGCACCAAAAAGAAATGATGAGGGAATTGTGTTCTTATCTGGCCTTGGCTTTCGTTTTGCGTAGCACCTATTACAAACATGAGATTATCTTCACTACCCCATGATGCTACTTTTGACATCACTTTTTCATACAAAAATTCATGTCCAATCGAAAGCATTTCAAAATCTTGAGCCCCTTCATTTGATGTCAATCCCAGCACTATAGTATATTTATCCCTGAAATCCAAAAACGGCGATACACTATCTTTTCCCATATAGGGCGATACTGTAATAGCACTACAATCGAAGGTTTCTAAAAATGCTTGAGCATACATTCTAGATGTATTACCTATATCGCCTCTTTTGGCATCGGCTATGATAAAATGAGTTTTGGGAATATGGCGCACTACTTCGTCAAATACTCGCATACCTTCAACTCCAAGAACCTCAAAAAAAGCGGTGTTGAGTTTATAACTTACGCAATAAGGATGCGTCTTTTCAATTATAGCTTTACAAAAACTAGCAACTCCATCTGAATTTTTAGGTAAATGGGCAGGCAATTTATCCAAATCAGGGTCTAAACCTATAGAAAGGAATGATTTTTGAGATCGTATGGCGCGTACTAATTGTTTTTTATTCATAATATGTTAAATTGTCCTACAAAAGTAGGATTTTATGAAGAAATGACAAGAAAATATTAATTTTGCAAAAAACATTTTCATGCAAAAAATATTAATAGCAAATAGAGGAGAGATAGCACTGCGGGTGATGCGTTCATGTAAAGAAATGGGAATAAAAACAGTTGCCATTTTTTCGGAAGCAGATAGAAATAGTCCGCATGTAATCTATGCCGATGAAGCAGTTTGTATTGGCCCTGCTCCTTCAAATCAATCCTATCTTCTTGGCGATAAAATTATTCAGATATGCAAGGAATTGCATGTGGATGGTATTCATCCAGGTTATGGGTTTTTAAGTGAAAATGCAGATTTTGCCAAAAAAGTAAAAGAAAATGGTATTATTTTTATAGGTCCAACCCCTGAGGCTATTGAGATAATGGGCAGTAAGCTTTCAGCTAAGAATGCCGTAAAAAAATATAACACGCCTTTAGTTCCTGGTACTGAGGAGCCTATTTCGGACTTGGCAGAAGCTAAGAAAATTTCTAGTGAAATTGGCTATCCAATCCTAATTAAAGCCAGTGCAGGTGGTGGCGGAAAGGGAATGCGTATCGTGCAGCACGAAGGAGAATTTGAGGAGCAAATGCAACGCGCACAGAGCGAGGCAAAAAATTCTTTTGGTGATGACAGTTGTTTTATTGAAAAATATGTGGGCTCACCTCGTCATATTGAAGTTCAAGTATTGGGAGATCATCACGGAAATTATATCTATGTATTTGAAAGAGAATGTAGTATTCAGCGAAGACATCAAAAAGTAGTAGAAGAGGCACCCTCTCCAATTTTAACTAATGAAATTAGAGCAAAAATAGGTGAAGCGGCTATAAATGCTGCCAAATCTTGTAATTATACTAATGCGGGAACTGTGGAATTTATCCTTGATGAAAATCTGAATTTTTATTTCTTGGAAATGAATACTCGTTTGCAGGTAGAGCATCCCGTTTCTGAATTGATTTCGGGATTAGATTTGGTCAAAGAGCAAATCAAAATAGCGCGTGGCGAAGCTATTTCATTCAAACAAGAGGACTTGAAAATTTTGGGACATGCGATGGAATTGAGAGTCTATGCCGAAGACCCTATGAATAACTTTTTACCCGATATTGGAAGATTGGAAGAGTACAAAAAGCCAGAAGGTGCTGGAATTCGTGTCGATGACGGATTTAGAGAAGGTATGGATATTCCTATTTTTTATGACCCTATGATTGCCAAATTGATTACATATGGCAAAAATAGAAAAGAAGCCATTGATAGAATGAAACTTGCTATTAATGAGTTCAAAATCAAAGGAGTAAAAACAACACTTCCTTTTGGAACTTTTGTGATGAATCACCCAAATTTTATTTCAGGTGATTTTGATACACATTTTGTAGAGAAACACTACAAGGCTGAGCTATTAAATGCGAAATTAACCAACAATGAAGTTCAAATTTTAGAAGCTTTTGGAGCAGTTCATTCTTTTTTTGAATCAAATGATATAATTAAAACATCTCACAATGTTCAGCCAAAAGCATCAAATTGGAAAAAAAATAGAGGAAATTGATTGATAATGTTTATTTTTGCTACTTAACCCTGTTGAATCTATGAAAAAAATAGTATTTATTTTTGTTTGTTCTTTGTGTTTTATTGTTGGAAATTCTCAAAACAAAGACCGAAAATGGCAAGTTAATACAGGTATGAACGGTGTATTATACCGTTATCCAATTGATATTACAGAAAATATTCAAAAAATAGATAAAGTAAATTGGGGATGGCCATTGAGTCAAATCAGTTTGTCTCGTCATTTGGCTGCAGGTTTTTCACCTGAGTTGCATTTCAGTACGGCCAATGTAACGTATGATCCATCAATAGAAATTAATAAAACATTATTGATCAATGGGATTTTACACCTTAAGTATTCATTTGCAAATGGATACTTGTTAGGAGTAAATTCATTTTTAGAGCCATTTTTTAAAGGTGGAGCAGGGATTACTTTTAAAAATCAATATGGGGATAAGTTTTTTAAAACGATTTCCTTTGGAGGTGGGTTTGCAATTTGGTTTACAAAAGAAAAGAATTTTGGACTTCAAATTCAACAGTTATATAGCGTAGTGCCTGATGTTCAATACAATAAAGAAGATTATTTCAATCATTCTATTACGTTGAATTATCGTTGGGGATTGAAAGATACTGATGGTGATGGCGTTAAAGATAAGTATGATAATTGTCCGGAAGAGTTCGGTATAAAAGAATTGGGAGGCTGTCCCGATAAAGATTCAGACGGAGTTACAGATAAAATTGACGAATGTCCAGATGAAAAAGGTTTGAAAGAATTTAATGGATGTCCTGATACCGATGGTGATGGTATTCCAGATAAAAACGATGATTGTCCAAAAGAAGTAGGCCCACTGACTACAAAAGGTTGCCCTGATAAAGATAGTGATGGCATAGCAGATAAGGTAGACGAATGTCCTGAAAAACCAGGAACTATAGAGTATAAAGGTTGTCCAGATTTTGATTTAGACAGTATTCCGGATCATCTGGATAAATGTCCACAAGAAAAAGGAATGAAAAAATTTGAAGGATGTCCTGATAGAGATAATGATAGTATTCCGGATAACATGGATAAATGTCCTGATGTTTATGGTGTAGTAGCAAAAGAAGGTTGTCCTGAAGATACAATTGCTGATTCACAAATTGAGAAAATTAATGAACAAATAGCCTTCCACGCAAAATCTATTTTCTTCCAAAACGGTAATGCTAAAATTTTATCTAAATCATACGCTCAATTGAATGAAATTGCAAATATCATATTATCTGCCCCAAGTTCTGTATTCTTTATTGAAGGACATACTTCAAATGATGGTGGCGAAGCCTATAATTTGAAATTGTCAAGAGAAAGGGCAAATGCCGTTTTGAATTATTTGATTTCTAAAGGGGTGGATCCATCCAATTTGATTTCAGAAGGATATGGATACCGATATCCAATTGCGGATAATAATACTGAAGCTGGAAGATCAAAAAATAGAAGAGTGGATATTTCTATCAAAAAATAATTTTAATATTTAAAAATCTAATCAAAGACACGTCAATAAATTGGCGTGTCTTTTTTAATATAAAGCCTTTGATAAATGGATCTTAAGTTATGTTTTTCTTCAATAGCAATGGAAGAATTGAGAAATCCTTTTGAAATTCTAGTGATTTCCAAAAAAGGACAATCAATAGATTATCAATATGAAAAGATTGATAGTAAATCAATTTTGGCTCGTTTTAAAAATCCATCGTGGGATTTTATAGCGGAATATTTTGAAAATCGAACATTTTTGCTTGCACGTCATCAGTATGAACAGCATTATTTAAAGCTAAATTTAGATATAGACAAAATAGAATATATTCGAAAAAATATTTATAAGTACATTTTTGATGTTTTTAATAAAATAAAACAATCTAAATGGGAATTAAAAACACACGTGAAGTTCAAGTTGTCGGAAGGAAATATAAGAAATTTTCCCGCAACGTTTTATTTTGATGAAGTAATTATGTCTTTTGATATTCAAAAAGATCAATCGGGTGGGATTGATTTAGTACCTTTATTTCATATTGATGGCAATACATTGAATACCGAGGAAACTCATCTTATGGAGTTCTTTGTTTTTTATAGAAATTTCTTTTATTTATTATCTGATAGAGATTATCAAACTTTACTATCTTTAAAGAGAAAGGAAATTTTCAAATATCGATATGATTTAACCAAGTTTTCAAACAATATTTTGGTTGATTTGGAAAAGAAATATCATGTAGAACGTCATGATTATTTTCCAGAACAAGACGTGCGCACTAAACCAGAACGTCAATTGCTTTTGTCAGAATCAGCTGGATTTTTGATGATTCACCCACAATGGTATTATGATGGAATTTTGATTGAGGGTAAATTTGAGCCCAAGGTATCAATATATAAAAATGGCATTAAATATCATGTGTATAGAGATAAATTAGAAGAACAGATTTTTGTAGAATTACTAAAAGAATTTTATACCGATTTTAAAAATCAAATCAATGGATACTTTTTCATTGGAGTAGAAAATGCAAAAAAGAAAAACTGGTTTTTGAAGTTTTATCATTCCCTATTGGATCAAAATATCGATATTGTAGGTATGGATTTGTTGAAAAATTTTCGTTATTCAAAATTTTCAATTCATACCCAAATGCATATCATAGAATTATTTGAAAATAATCTTAAAATTCAGTTTGAGGCATCTTTTGGTGAAGAAAATTTAAATCTATTTGAATTACAAAAAACGCTACAATCCAAGCAAAGAAGTATTTTGTTATCGGACAATACCATAGGTGTATTGGATGATGATTGGATAGAACGCTACTCTTTATTAATCAAGCATAGTACTATAGAAAAAGACATATTGCATGTGCCAAAATGGATTGCATTATTTCAGAAATCAATTTTTGAAACTATTGCTATCGATGAACAATTTATAGAAGAAAATTGGTGGAGTCAATGGCGATTATGGCAAGAAGACGATATGATATTGCATCCTATAGATTCCTCCATAAAAGCAACTTTGCGTCCCTATCAGCAAAAAGGATATGAATGGATGATCATGCTCAGTCAATTAGGAGCTGGAGCTTGTCTTGCCGATGATATGGGATTGGGTAAAACCTTACAAACAATATGTTTTTTGAATTATAGAAAAATTAAAAATTCAACTAAAAAGCATTTGATAATTTGTCCTGCATCGTTGATTTATAATTGGAAATTAGAAATTGAAAAATTTGCTCCTCAAATGGCAGTTTCGGTGTATCATTCTGTCAATCGAAATTTTGAAGATATAGGTAGGCTCAATCCCGATGTCATAATTACAAGTTATGGGACGGCACGAGTAGATATTGATTTGTTAAATGAAATAAGCTGGAATACCATAGTGTTAGATGAAAGTCATAATATCAAAAATCCACAAGCACAAGTGACCAAAGCTATTACTTCACTTATCGCAGAAATGCGAGTGATTTTGAGTGGAACTCCTATCATGAACCAAACTTTTGATTTATATCCTCAGTTATCTTTTATATTACCAAGTTTATTTGGTAGTAAAGACTTTTTTGCAAAAGAATATGCCAATCCTATAGATAAAGATAGAGATAAGGAAAAAATAGATATGCTTAAAAAAATAACAAATCCTTTTATCCTTCGTAGAACAAAAGAACAAGTAGCTAAAGATTTGCCACAAAAAACCGAATCCATCATATGGTGTGAAATGGGAAGTGAACAACGAAAAATTTATACTGAAGTTAAGCAAAATATAAGAGATAGTATTTTTTTAGATATTAAAAATCAAGGCTTGGCAAAAAGTAAACTGAGTGTTTTGGCTGGTATCCAAAAGCTTCGTCAAATATGTAGCTCGCCTGCTTTATTGACTGATTTTGAAAACCAAACTTCCGAATCTATAAAAATTGAGATATTAATAGAAGAAATCAAAGGAAATTTGAAGAATAATAAAGTCATAGTTTTTTCTCAATTTCTAAATGCTTTGGATATAGTTAAAGAAAAATTGACCCAAAACCAAATTGCTTTTTACAGTATAGATGGAAGTACCCCCAATACTAAACGACAAGAGCAAATCAATCAATTTCAAGATAAAGAGAATCCAGTGCAAGTATTTCTTTTGAGCTTAAAAGCTGGAAATGCTGGAATTACATTAACCGAGGCGAATTATGTTTTTTTGATAGATCCATGGTGGAATAGACAAGTCGAACAACAGGCTATTGATAGAGTTTATCGTATAGGACAAGACAAAAATGTATTTGCGTATCGTATGATTTGTAAAGATACTATAGAAGAGAAAATAATCAAACTCCAGCAAAGCAAGATGTCATTATCTGAGGAATTAATTTCAGAAGATGATGGTTTTGTTAAAAATTTATCAGAAAATGATCTAGAGTTTTTATTTGAGTAAGATTTATTTGTTTTTTTTAGTGAATATTTACATTTTATATTCCAAAAAGTTGTATTTTTATCCCTCAATTTATTTTTAACACATTAAACAAAAAATTATGGTAAACAAAGTTATTTTAATTGGTAGACTTGGAAAAGATCCAGAAATCAAAACCTTTGATAATGGAAACAGTATTGCTAATTTTTCACTAGCCACAAATGAAACCTACAAAGATCGAAATGGAGAAAAACAAGACCGAACGGATTGGCACAATATTCAAGTGGGAATTCCTGGATTGGTGAAATTAGTTCAACAATACTTTAAAAAAGGCGATGTGATGTATCTTGAAGGGAAATTGAGGACTCGAGAATATGAAAAAGAAG
>JBEIDU010000040.1:0-17242 GCA_040383345.1 Chitinophagales bacterium | reverse complement strand
GTATTGAAAGTATTATTGGGATAGCATTGGGTAATAGTATAAATATTCATGTAAAAGGAAATCTTGAAGCAGGTTTATTTTTTTTCAAAAAACAAATTTCAATTGATTACAAACAGCCTGTATCCATTAAAGATATAAAAAAGTAATCAAAAAAAATGTTTTATTCCATAGCATTTTTTTTACTAAAGGACAAAAAACTAGTAGTTAAAAATAAAATTTGTTAATTTTGTTTCCTAGAAAAATCAAAATTTATGAATAAATTATTGTTATTTTTTATTACAAGTCTTTTTACAGTTCAAGTGTTTGCTCAAAATTGTGGTACACCTGAAAATGAGCATTGGTTGGAAGAATGGGAACAACGTGGCGGTAGAAAATACCTAAAACAAGGATATGTAAGACCTAGAAATACAATATTTATTCCTATTCATTATCATATAGTAAGACAATTAAATGGTTCGGGAGGATTTCCACTTACTTATTTATTCAAAATGCATTGTGAGCTCAATCAACGTTATGCAAATACAGGCATTCAATTTACGTTGGATACATTTAGTTATATAAATTCAGACACCTATTTTAATTTAGATCAAGCAGCAAATGGAAGTGATGCGGAATCACAAGCCATGTCGTTAGCCTTTAATACGCTCAATCATTGTAATATATACCTTGTAAATCAGCCTTTACCAGGAAATTGTGGTTATACTTACAGGCCTACAGGGGGTAATCCTACAAGAAGATCGTCAATATATTTGGCAGCATCATATGGCAATTATACATGTACACAACCTACAAGCACAACATTAACTCATGAAATGGGACATTGGCTTGACTTACCTCATACCTTTTGGGGTTGGGAAGGAAGAACCTATGTTTCAAGAACTTCACCAAATATTACATTTCCTAGAAGAGAGAATGTTGCTAGAACGGGCACTCAGGCTAATTGTGAAACAGCAGGTGATATGTTCTGCGATACAGACCCTGATTATGTATCTCAAAGATGGAGTTGTCCTAATACAAAACAATTTATAGATCCCAATAATGTTACTTTTACGCTTAAATCCGATAATTATATGAGTTATTCATCAGATGATTGTCAATCTAAGTTTTCAGATAATCAAATCGCTCACATGAATGATGCCATGATAACATTGAACGATCGAAAAGATTTATTGTTATTACCACAGCCTATAATAGCACCAATGTCAACGGATACTTTTTTTGAACCTAAAACGCATACCATGCGAACTTCAAGAAAAAATTTGTTTATTAGATTTAGAAAAGTACTAAATGCTTCAAGTTATCATATAGTAATAGCAAGAGGAACATCAGCTTTAAACTCTAATTTTAATTTTACTCCTGCTAATATTAGATTAGATACAATTATTACTGATACATCTTTGTTAGTTCCAGAGACAATTTTTACGGCTAATGACAACAATTATTACTATTGGGAAATGACTCCTATAAATAAAGTATATACATGTACTTCAAGTGGAATTTCTATACAAAATTTTAGAGTTTCAGCCAATAGTATCGTTTTTAATGTCAAAGACGAGTCATGTTTTAGTTTGAATGATGGGGAATTATCTTTAAACATAAATACGGGTAATGTAGCTGAATATAAGTTAAATGGAACTACCATTTTACCAATGCCTTTTTTAAATTTAACGCCAGGAAATTATTTTGTTGATGTTAAATTTTCAGCGACTGATATTGTTCGTTCATATTTTCAGATTTTAGCTGCAAAAGAAATAATTCCAACATTTTCACAATCTGGAAATACTATTACTGCTAATGTAACGGGTGGAAAGCCTCCTTATACATTTATATGGAAGAATGGAAAGCCTAATAATAAATCCATAACAGGCAATCCAGGGGAATCGGTAGATTTAATAGTAGCAGATGCTAATAATTGTGAGTCTGGTACATATACAGCCAAATTCAAATCTAGTGCTATTCAAGAAAGTGAGAAATTTGCTTTGTTTGTAAGTCCTCAATTGCTTAATCAAAATGATAAATTAATGATTAACTCCAAATATATTGGTAATATGGATATTCAAATCAATTCAATTGATGGGAAATTAGTTTATCAAAAATCTTTTGAATCCAATCAAAATACAATTACGTTAGATTGGAAAGCTAATTTATCAGGTGTTTTTATCGTAAATATAATTACAAAAGATTTTCAGAGAGAAATTAAGGTTGTTGTTAGATAAAATTAGTGATAAGTAATTAGTGATGAGAGTGATTATTGTAAAAAATCTTTTGTTCTTTTCCTCCACCGCAAGAATTAAAAGCGTAATTTCAAAAATAATTTGAAATCTATATTTTAAACTATTCTACAATTTTCTTATAAAAATAACCTTTTGTAAAATTAGAATCCGAGTAGATTTGAACTATATCTTTAATAATCAAGTCTGGTCTTACTGGTCCTCGTTCCCAGAAATCATTCGCTTGATTTACAGCAACTCGAAGGTTATTGTTAAAACACTTTTTTTCTTTAAAGGCTTTGATCTCATTTGAATAAGGGAAACTAGCTTCTATTTCATGAAATGAAGAAGCAGTGCCCGTATGGATCCAAAAATCAGCATTTTGACCATGAATTAATACGTCTTCAAATAATACAGCAGTATTCGCCTCGCAATCCTTTTCTATAAACAATATACCACCTGCATCATGCAAAAGTTGATTAAATAAATTTTTTGAACAAGATATATACCATTGATTCTGCCATGGAAGACCTGTAAGTGTTATGTTATTGTTGATTGATTTATGTTTAGTTAATTTGATGTATTGATTTTGAACAACATTCATTATAGAATCAGCTTTTGCATCTTTATGAAAAATAGCTCCAAACATTTTAATCCATTCCGCTTGCTTTAATACGTTGGTTTCTTCATATTCATTACATATTAAAAATGGAATTTTATATAAGTTCAATTTTTTGATAAAGTCTGAATGCATTGATACTTCTGTGTTTAGCAAAATTAAATTGGGTTTTAATTTAATTAACTTCTCAAAATTGACAGTTTGATAATCTCCTATAGATGCAATTGTATCATTTTGAGAAATTTTAGTATTGTAAAAATAGTTTTTATTTGAAACGGCAATAACATTGTCTAATAGACCCAATTCATTTAAAAATCCAGCATGTGAAGATGAAAAAATGACAATTCGATTTGGTATTTCTGTTAAATCTAAACTAGATAATAGTTTATTCGACTTGTCAAACGTAGAAATTCTTGTTGTATTATTACTATTTTTATCAATACGAAAAAGGAGTGTATCCTCTTCTCTATTTCTTTGAGGCTTACATCCCAATAAAATCCCTAAAAGGATTATAGACCAAAAATGCATGTTATTTTTTTGAAAAATTCCAATTTGAAATTAAGCTTTCCAATATGTTCAATGGCACGCTACCATTTTTAAGCACAATATCATGAAACTCTTTTATATCAAAGTTTTTACCCATTTCTTTTTTGGATTTTTCTCTTAATTCCAAGATTTTCAACATACCTATTTTGTATCCCAATGCTTGACCTGGCCATAAGAAATAACGTTCGATTTCTTTATGGATATCGCCTTCAGCATTGGCTGTATTTTTCATAAAATAATCAATCGCTTGCTCTCTCGTCCATTTTTTGTAATGAATTCCTACATCAACCACTAATCTAGCAGCTCTAAAAATTTCCATACTCAATCTACCAAAATCGGAATAAGGATCTTGATAGAAGCCCATTTCTTTGTTCAAAAGCTCGGCATATAAGGCCCAGCCTTCAATATAAGCGGTATTTCCGCCATGCTTGCGAAACTTAGGCAAGTCCGTCAATTCTTGTGCAATCGCTATTTGCATATGGTGTCCAGGAATAGCCTCGTGTGCGGTCAATGCCTCCATTTGGTATTTGGGTTCATCGGCCATATTGAATAGATTTACATAATATCTTCCAGGTCTTTTACCATCCAACGTTGGATTTTCATAAAAAGCACCACCAACTGATTGTTCTCTAAATTTTTCTACTGCCATTACTACTACATCGGCTTTTGGAAAGGTCTTAAACAATTCATTGTATTTTGATTTAGTACCATTGATATACTTATTCGCATCGTCTAGCAATGCTTTTCTACCTGCATCATCATTGGTATATTGAAATTGTTTATCGGTTCTTACAAACTGGAAAAAATCTTGTAAATTTTCATTTTTGAAATTTACTTTTTTCATAATTTGTCTCATTTCGCCATGAATTCGTGCTACTTCTTTTTCACCAATGGCAAATACTTCATCGGGTGTATAATTTGTAGTCGTGCTATTTTTTATACAATATTGATAGTATTCATTTCCTTTTGAAAAGGACCAAACGCCTTGATTTTGAGTAGCAGAAGGTGCCAAACCAGCCCAATAAACGCCAATATTTTTATAAGCAGGCAATACTTTTTCGGCAATAGCTCTTTTGGCTTGTGCTACTAAAGTATCTTTTTCGGGCTGTGCTATGCTCAATTTCTCAACCTTTGATTTAAAATCATTTATCAACACATTATCTTCCGTATTTGAAAACATTTTTTCAAAAGATGCGATACTTTCTTTTACATAAGGAAATGTAAACTGTGGTGGTACGATGCCTTTGGCTTTGCTTTTTTCAAGATTTTCTATGGTTTGCTCAAAAGGAACATTATATGTAGCCAATCTACTAATATAATCTTTAGCGTCTTGTATCGTTTCAATCGAGTGAACATTTATCAGAAATGCAGGCATATCAGTAACCACACCACCCATTTGATTTAATTCATAATAATAATTTTTCCATTTTTGGCCTTCTTCCATTTTTTTGACTTCATCTTCAAATAGCTTTAAACTCAATTTTGAATTCATATCTAATTTGGCTGTATCCATCGTATAAATACTATCCAAAGTAGCCTTTGCAAATTCATATTCTTTGTCATAAAAATGCTCCGAGCGATCTGTCCAACTACCATAAGCATATTTAAGTCCCAAAGAAGAAGCAAATTCTGGATTTCGCTTCAATCCTTCTTCAAATTTAAGATCTAGGAATTCATTAAATTTCTTTGAGATCTCTTTTTTATCCTGATTGCAAGAAGCAAATGATAGTAAAGTAATAATTAAAGAAAATAAATTTAATTTACTCATATTCAATTATTTACTATTTTATAGAATTTATAATTTGTTTTACAGTCTCTGTGTCTAACTTATCTTCAATATTTTCAATTTTAGATAATTCTTCTAGCATTTTATATTGTTTTTTGCCTGTTTGATAAGCAAAGGAATACGGTTCATTTGAAAAAGAAACGTATTGATACATAGAAGTATAATCATAAGAAGGATTTTCCATAATTTCATGTTCGATATGCTTACGTCTCAAAAATTCTTTATCGCCTACTAAATCTCTCATTTCTATGAAATTATCCAATGCCATTTGAGTTATTGCATCTGCATTTTCTTTTCTCAATACTTCATATTCTTTGAATAAATCTGCTACATTATCATGTTTTTCAAATAATTCATCAAAAATGCGAACATCTTCAAAACCACAATTCATTCCTTGTCCAAAAAACGGAACAATTGCATGTGCTGCATCGCCCATCAATGCTACATTATTCTTATGCCATGGAAAACATTTAACTGTAACTAAGGCAGAAGTAGGATTTTTGAAAAAATCTTCTATTAATGTTGGCATTAATTCCATTGCATCTGGAAAATGAGTTTCAAAATAGGTTTTTACTTCGCGTTCACTTGTCAACTCATCAAATGCATTTTCTCCTTCAAAAGGAACAAATAAAGTGCAAGTAAAACTTCCATCCAAATTTGGTAATGCTATCATCATAAACTCTCCTCTTGGCCATATATGCAAGGCATTTTTTTCAATTAAAAACGAACCATTAGGGCCCGCTGGAATCGTCAATTCTTTGTAGCCATAATTGATGTAAAACTGTTGATAATCAAATCTAGGCATGGTGTACATAGAGGCTCTCACTCTAGAAAAAGCACCATCGGTACCTATAATCATTTCATCTTTCACCGAAGTCAATTGTTGATTTGTAGTATCCAAAAAGGTAGCTTCACTTTTTTGTAAATCTACATTCTGGCAAAAATGATTGAAATGAAATTTAACATTATCATGCTTGTCTGCCAATTCTACTAGTTTTTTATTCAATTCACCTCGTGAAACCGAATAAATGGCCTCATTTTCTTTGCCATACGGTTGATAGTCTGTGCTTCCATCTTTTTGATGAATAACCCTTCCATACATAGGGATCGAAATGGCTTCTATTTCCTTTGTCAATCCCACTTTTTCCAATGCGGTCCATCCACGCGTACTCAATGCTAAATTGATACTTCGTCCACCGATATAGCCTACGCTTCGCATATCACCTCTACTTTCATAAACATTTACATGTAAGCCTTTTTTTTGCATATAACAAGCTAGTAATGAACCTACCAAACCTCCACCAACAATGGAAATATTTTTATTTGAAATCATTTGATTTGTATTTTAGAGTTGCAAATTTATAAATTCTAAGACAAACAAAGAGATTTAAAAAAATGTGATTTTGTATAAAAAAATCATCTCATTTTTTGGATTATAGACTATTTTTACCCTTTAAAATTATTTACGTGAAGGAATTTATAGCATATAAAAAAGTAATTGAGGAATATATTGAATCTAATATCCCAAAAATTAGTCCAGCAGAGCTTTATGAACCTTATAAATATCTTTTACAGTTACCTTCAAAAAGAATTCGTCCCATAATGTTATTGGCTATTCATGATTGTTTTCAAGAAATGAATGATGATGCGCTTAATTGTGCTATGGCGATTGAATTATTCCATAATTTTACCTTGATGCATGATGATATCATGGATAAATCGGATACACGACGAGGCATGGCCACGGTTCATAAAAAATACAACGAAAATATTGCTATTTTATCAGGTGATGTACTTCTTATTCTTACATATCAATTACTTGAAAAACATTTAGATTCTCCAAATTTTAATCAAATATTCAAACTATACAACAAAACAGCGATAGAAATATGCAGTGGACAACAGCTAGACATGAATTTTGAGACGCAATATCAAATTTCAGAAATGGAATATTTATTAATGATAGAATATAAAACAGCGGTTTTGCTTGCCACCAGTATGAAAATAGGTGCTATTTTGGGTAATGCAAATTTTGAAGATAGCAACAATATATATAAATTTGGGTTAAATATTGGCATGGCGTTTCAAATTCAAGATGATTTGCTCGATTCTTTTGGAAATACATCTGACACTGGGAAAATAGTGGGTGGAGATATTTGCAACAATAAAAAGACCCTTTTGATGATAAAAGCCATGCAAAGCCCCAATCGTTATCATAAAGAACTGATCGACAACTGGTTGCAAACTCAAGAATTTAATCAACAAAAAGTATCGGATTTTAAAAAAATATTTGAAGAAAGTGGCGCCTATAAATATACTATAGCTAAAAGGGATGCTTATTTTGACAAAGCATTAGAATTTTTGAATAAAACATCAATTTCTGAGTCTAATAAACTTCAATTGACTAATTTTGCACAAAAAGCAACAGTAAGAATTCAGTAATATGACGCCTGTAGATTATTGGTTATTAGATTTTAAGCACAATTGGAGGGTGTTTTTAAGTAAAAAATCCAACATGGTAGAAATGGCTATTACGCTTGCTTTTTTCTACATTATATCTTATATGTTCAAAATCAATTTAGTTTGGTTAGAAGGAATAAAAGGTGTTCAACTTAATGATTTATTTATTAATTTGATTCCTGCACAAGATGTTTCTGTTTATATATTTGTGGTATTATATTGGGTGGTCTTTTATACTTATATTTTACTTTTGGCTTATCCTAAATTCCTCAAATTTACATTTCAATTCTATATTATCTGTCTGGGTATAAGACTTTTGATGATTTATTTTGTAAATCTAGAACCTCCAGTAAATCTTGTTTTTCTTGAAGATCCTATTCTCAATTCTACTACCTATAGCGGATATAAAATTACAAAAGATTTGTTTTTTAGTGGACATGCTGTATCTATTGTAGTTTGCTACTTTGTGATGCCAAATCATTTTGTCAAAAAAGTAATCTTACTCCTATCTTTTGTTCTTTTCGTTTTTCTATTAATGCAACACATACACTATACAATAGATATCGCTGGAGCATATATTGTAGTTTTGCTTATATATAAAGTATTTTATGTGAAAAAAATCCAAAATATTAGTGACAAATATCAACATTCAAAAGAAATTATTAATTTGAAATTATGAGCTTAGAAGCAAATATAAATGAAGATGCAATGAAAATGATGCTTTCCAAGCATAAACATCTTCAAGAAATTCAAAAATTGGGCGGTGGCAAAAAAGCTATCGAAAAACTACATAGTCAAGGTAAAATGTCTGCACGCGAGCGTATCGAAATGCTTTTGGACAAGGATATGGACCAGATTGAGATAGGTGAATTTACAGGCTATGAAATGTATGCAGAACATGGAGGCTGTGTAGCAGGAGGCGTAGTAGTAGTGATAGGCTATATCCAAAAAAGAATGGTAATAGTAGTAGCTAACGATGCTACAGTGAAGGCAGGTGCCTGGTTTCCTATTACAGGAAAGAAAAACCTGAGAGCACAGGAAATAGCTATGGAAAATAATATTCCTATCATATATTTGGTAGACAGTGCGGGCGTATATTTACCGATGCAAGATGAAATTTTCCCCGATAAAGAACATTTTGGACGAATTTTTAGAAATAATGCCAAAATGAGTGCTATGGGAATTACTCAAATAGCGGCCATTATGGGAAGTTGTGTTGCGGGAGGAGCTTATTTACCTATTATGAGCGATGAAAGCTTGATTGTAAATAAAACAGGTAGTATCTTTCTAGCGGGTTCTTTCCTTGTAAAAGCAGCTATCGGCGAAGATATTGATAATGAAACCTTGGGTGGTGCTACTACGCATTGTGAAATCAGTGGGGTCACAGATTATAAAATGGAAGATGATGCCAGTTGTTTGCTTCAAATTAGAAAAATAATTGATAAATTGGGAAATGCGCAAGTAGCAGGATTCAATCGTATAGCACCTGCTTTACCCAAAGTAGATAAAGACGCTATTTATCATTATGTATCGGCGGATAATTCCAAACCCTATGAAACAAGAGATTTAATTAAAGCCTTGGTAGATGATAGCGATTTTGTAGAATACAAAGAACTCTATGGTCAAAGTATCTTATGTGGCTATGCTCGTGTGGATGGCTGGGCAGTAGGTATTGTAGCCAATCAGCGTAAAGTAGTGAAAAGTAAAAAAGGCGAAATGCAGTTTGGAGGGGTTATATACAACGATAGTGCCGATAAAGCAGCTCGTTTTATAATGAATTGTAATCAAAAGAAAATTCCATTGGTTTTTCTTCAAGATGTAACTGGTTTTATGGTGGGAAGTCGAAGCGAACACGCAGGCATTATAAAAGATGGTGCTAAATTGGTGAATGCAATGAGCAATAGTATTGTACCTAAATTCACTATTATTGTTGGGAATTCATATGGTGCAGGTAACTATGCTATGTGTGGAAAGGCGTTTGACCCTCGATTAATAGTAGCATGGCCAACAGCTAAAATAGCTGTAATGGGCGGAAGTCAGGCTGCCAATACCATTTTACAAATCAAAGTAAGTGCATTGCAGAAAAAAGGTGAAGAAATTACCGAAGATAAGAAGAATGAGATTTTGAGTGAAATCAAGGCAGACTATGACAAAAGTACCACGCCGTATTATGCAGCTTCAAGATTATGGGTAGATGCCATAATTGATCCTGCCGAAACTCGAAAAATTATTTCTATGGGAATTGATGCAGCGAATCACGCGCCCATCAAAGAAGATTTTAGACTAGGAATCATTCAAACATAATTTGAGGATTATATGTTGCATGTTTCATTTCATTCGGACTTAGGAGAAAAAAACTATATCCATTCTATTGCCAAAAGTCTTTTGGAGTCTCATATAGAACATGGAAAAGTTACAGCTATTTTCAATAGATCCAAGCATAGCACAGATTTGGAAGAATATGCATACAATTTAATTGCATCGCTTCATTATTTCCCACCACAATCCGTTCATATCTTTTTTAGTCAGTATTTTTCTATTGATAATACTATTTTAATCACAAAAATTAAAGATCAGTATCTAATTCTTCCCAATAATGGTATAGTTTCTATTATAGATTATATGGATTATACTTCGCAAAAATATATTGTACAGATAGAAAAGCCCGAACAACTCAATTGGGTTCAATTTTCTGTAATGGTGATGGCTGAAATATGTCAATCTTTTCAAAAACAAACACCTTTAGAAGAGATAGGTAGCCTGACAAGTAGTTATAAAATAAGCTTTCCGCTTTCAAATGGACTCCAGATTGGAGATAATTATATATATTATCGTATTATATATATAGATAGCTATTCCAATGCTGTTACAAATTTACATATCAATGATTTTCGCGAACATGTGGGTATAAAACCTTTTAAAACTTCTCTATTAGGGAAATATAATATTGAAAAAATTTCAGAAAATTATCAAGATGTAGATGAATCAAGTTATGTAGGGGGTATTTTTAACGACTTAGGTTTTTTTGAAATATTTTTGAGTATAGGTGAATTATGCTCTCAGCTCAAAATCACCAAAAAATCAGCTATCAAACTTAAATTAGAATTTTAAGGTAATATGATACGTATAGTAAAATTAACGATTCTTCCTTCAGAAATTGATACGTTTAAAACTTTTTTTAAAGAACAACATCAAATTATCACATCATTTGAAGGATGCAATAGTGTCAAACTAGTACAATCTATAGAAAATCCTTGCATTTTCTTCACCATTAGCGAGTGGAAGGGCTCCGAATACCTCGAAAAATACCGCAAAAGCGATACTTTCAAAGAAATTTGGGCTTTTGCCAAATCCCTCTTTGCGGATAAGGCTGAGGCTTGGAGTACGGAGGATATTTAAATGCTAGCTTTGAGATGTTTATCGAATTTTTGTTTTTTTTAGTGATTAATAATTAAAAAAAAATAAAAGGTTATGTTTAGCGTAGCGAAATATCTTTAAATGAATTTCAAACTTTACTTCTCCATGATCTCCTTCCAATCCAAATGCGTATTTTTGTGGAATTGAAACTCGATGAGTGTTTTGGTGGAGTTCGTTATTATTTCTTCAAATTCAGCTTGATTCCAAGTATTGAAGGCGTAATACGTGGCATTGGAAAGCCGGGCAATCGTTTCAAAGGTATGTTGATGCGGTGTTGCTATGGCTTGCCACGCTTTTTCGGAGAATTGTGGGTGTATATTGTCGAATATTTTACCACCGTAGTTGTTGAGTAAGATAACGGTAAGTTGGGATATTTCATTCATTGCCAGAAAAGCATTGACTTCGTATAGCGCCGATACATCGCCCAAAACACAAATTAGATGTTCCGCTGGATTGGCTTTTTTCCAACCAATAGCGGTAGCCAGCACGCCTTCTATACCACTTGTACCTCTATTGGTGATATGGACAAGGTCTTCTCTATCCTTCCACAAACTCCAGTTTGCATAGCGAATCGCTGAGGAATTTCCCCAAAAAATAGCACTATTTTTGGGTGCGTGTTGAATAATTTGGTTACAAATTTTATATTCCGAATAGGATATACTTTCTATGTAGCTTTTAATAGCATTTTGGGACGTTTTTTCGCGATTTCCCCAAAACGACTTAAATTCTTTGTTTATACAACTATCCTTATTTATCAATAAATTTCCAATACTTTCTGCAATATTATTAGACAATATAAAAAAGAAACTATTGGATAAGTTATCCCAAGCTCTAGAATACGAAGCGATATCTATATGCGTCAATTGAGGCATTTTTTTAAAGAAATTTCGGGCTCTTTTGGAAAGCATCGTGCCTCCGATTGTTATTAAGACATTTGGTAAAAATTCAGTAGGAATTTCGCTATGAAGTAAGGAATCTATTCGAGTAAAATTAGACGAAGCATAACAATTGCTATTAATCTCTGAAAATAATATTACATCATTGCGCTGGCTCAGATTTTCAAGTACAGTATTCAAAGACTTATCAGGCAATAATTCCGATACATAAATAGCTATTTTAGCATCGGATGGAATGTTTGTATATGGAACTGGCCTTTTTGTTATTTTTTCAAAATCAAACGTATACGAGACTTCTTTTTCCATATCATACAAAGGTTCCGAAAAAGGAAAATTGATATGAATAGGGCCGTTGGAAGGATTTTGTGCTACTAATTTCAATACATGTTGCGCTTCTTCATACGTCAAAGACTCTTCCATTTCCAGCGACAACTGGATATAGTTTTTATAAATCTCAAATTGCTGAATCGTTTGATTTTCGCCTTTTCCTTCCCAGCCTTTGGGTCTATCCGCTGTCAAAATCCAAAGTGGCACATTTTGATAGTAGGCTTCTACAATTGCAGGGGCAAAATTGAGCACCGCAGAACCCGAGGTACAAACCAAAACCACTGGTTTTTGCTTACTTTTGGCTATGCCTAGCGCCATAAAAGCCGCTACTTTTTCATCAAAATACGAAGTGATTTGAAAATGGTAATCTTCGGAAAAAGAAAGGATAAAAGGCGCATTTCTAGATCCTGGACATAACACTACGTCCGAAATTTCTTTTTGTTTAAGAAAAGAAATTATGTACTGAACGCTTTTTTTATCCGAAATCATCATATTTTTAGCCTATGCCTAATAAATCTTTCATCCCAAAAACGCCTTTTTTCCCACATAGAAATTCGGCCGCTCGTAATGCTCCTATCGCAAAACCCTTGCGACTAAAGGCAGTATGTTTGATTTCGATAGCGTCTATATCCGATTGATAATTGACGATATGCGTTCCAGGTACATGTTCTTCTCGCAAAGCTTTAATGACTATTTCAGAAGACTTAGACGCCGTATTCAATGCCCATTCGTCAAATGAATTGCTCGAAAGCGAAATTAAATCTTGAGCGAGTTTGATAGCTGTTCCACTAGGCGCATCTTTCTTTTGCGTATGATGAATTTCCGTCATATCCAATTGATATTCGGGATATGGTTGCATCAATACATTCAATTTTTTATTCAATTCAAAAAATAAATTGACACCAATGCTATAATTAGGTGATATAAAAAGGGATTTTCCCTCTTTGATGGCTATATCAATCGCTTCTGAAGTATTCCAAGAAGTTGTTCCCACCACTACAGGCACATTGGCTTCAAAACATTTTTTTACATTTGAAAAGGCCGCATTGGGTTCAGTAAATTCTATTGCTACATCGGCATTTTTTAGATTTTCTAATTTGAATTCATGCTGATTTTCCTCACCAATTTTCAACACTACTTCATGTTTGCCTTCCGCAACTATGATTTGCTCAATTTCTTTGCCCATTTTGCCATATCCTATCAATGCTATCTTCATCTTTTATTATTTTTATAAAACTCTGGGAATACCTTTATTTTTTTTCTTTATCAAATACGAAAATGTAAGTCCGCCTCCAAACGCATAACTTTGAGGTAATTCTATTACGCTAGGCTGCACTTTCATTGATAAATTATCGCTTACATCAAAATTCATTAAATGTGCATCAATAGTGGCATCGATGATATTAATACCATAAAAAAGCACACCCAAAACCAATGCTAAGTCACGGTTATTTCTGTAGTTGTTCTTGAATTGAGTCACTTGATTGAGATTGGTACTGCCATTATAGGCGATATTATTAGTAGATATGGTATCTAGGAGGCTTAAATAGGACGTTTTAGCACTTTGATATTCTGAATTATTGGAAAAATACATATAAGTAAATGCCGCTAATCCAGCCCAGACTATTGGTGCTTTCCAATACTTCTTATTATAAATTTGACCAGCACCAGGCACTATTGCTGATAAGAAAGCCGAACGAGCTGGACGGGGTTTGAAAACCGTATTTTTTTTGGAAAAAGTATCTTTAAGAAACAACGCTTTTAATTTACTACTATCTTGTGCATATAATTTGCATGTACCGAGTAAAAAAAACAGTAATAAAATGCGCATTCTTAAGCTTATTTTACAATCAATTCGATAATACGGGCTAATTCTTCTTCACTATGAAAGGGAACGACAATAGAACCTTTGCCATTACTGCTCTGAATAGCAACTTTGGTACCCAATTCAGATGAAAGCTCATCCTGCCATTGTCTAATTTCGGGGCTAATTTTCTTGTTTGAAACGGGTTTTTTATTTTTCTTAAATTCCAAACGATTGGCTACCAATGCTTCGGTTTGTCTTACACTTAAGGCTTTATTTATAACTTCATTAAAAATACTCAATTGCATATCAATTTCTACACCAGCCAATGCTCGTGCATGGCCCATAGTAATCTTATCTTCTCGAACTGCAACTTGAATATCGGGTGGCAATTTAAGCAAACGAATATAATTGGAAATAGTAGAACGTTTTTTACCTACACGCTCCGCCAATGAGTCATGATTGAGTTCGCATTCATCTATCAATCGTTGATAATTCATTCCTATTTCTATGGCATTAAGTTCTTCGCGCTGAATATTTTCTATTAAAGCCATTTCCAAAGCTTCTTGGTCATTAGCTGTTCGAATATATACGGGAACTTCTTCTAAACCAGCAAGCTTAGAGGCTCGTAATCGTCTTTCTCCTGAAATTAACTGAAATTTATCTTTTGATAATTCACGAACTGTCAATGGCTGAATTATCCCATGAATTTTAATAGAGCTTGCCAATTCGTTGAGTGCATCTTCGTCGAAGTTTACACGGGGTTGAAATGGATTCACTTCGATGGAATGTATGGAAACCATAGAAGTACTAGATCCTTTTGGATTATTGAGTACCGAATTTTTATCTACTTGACCTTCGTTGATCTCATTTTCAATTTCACCCAATAAAGCTCTTATTCCCTTTCCTAATTCTCTTTTTTGATTCATTTTGGCCATACTCATATTTTTTAAAATATTCTTTTATCTTTTTATTTTACTTCTTTTATTTTTTCATTATTTTCAATCAATTCTTTTGCCAAACTCAAATAATTAGCAGCTCCTTTGCTTTCAATATCAAATGCTATAACAGGTTTTCCGAAGCTAGGCGCTTCGCTTATTTTTGAATTTCTATGAATAATAGTATTAAACACTAACGATTCAAAATGTTGTTTTACTTCTTCTACTACTTGATTGCTCAATCTAAGACGCGAATCAAACATAGTCAATAATAATCCTTCAATATCTAATGCTGGATTGAGACGTTTTTGAACAATTTTTACGGTGTTGAGTAATTTCCCCAAACCTTCTAATGCAAAATATTCACATTGAACTGGAATGATTACACTATCAGATGCAGTAAGAGCATTAACAGTAATTAAGCCCAATGATGGTGAACAATCAATAATAATAAAATCGAATTCTTCTTTTAGCTCCGCTAATTTTTCTTTTAAAATAGCTTCTCTATTCTCTCGGTTGATCAATTCTATTTCTGCTCCAACTAAGTCTAAATGGGAAGGTATCATAAAAAAATTGGGCGTATCGGTAGCTACTATAGCTTCTTTTGGATCCAGATCATCAATCATACATTCATATAAACTTTTTGTAATGGTTTTTGGATCAAAACCACAACCTGATGTTGAATTTGCCTGTGGATCAGCATCTATTAATAATGTTTTTTTATCCAAAGCAGCAAGACTAGCGGATAAGTTGATTGAAGTAGTTGTTTTTCCTACACCACCTTTTTGATTTGCAATTGAAATAATTTTTCCCACTTCGTTTAGTTTATATATTTATTGAATGATTGATGTCTATTAAAATTAATTCTATTCCTTTTTCTTTAAAATGATTTTTTGCCTTTTCTTTATCTATTTCTATATAGCCTAATGTATCAAAATGAGCTCCGATTATTTTGTTTGTTTGCACAAAATTAGCTGCTAAAGAGGCATCTTCATATCCCATAGTAAAATTGTCTCCTATTGGCATGATAGCAAAATCTAATTTGGGAGCCCATAAAGGTATTAACTTCATATCGTGATGTAAGGCTGTATCGCCTGAGAAGTAAAAACTGCCTTCTTCATTTTGAATTAAAAAGCCACAAGGATTTCCTCCATAGCTTCCATCAGGCATCATGGATGAGTGAACCGCGTTTAGCATTTTGATTGTTCCAAAATCAAAAGTTCTTTTTCCTCCAATATTCATAGGATGTATAGAATGGAATCCTTTTTTCTGAAACCAATCTGTAATTTCATACATGGCTATAAGCGTAGCATTTGGATTCGATTTATATATATCCATTACATCGGCACAATGATCTCCGTGACCATGAGAAAGAATGATATAATCTGCACGAATTGATGATATGTCAAAATCTGTATTCAGAGGATTCCCTGAAATAAAAGGATCAAACAAAAGCTTTTTGCCTAAGGTTTCAATTAAAAAAGTAAAATGTCCGTAATAGGTAATTTTCATTTATTTGCTGGTATACTCTTTAAAAATAGCATGCAAATTTAAGACACAATTTTTGTATTTATAGTTATATTTATAAACAAAATTTGACATGAATTTTTTACTAATTTTGCTTGTTTAAACATCATAAAATCAATATATTAAATAGTATCAATAATCTGATATAAATTTAACAATTTACATATTATCCACAATACAAAAAACATGAGTGGATAACTTGTTGATAAGTGTTTTTAATCTTCATCGTTAATAATACCTTGATACTGATGTGGAAGATATACCGTAAAAGTACTTCCCATTCCTTCTTGACTTTGCACTTCTACTTTCCCATAATGCGATTCTGTAAGTTCTTTTACATAATTTAGTCCCAAACCAAAACCTTTTACATTATGAATGTTTCCTGTTGGGACACGATAAAATTTATCAAATACTTTTTTTAATAAATCATTGTGAATTCCAATACCATTATCTTGAATGATAATTTCTATTCCTTGAAATACATCTTTTGTTGTAATTTTAATAATCAACGGAGTATCTTCTTTGCAGTATTTTATAGAATTATCTATTAAGTTATTTATAATATTGACAATATGAATTTTATCGCCTTCTATTGAATATTCTGTAGCTTCTAAATGCAACTGAAATTGTGACCAAATGATGATGACAGATATCACTGATTTCCTTTAAAGTTAGATATTAATAACTAGTCAGATTAGTAAATGTTTCTTTG
>JBEIDU010000039.1:0-17999 GCA_040383345.1 Chitinophagales bacterium | reverse complement strand
TGCAAAATTAATTAATTTTAACTTAATTATAAAAAAAATATATTATGGAAGTGTAAAATATTAATTAAAAAAGCCTCTACATTTCTGTAAAGGCTTTTTTAATGTATTGTGGTCCCTGCTGGGCTCGAACCAGCGACCACCTGATTATGAGTCAGGTGCTCTAACCAACTGAGCTAAGAGACCTTCCCAATTGGAGTGCAAAAATAATATTATTTTTATTAAATCTGTTATTTTTTTTTATTTTTGTCAAAAATAAATACATGCGAAGTTTCATTATTTGTATTATATCATTAGTTTTCAGCACATTTGCATATTCACAAGAAGAATTAGAGGAAGGAACTTTCAAGTTTTATGTCAATGGAGGGTTGAATACATCACAAATTTCAAACGATAGTTTGGGTGGATTTAGTAAATGGGGGCCTGTAGGAGGCATTGGAGGTTTTTTTATGTTAGGCGAAAAGTTCTCTGGAAATCTAGAACTTAATTATACTATGCGTGGTGCTAGAGGAGAGGTTGTTTCAAATCCCGATACCATTTATCATAGATATATTGGTACGGACTATATTGAAGCGCCTATATTTTTTAGCTATCATGACAAAAATGTAGCTTCTTTTGGCGCTGGAATTGTTTTGGCATCTTTATTGAAAACATCACAAGCTATCAATTACAAAAATGCGGATAATCAGAAATTAAGTACATACAATAGCTTGGATATTGGATTTATTCTTAATGCCGTGTGGTATATAAAAAATAATTTTGCTTTTAATCTTAGATATATTCAGTCTATCACACCCACCAATGCTGTATCATCAAAATATGAAGCCCAGTACCACAGTGTATTGTCTATTAAAGGGATGTATATTTTTTAAAATTCTGTAATAGAATTTGTAACTTCATTTGAAAAAACAACATTATATTTGTAAGTCCAAACTAAAAAAATGAGTGAACAATTTGTAGTATCTGCCCGAAAATATCGTCCCAAACGATTTGATGAAGTCGTAGGGCAGGAGCTTACTACCCAAACGCTAAAAAATGCTATACAAAGTGAGCATTTGGCGCACTCTTTTTTGTTTTGTGGTCCCAGAGGAGTGGGAAAAACTACGATAGCTCGTATCCTTGCCAAAACTATTAATTGTAAAAACCTGCAAACAGATGGTGAAGCCTGCAATGAATGTGATTCTTGCACCAGTTTTTCATCAAATGCATCGTTTAATATTCATGAATTGGATGCTGCTAGCAACAACTCGGTAGATGATATTAGACAATTGGTAGAACAAGTAATGTATCCGCCACAAAATGCTCGCTATAAGATATTTATCATAGATGAGGTCCACATGCTTTCTTCTCAAGCCTTTAATGCTTTTTTGAAGACCTTGGAAGAGCCACCTGCATATGCAAAATTCATATTAGCAACCACCGAAAAACATAAAATTTTACCTACCATTCTTTCTCGTTGTCAAATATATGATTTTAAGAGAATTAGTGTATTGGATATCCAAAATCATCTTCAATCCATCGCGAATAAAGAAGGAATTGATGCAGAATCTAGTGCGTTGAACGTTATAGCCCAAAAAGCGGATGGTGGATTGCGTGATGCGCTTTCTATGTTCGACCGATTGACGAGTTTGAACGATAATAAATTGTTATATAGCTCTGTAATTCAGAATCTCAACATACTAGACCATGACTATTACTTCAAGTTTGTAGACTTAATAAAAACAAATGATACCGCAGGTTTGGTTTCGGGATTGCACGAAGTTTTAGAAAATGGTTTTGAATTAGAAGCATTCATCGACGGTTTTTCAGGTCATTTTAGAAATTTATGGATGACGCTTAAACCCGAAACACTATCTTTATTGGAATACAATCCCGAAGTAATTCAAAAATATAAAGCACAAGCTTCGTTGTTTTCAGAAGCAGTTTATTTAAATATGCTTCAAATTATATCAGATTGTGAAAAATCGCTTCCTATTTCGAGGCAAAAGAAGTTGAGTGTAGAACTCATGCTATTAAAACTAGCTTATGTTCAAAACATTATGAATACTTCTTGGATGAATTTAGAAGTAGAAAAAAAAAAATAAATTAGTCGATTCCCAATCCTATTCATCTCCAACTCCCGAAAATAAAGTTTCTATAGTTATGGAAAAGCCTGTTGAGCCCAGAAACTCTGCTAAAGCTATGCCCACACTTGAAGATTTAATGAAAGAAGCAAGTTCAAGAAAGGTTGAGGATGATAAGACTGATATTGTAGAAGTATCTAATATTGAGATTAATAATCCTTGGGCAACCATTTTAAGTAAAATTGATAAAATCCATTTGGATTTTGATTATTTAAGTACATTAAATCCCATTATTAACAAATCTAGATTTGAATTCACAGTTCAAAATGAAATTCAACAGAGCATTGTGATGAATAATTTTCCAATGTTTAAGAAAATATATGCTGAATTAGCCAATGCTCATGCAGACTGGATTTGTCATATAGATGAAACCATTCTTTCAACGACTGTTTTGTTGAATAAAAACGATAAATTACAAAAATTAATAGAAAAGTATCCTCTTTTGGAGGAGTTCAAAAAAGAATTTGGACTGGATATGTATGATTAATGAATCCTATTTATTTGTCAATTCCCAATTCCAAGCCGAAAGCATCATCTCTTCAATAGAACGCTTTGCTTCCCAATTTAAAACTTCTTTTGATTTGGTACAATCCGAGAAAATCGCTACTACATCGCCCTCTCTAGGAGGAGCATACACTACATTTAATTTCTGGTTGCTCACTTTTTCAAAAGCATGTATGGCTTCAAGTACCGAAACACCATTTCCACTTCCAATATTAATGATATCGTGCTTTTTAGTTGATTTTCCTTCCAGTAATAGTTTAAGTGCCGCTGTGTGTGCCTCCGCCAAATCCATTACATGAATATAGTCCCTAATACAACTCCCATCTCGTGTAGGCAAATCTGTTCCAAAAACACTTAATTTCTCAAATTTACCCGTTGCGGTTCCCGTAATTCTTGGTACCAAATTATTGGGAATTACTGAAGGAGATTCACCTATTTTAGCAGATTCATGAGCTCCTACAGGATTAAAATAGCGCAATGATATAAATTGTGCAGCCGAATTTATGGAAACATCTTCAATCATCATTTCGCCCATTTGTTTTGTACGAGCATAAGGACTTTCCGCTTTATTGAGAGGAGTATCTTCATTTACAGGTAATTGATTTATATTTCCATAAACCGAACAACTAGAACTGAATACAAAGTTTTTAATTGAAAATGTATCTAAACATTCCAATAAATTAAGCAAACTATCATTATTGTTTCTAAAATATAGTATTGGGTTTTTTACGCTTTCATCTACATATTTGTATGCTGCAAAATGGATGATTCCATCAATATTTTTTTCTTTCTCAAAAAAAGCAAAGGTCTCTTTTTTATCGCATAAATCAATTTCATAAAACTTAGGTCGAACACCCGTTATAGCTTCAATTCTATCAATAGTAGCAGCTTCGGAACGACTCAAATTATCTAAGATAATAACTTCAAATCCATTTGAAATCAAATCAATAGCGGTATGTGACCCTATGTAGCCTGTACCTCCCGTTACCAGTATTTTTTTCATATAAAATTATTAATTTTTCATAGTTGTCATTTCGTAATAAAAATTTTCATACATAGGCAATATTTTGTCAATGTGAAATTCTTGCGCTTTTTCAAAAGCATTTTTCTTAAATTCAAGCATACGCTCTTCATTTTCAAGAATAAAAATAGCATTTTTAGCCATATCTTCAAAGTCTCCCACAGGACTCAAAAATCCTGTTTTCCCTTGAATATTAATTTCGGGAATACCCCCCGAATTAGAGGAAATTACAGGTACTTCACACGCCATAGCTTCTAACGCCGCCAATCCAAAACTCTCTGTTTGACTAGGTAATACAAATAAATCGGAGATTGAAAGTAAATCTTCAACAGCCTCTTGTTTCCCTATAAATTTTACATGCGAGTATACTTCCAATGAACGTGTCAATTCTTCCGCTTTATGTCTTTCAGGACCATCGCCAACCATTAGTAGTTTAGCAGGAATTTTTTTTAATACCAATTCAAACATTCGGACTACATCTTCTACTCGTTTTACTTTACGAAAATTTGAAATATGAATCAATATTTTTTCATCGTCATTGGCTACTAATTTCCTAAAATGATTTCGTTCTTTTTTTGAAAATCGTTTAAAATCAATGAAATTGGGAATTACTTTAATCTCTTTTTGAATTTGGAAATTGGATAAGGTATCCGCTTTTAACGATTCAGATACTGCTGAAATCCCATTGGAATTATTGATGGAAAAATTAACAACAGGCAAAAAAGAATGGTCTTTTCCCACCAACGTAATATCGGTACCATGTAGTGTAGTGATAAATGGTATAAAAATCCCATCAGCTTTCAAAATTTGCTGTGCCATATATGCGGCAGAAGCATGCGGAATTGCGTAATGTACGTGTAAAATATCTAATTTTTCGTGCTTGACAACATCTACAATTCTTGAAGAAAGAGCGGTCTCATAGGGTGGATTTTCAAATAAGGCGTAATTTTCAAAGCTTACCTCGTGGTACGATACATTTGGATGAAAATTATCCAAACGAAACGGTTGTTTATAGGTAATAAAATGAACGTGATGTCCTTTTTTTGCCAAACCAATTCCTAGCTCTGTAGCCACCACGCCACTTCCACCATATGTGGGATAGCATACAATTCCTATTTTTAATGATTTCAAATCCTTAATTTATATGACAAAAATACATTTTATTTTCGGAAAAAGTTCAAGGAAAAAATTATTTAAAAGTTAATTTTTTACCTACTCCGACAATTCAAGCCATCTTTCGGTGTGATGCTCAATTTTTTCTACTACTTTTTTGAGTTGGTCCGAGATTTTTTGAATGTCATCAAATGAAAGATTTCCCGTTAATTGCATCGATAATTTTTCTTTTTCAGCTTCCAATTCAGGCAATTCTTTTTCAATGGTAGTGAGCTCACGTTGTTCATTATAGCTCAGTTTGCGTTTGGAAGCTTGCAATTCTGTATTTTGAGGAGGTGCTACTTCAGACACGGTTACTGCTTCTTGTTTGGGTTTTTCTTCTGTTTTCTGAGGTGTATTGGCATAATTAAGGCGATATTCGGTATATGTACCATTAAAATCTTTAACGTTTCCTTGACCTTCAAAAACAAAAAGATGTTCTACACAATTATCCATAAAATATCTATCGTGCGTAATCAATATCACACAGCCATCAAATTCTTCAATAAATTCTTGAAGGACATTGAGCGTGACGATATCTAAGTCATTGGTAGGCTCGTCCAAGATAAGAAAATTGGGATTTTGCATCAAAATCAAAATCAACGAAAGCCTTCTTCGCTCGCCACCGCTGAGTTTTTTCACCAAATTATAATGCATGTGACTTGGAAACATAAATCGCTCTAGCATTTGCGAAGCCGTATAGTTTTTTCCTCCTTTTAGAGGTATATATTCCGCTATATCTTTCACTACTTCTATCAATCGTTTATCTTCGGGAAAGGAAACATTTTCTTGTTTGTAATATCCCACTTTTACTGTTTCGCCCAATACGATATCCCCACTGTCCAAAGCTTCTTCGCCCAATATCAACTTCAAAAAGGTGGTTTTGCCCACACCATTTTTTCCAACAATTCCTACTTTTTCAAATCGTCTAAACTTATATTCAAAATTTTTGAGAATAATTCGGTCTTTAAACGCTTTGCTTGCATTGCGGAATTCTAGAATTTTATTTCCTAATCTATTTTCTACCGTTTCCAATTTAACTTTTTCCTCATCAAATCGTTTTTTAGCGTCCGCTTCTACATCATCAAATCGATCGATTCTTGATTTTGATTTAGTAGTCCTAGCTTTTGGCTGGCGGCGCATCCACTCTAGTTCTCGTCTGTAAATATTTTTTGCTTTTTCGTTATGCGCTTTTTCTACTTCTATTTGTTGATTTTTCTTTTCAAGATAATATGCATAATTTCCTTGAAATTTTTGCATAAAACCATTATCTAACTCTACAATTTGATTACAAACCGTATCCAAAAAGTATCGGTCGTGCGTGATGATAAAAAGAGTAAGTTCACTTCTTTTTAGATAGTTTTCTAGCCATTCTATCATATCGGGATCCAAGTGATTGGTAGGCTCATCCATAAGGATTAGCTCGGGTTCTTCAATCAAAAGTTGCGTAAGGGCTACCCGTTTTTTTTGTCCACCTGAAAGTGTACTGATTTTTTGTGTCAAATCATAAATTTCCAGTTTTCCCAATATTTGAGATACTTTGCTTTCAATATCCCAAGCTTGCAATCGTTCCATTTCTTGCATAAGAAATTCAAAATCATAGTCTTCAGGATTTATAATTGCTTTTTGGTATTGTTCTATAATTTCAAAAAGTTGGGATTTTGAATTAAAAATAACTTCTTTTATAGTTTTGTTCAAATCCAATTTTGGGTCTTGAGGCAAATAGCCCATTTTTACATCCTTGTGTATAAAAAATTTCGAATCGGCATTGGGCAATTCCTCTCCAAAAAGCATTTTGAGCAGGGTTGTTTTTCCACTACCATTTTTTGCTACCAAAGCGATTTTATCTCCTTTATTTATAAAGAGATTTAAATCTTCAAAGATGATTTTATCGCCATAATGCAAAGTCAAATTTTCAATACTGATATAATTCATTTGATAAGGTATATTTACGTTGTATTTAGAAGAATCTTTCTAAAATTAAGAGCGCAAAAGTACATCAAATTTGATAACTAACCGTGGTTAATCCTTAGACCTTTTATAATCTGATTGATTATACTCATCCCTTTTGGAATATTTTGCAGTATTTTTGTGATCAAAATTACGAAATGTTGCAAGGAATTAGAGAAATGGATAAGGATGCTTTGCAAAAAGCAATTGTGAAACTGGGATTTCCAAAATTTAGAGCCAACCAAGTATATCAGTGGCTTTGGAACCAGCACGTGTTAGATTTTGAGGATATGAGCAACCTTCCAAAAGATTTAATTCAAGCCCTTAAATCCAATTTTGATACACAGCCTATGCTTGTAGATGTGTTTCAGCAAAGTAGCGACGGTACGATTAAAGTTGGTTTTAAAACCTTTGATAGAAATACTATTGAAGGGGTTATTATTCCTTCTGAAGACCGAATTACAGCTTGTATTTCCTCGCAAGTTGGATGTAGCTTGGCTTGTAAATTCTGCGCTACGGGTTTTCTAAAACGCGACCGAAATTTATTTGCATTTGAAATCTACGACCAAGTTTTTTTGCTCAATGAATTAGCTAAAAAGCATTTTGGGGGCAAACTCACAAATATAGTTTATATGGGAATGGGAGAGCCTTTGCTCAATTACCACGAAGTGCTCAAGAGCCTTTATTTACTTAATGATATTGATTTGGGATTGGGTATTGGCGCCAAACGTATTACGGTTTCTACATCGGGCATTACACGAAATATTTTGAAACTTGCCGATGAAAAAATTAAGATAAATTTGGCGTTATCGCTCCACGCACCCAATAATAAAAAACGGGATGAAATTATGGACATCAATTCCAGCAATCCTATCGAAGACTTGATGGCAGCGCTCAAGACATTTTACGACAAAACCAAAAACAAAATTACGTACGAATATATACTATTGAATGGATTCAATGATAGTGATGAAGATGCCATTGAGTTGGGTACCTTGTGTCAAGATTTTCCTGTGTATGTCAATTTGATAGAATACAACCCTGTAGATGGCACGCCATTTGCTCGAACAAAAAAAGAACGAAGAGATTATTTTCTTCATACACTCCGCACACAAGGCGTGGAATCGAAAGTAAGAAAGAGTAGAGGCAAGGATATAGACGCCGCTTGTGGACAATTAGCGAATAAGGTAGCGAAGGGAGGAAAATAGTAACTAGATATCTTATTTACCGTTAAAAGTATAAAATTTAAAAATAATTTAAAGATTGGTATATCTATAAGATTTCCTTTTAATCCCTAATCTTTCACCACCCTTTTCGACAACTGAAACCCCTGATTTCCATGTATTTTCAATATGTATTGGCCTTTTGGTAAATCTTCTATAGACATAGAAAAATCATTTTTTCCTGCAAATGCTTTTTTATTAAATACCGTATATAATTTTTTACCTTCAAGGCTATATATTTCAAAATCTAAAATCTCATTTTTAGTTAAATGAATGGTAGTTGTGAATGTATTTTGAGTAGGATTTGGAGCGATAGAGGCTTCTTCTGCATTAGAAATACTATTTTGAATAGCAGATGTAATAGGTTTGGTGGTATCCGAAACCGATACTTTGGCTACCCAAGTGAGCATTCGAGTATTAAAACCAGACTGTGGCCCACCCCAAGAGCCTACAAGATATGCATTATCGGGATTATTATAGATTCGTTGCGCATTGGAATAATCACCCCAACGCTCAATAGAATCAGCTGTCATATCGATTAAATTCGTGCCATTTTTGATACGAACAATATCGCTAAATTCGCCATTGGTATTTTGATAAATCATACTCATTCCCGGCGTACTGTCAAATACACAATGTGAAAAAGTATACAACACTTTATGTGGAATAGAATTATTTCCCATCAAAGTCATTGATGGATAGCCATATTCTATGTTATTTGAAGAAAAAAGGGAGGTTTTCACTTTTGGAGCAGCCGAACTTACATTTTCAATTTTTCCCAAAAATACCCCTGCATTGGCGTATTGTGGGTTTATAGAGTTTGATCCAAAGTGTACATAATCATTTTCATAAATAGCCGCCAATATTCGAGCATCATTGGTCATCAACTGCTGACGAATGCCTGTAATGCCTTTTCCCTGAAATGCATTGGGTGGAAAGCCATATTTTACAGGCGATTTAAGTACTTTTTGTTTGATGGCTGCATTTCCCGAATTATAAGAATCCGTTATTTCCAATAGAAAAATGGTATCATTGGTAAAATCTACGTTTCGCACCGATAGAAAATACATATTGTTGGGCATCGTTTCTGATTGATATTTTGCAGGACAAATATTTCTCAAGTTTCTATTGGAATATTTTATATCACTCCAAAGCGTATATTTGAGCGAATCGCCTTGATACCCTCTAGTTTTATCTATTTGCCAAATTACAGATTGTTTGAATCCTACAGTCCAGCTAACATTATCTTTTACTTGATTAAACGTAATGAACAAATCGCTTCCATTTACCGCAATAATTGGATAATCGCTCCAAGTGCTATCATTAAAGCTGTTTCCGTTCAATTTATAAAAATTCCAAGCACCTGCAGGGTCATTAGTCTTTGAAAATCCTACAATAATTGTTGAATTGGTACTCAAACTACCCGAAAAACAGGTAAAAATAAAACGATCGGTTTCTGCATCGTACAAAACTCTTGGGTCAGAAGTTGATGTAAATGTGCCTATTTGAGAAATTAATTGTTGTAGACTTCTACTCAATAATTGAGTTCCTTGATTATTGTATACTACGATATTAGTGTTAACCGCACTGATTACTTTTTCGCCATTAGATACCGCTATATCGTTATCGGCAGGATGTCCGTTGGGAATATTGGCCTTATAGCTTAGTTCTATTTTTGGAAGAATATCGTTTGCGAAGCTGCTTTTTTTTTTGCCCGTTTCTACTTTATTCTTTGATAAATATTCCATTCTTTGACGATACAAAACATCTTTTTTATTGCCATATTCCGATGCAGGAATGGTTTTTTGGTCTACACTTGTCAATGTAGGATTAAAATCGGGTAGGGTAGTGTCCGAAAAATTTACGGTCTTTGGCATATCACTTGTGCCTTGTGTTGTAATTTGTCCAAATAAAAAATTACTAATAAAAATTAAATTAGCTAATAGGATTATTTTTCGCATTTGAGATAATTTTGAATACAAATATAAGGTATTAATTTAATAAAAAAAATGAAACTATAAATAAATTACTCTATCTCTAAACGTTTAATATTAATTACACCATCTAATTTCTTAAGATTTTGAATCAATTCTTCTAATTGTTCAATATCCATAACATAAAGTTTTACAATTCCTTCAAAAATTCCTTCTTCACTTTCTACCGAAATGGATTTAATATTAATATTATGATGTTCCGAAATAATTTTTGTCATTTTATTTACCAATCCTAAATCATCTATTCCATTGATTTTAAAACCAGTAAGGAACGAAATTTCTTTTGATTGATTCCATTTTGTTTTTACGATTCGATATGAATATTTACTCATCAAGTTCACAGCATTAGGGCAGTTGAGCCTATGAATTTTCACACCTTCGTTGAGTGTAATAAATCCAAAAACTTCATCCCCTGGAATAGGATTACAGCAAGTTGCATAGCTATATTGAATCTTGGAGCTATCTTCACCCATGATTAATATATCTGAATTTTGCTTAAGCGTTTCTTTTACTTTTTTTATTATATCATTATCTGAAATAATTCCCGCTTCAATATTTTTAATTTTTTCAATTTTTAAAACACCGCCAACTACCTCCATTTTTTTTAATTCGGTCAAGTTTATCTTTTCCTGTTTAATTTTACTTAAAAAAGTAAGCGTATTACCTTCTTTATAGAAATTAAGTAAGGTTTGAATATTTTGATCGTTGTATTTTGCATTGATAGCATTTAGCTTTCGCATCAAAATCTCCTTCCCTTCTTTTGCCAATTCCTTTACTTCAGCCTTGAATGCATATTTTATTGAAGATTTTGCCTTTGAAGTCGTTACTATATTGAGCCAATCTTCACTAGGTTTTTGTTTGGCACTTGTTAGAATTTCAACTTGACTTCCATTCTCCAAAACATGAGACAAAGGTACCAATTTATGCTTAATTTTAGCGCCAATACATTTATTACCAAGTCCCGTATGGATTTCATATGCAAAATCGAGTACTTTGCAACCTTTTGGCATTAAACGCAGTTCTCCTTTGGGAGTAAAGACATAAATTTCTTCATTATATAAATCTAATTTAAAATCATTAACTAAATCCAATGAATTTTCATCCGTATGTTTAATTTTTTCTGAAATGCGGCTTAACCACTCATCAATAGGATTATTGTCTTTTTCATTCTTTTCCCCTTTATAAAAATAATGAGCAGCAACCCCTTTTTCAGCTACTTCGTCCATTCGTTTTGTTCGAATTTGAACTTCAATAAAACGACCTTGAGGCCCCATTACCGTAGTATGTAAAGCTTCATACCCATTACTTTTAGGCTTTGAAATCCAATCGCGCAATCGATCTGAATTTGGGACATAACTATTCGATATGATAGAATATACATTCCAACAAGCTTCTTTTTCTTCTTCTATTGGAACATCTAGAATAACTCTGATTGCCAATAAATCAAATACTTCTTCGAAAGGAACGCCTTTATTATGTATTTTATTCCAAATGCTGTAAATGGATTTTGGACGACCATAGATTTTAAATTTATATCCTTTTGAAATTAATTTTTCTTCTATTGGCTTTATAAATTCATTGATATGGCGCGTGCGCTGTCTTTTTGTTTCTTTCAATTTGAGGGCAATATCACGATACTCTTTGGGTTCGAGATATTTTAATGACAAATCTTCTAATTCTGTTTTTATAGCATGAAGCCCAATTCTATTTGCCAAAGGTGCATATAAAAATAGAGTTTCGGAGGCTATTTTTGCTTGTTTATCAGATAGCATAGCATCCATTGTTCGCATATTATGTAATCTATCCGCTATTTTTATCAATATTACACGAACATCATCGGTCAAAGTGACTATGAGTTTTTTATAATTTTCAATCTGCATGGAGGTTTGCGTATCAATGATCCCACTGATTTTGGTAAGACCATTTACAATACTTGATATTTCTTTATTGAACGTTAATTCAATATCTTCCAACGTCAAATCGGTATCTTCCACGGTATCATGAAGTAAAGCACATATTGCGGAGGTAAGACCTAGACCAATCTCCTCTGTGCATATCCTTGCTACAGCTATTGGATGAAAAATATAAAGTTCTCCACTTTTTCTTCGCGTTTTGCTATGCGAATTAAGTGCCATTTCAAAAGCAATTCGCAAATTCTTCTTGTCTACCTTATCTAAACGATGAGCCAATCCTTTTAACAATGCACGATATTCTTTAGATATAAGTTTTAATTCATTATCTATATTATAATTTTCATAATTCAATTTTTCCAGCATCGCTTTTATCAATAAATTTATCTTACAAAATTAATAAAGAATTTTTGAGACTTTCTTTATTTTTTATGGTACATCAAAAATAATAATAACTTTTTCCTTCATTTTGACGTAAAAATAATAAATTTGCAACTTATATTAATATAAAACCTAGTTTAATGTTAGAATTTGTAATTGAAAAATCTGCTTTAGCGTTCGCCATTTTTATTTTATCATTGGTAATCGCTATGTATTCAACGTATTTAGAAAGAAAAGTAGCGGCTTTTTTACAAGATAGAATTGGCCCCAATCGTGCTGGAATTTTTGGATTACTACAACCATTGGCCGATGGAGGAAAAATGTTTTTCAAAGAGGAATTTATTCCAGCAAATGCAAGTAAATGGTTATTTATAGCAGGTCCTGGAATTGCTATGTTTACGGCCTTAATGACGAGTGCTGTTATTCCTTGGGCTCCAGATTTTGAAGCATTTGGCAGAACGATTTCAATGCAAGTATCGGACATTAATATTGGTGTTTTATATGTTTTGGGCGTTTTATCGCTAGGTATTTATGGCATTATGATTGGTGGATGGGCTAGCAATAACAAATATTCATTATTTTCGGCAATTAGAGCGAGTTCACAGATTATTAGTTATGAATTAGCTATGGGTATGATTATCATTACCATCATAATGATGACAGGATCTGTAGGTATGAAGGATATTATTGGGCGTCAAGCAGGAGCTTTATATGGTATTGAGGTTTTGAAAGGCTTGAATTGGAATATTTTCTATCAACCCATTGGTTTTATTGTGTTTATGACTTGTGCATTGGCAGAGTGTAATCGTGCGCCTTTTGATATGGCAGAGTGCGAAAGTGAATTAATTGGTGGATATCATACAGAATATTCGAGTATGAAACTTGGTTTTTATCTTTTTGCAGAGTATATTAATATGTTTGTTTCTTCAGCTATGATTTCATTATTATTTTTTGGAGGATATAGCTTTCCAGGCATGCAACATTTTGATGGATTAACGCTTACTTTGCTTGGATTTGGAGCCTTTTTGGCAAAAACGATATTCTTTATATTTGTATTTATGTGGATTCGATGGACATTGCCAAGATTCCGTTATGACCAATTGATGGAGCTAGGATGGAAAAAATTAATTCCAATTGCCTTGATAAATATGCTAATAACTGGGGCTTTGGTATTGTATTTCAATAAATAAAATTATATTAAACATTAATTATATTAGGATGAATTATTCAGAAATTTTAGGTGAAGAAAAATCAAGGTTATTACTCGACCACAAAAGTCAAACTATTGATAAAAATTTGATCCACTTGCCTTCAAGTGATTTTGTAAGTGATATTTTTTCACATACAAATAGAAATATTCCTACAATGCGTAGCTTACAACAATTATATGGACATGGAAGATTGGCCAATACAGGCTATATGAGTATTTTGCCAGTTGATCAAGGAATCGAGCATAGTGCGGGAGCTTCTTTTGCACCTAACCCGATATATTTTGATAGTGAAAATATAGTAAAATTAGCGCTAGAAGCAGGATGTAACGCGGTTGCTTCTACTTATGGCGTTTTGGGAAGTGTAGCTAGAAAATATGCGCATAAAATTCCATTTATCGTTAAAATCAATCACAATGAATTTTTGAGTTATCCAAATGCGTATGACCAAGTAATGTTTGGAACAATAAAAGATGCATGGAATATGGGTGCTGTGGCTGTAGGAGCTACGATCTATTTTGGAAGTGCTGAAAGTAGAAGACAAATTGTAGATGTTGCTAGAGCTTTTGAATATGCTCACGAATTAGGAATGGCTACTATTTTGTGGTGTTATACTAGAAATAACGGCTTTAAAGTAGATGGAGTAGATTATCACGCATCTGCGGATTTATCTAGTCAAGCCAATCATTTAGGTGTAACAATACAAGCGGATATCATTAAGCAAAAATTACCTACCAATAATGGTGGTTATTTAGCTACAAAACATGGTAAAACACATGACAAAGTATATTCTCAGTTAACTACAGACAATCCAATTGATTTGTGTAGATATCAAGTAGCTAATTGCTATATGGGAAGAGCAGGTCTTATCAATTCGGGTGGAGAAAGCAAAGGTGCTACCGATATGGCAGAAGCTATCGAAACAGCAATAATTAATAAAAGAGCTGGTGGACAAGGTCTTATTTTAGGGAGAAAAGCATTCCAAAAAGATATGAAAGTGGGTGTAGAGCTTTTAAATTCGGTACAAGATGTATATTTGGATTCAAAGGTTACCATTGCATAACAAATAAAAGTAATATTTTTTATACAAAGCGTCTATTTTTCAATAGGCGCTTTTTTTATGTTCAAACATAAATTATATATTCTTTACTAATACAACTACACCATATTTATTAATGATAGTATTATTAATACTTATAATATATTATCTTCCGCCTCCTGTACTTATTCTATTATTTTTTTCTATTTCTCTTTCTTTAACATTACCTCCAAGAAGGTAGCTAATATTCAAATAAGCTATTCTCGTTTCGGGTTTCCATCGTCCAATAAATTGCAGCGTAGAAGTATTTTGATGCCCAATCCAAGTATTTGTGTTCAGAATATCTTGACACGAAATTTCTACATTTAGTTTCTTATTTAAAAATGACTTACTAATACTACCATTTACCGCACCAAAAAATTCTGTAGTTCCCTGAGCCCACATCATATTGGTATTCATCCAAGAATTTAAAGACAATTTGATATCTGCAGGAAGCGATACATTTAGATTGGCAAAAAGAGACACACTATTTCCAAAAGAACGTTCAAATGCGTTTTTTCTATAATTCTGAAAATTTGAAAACGAATATGAAGGTGAAACCATTAGCTGTATAGATTGATTCAAGACAAATTGCATAGAAGAAGAAAGTGTGAAAATATTAGATTTCCCTATATTTCCATTTCCAAAATAGTTAACCAAATTAGAGTCTATAAAATTGACTTCTTGAATATTATTATAGTCCAAATTCATATCGGCACCAAAGGTGAAATAGGGCATAAACCCATTTGACTGCAAGGTGTACATAAATGAAACTACATCCGAAAAAGAGGGTTGTAACTTAGGGTCGCCGAAATTAGCAGTATATTTACTATAAAAAACAACTCTATTATTCAATTGTGAAAAGCTTGGACGCTGAATTCTTCTGCTATATTTTGCCGAAAAGGTACTATGCGCATCCAATTCATATTCTAGCCCCACATTTGGAAAAATATTGAAATAATTCCGTGTAACTTCAGAATTGTTTGACGAAATATCAGTTCGTTCTACACGCAATCCCAAATCGACTTGTGTTTTGCCTAATTTGAATTGATGTGTCGTATACGCCGCATTTATCCATTCTTTATAGCTAAATTGATTATAAAAACGAGGTGAAGTAGCGGGAACACCTCCATAAACATTGGTGTCGGCACTCAACTCATTGTCATTAATAGTATATTCATTTTTTATCCCAAAATTCCATTTCATTATTTTTGAAGGTAAGGATACATCTACTTTATTCATAAAATAATTAACTTTATTCGAAATATTAGCTCCATAATAATAGTAATTTTCTTTTAGTAAAAATCCCGTTGGATTATAGAATAAATTTTCATTCATATTGTTATTGGTAGCACTTAGCGCCGTATAGACAGCATCTACTTGTATTTCTTTTCCCGTAGTATCAAAAATGTGTTTGTACGCAGAAGAAAACTGTGTGTTGACACTTTTGTTCAATCCTGTATTTGTAACTTCCAATCGTTGCGTCAAGTTCTTGTTTTCATCATATAAATAAGCCTTATTTATAGCATTATTGCCCCCATTAGACAATTCTGAATTCATATCAAAGGTGAAATTAAAACTATTTTTTTCGTCTAAATCATAGTCAATTCCAGCCTTTGCATTATGACCACGCGTAATATTTTTCCAACGCATATCTTGCGTGTAATAACTCGTCTCAGTGTGTAACAATAAAGTTCTATCTTCATAATACGTATAATACATATCGCGATACAAAAAATTGTATGAACCAAACAAATTGACTTTTCCTTTCTTGAAATTAAACAAACCGCCTGCATTGTATTTATTCAAAGGTGTACCTATATTTGCATTTATTTTTGTATTAAAGCCACTTTTCTTATTCTTTTTCAAATTGATAACAATCAAACCGCCTTTTCCTTCCGCATCGTATTTTGTATCGGGATTATTTTGAATTTGAACTGACTGAACCGAAGACGCTTGAATGCTATTCATAAATGATTTCATATCACTTTCTGACAACAGCGACATTTTGCCATCAACCAATATTCGCAGCCCCGATTTTCCGTTGTAAGTTACATTTGAGTTATTATCTACCGATACGCCTGGCATTTGAGTTATTAAATCCTGCAACGTCCCTTGTTGTATTGTAACCTTGCTTGCATCCAAAGTCATTTTGCCTATTTCTTGCTTGATAGTAGGTCTATTTCCAGCAATTGAAATTTCTTGTATCGATATTTTTTTTTGATTCAATGCTATTTCACCAATATTAACTTTACAATTATTGCTATTGACAATTATATTTGATTTATATCCATTATATGTCTTGTTTTTTAAGACTATATTAAAAGTATCAATATTTAATTTATCAAATATAAAAATACCTTCTAATGAAGAAAGATTTCTTTGAACTTCTATATTATTTTTCAATAATATAACTTCAATTTTAGAAATCGGTTTATTCTGAAAAATAATTTTCCCAGAGATAGAACAGTTATTTTGTGAAAATAAAGGAGAAATACTTACAAATAATAATAAAAATATAGTTTTCATAAATTTGATTAGTCTAATGTTTTTAGAGTTTTTTTTTGACTTCAAGTTACAAAAATTTATATATATTCATAAATATTTCTTATAACCATTAAACCAAAAGATGCAAAAATACATCAAAAGGAAAGTTTAACCATTTAAAAAAATGATATGAAAAAAATGATATTAATAATTGGGCTATCTATGATTTTGGGAACTATGATAGCACAACAAGACATTAAAGCACCGCTTCCGCCAAAAGGAGAAACGCTTGGAATGCCCGCACCTCCTTCAAAAGAAATGCAAGAAAAACGATTTGAAAAAATGAAGTCGGAATTGAAATTGACTCCAGAGCAAGAGGTTAAAATGAAAGCGTTGATGGAGAAAAACCGCGAAGCAAATAAGGCAAAGAGACAAGAGATGAAAAAGAAGATGAAAGAAGAAAATAAAGCGCAAAGAGAAGCTATGCGTGCCGAAATGGAAAAAGTATTGACGCCAGAGCAAATGGAGAAATTCAAACAAATGCGTAAAGCAGAGAAAAAAGCGAGAAAAGAAAACTAAAATAAATTTTTCAGTTTTTCTATTATATCTTTTTTAAAAGCGAGGTAAATAAAACCTCGCTTTTTTATTATTTCAAAATGTCAATTTAATAGTCTACCTTTACTCAAAATGAAAGATGTTTTTCATTTATAAATCTATTTTATGAGTAAAGATAAAATTACTAAAAACAAAAAGAAAGCCCCTGGCGATAAATCGAAATCAAAACCTTTGAGCGAATATCAAGCTTCTAAAAAAGGAAGTATCATTACATTTATAGAAACGAAAGATTTAAAGAAGAAATAAAAAAAGCCCACATTAATGTGGGCTTTTTTATGAATTTAAAATATAATTTTAATCTGCTAGCTTAAACCATATTTTTTTTTCTTCAAGATGAACTTTTTGGACAATGATAC
>JBEIDU010000038.1:0-18367 GCA_040383345.1 Chitinophagales bacterium | reverse complement strand
CATTGATTTGGGCTTTTTAACAATAAATATTATTAAAATTTACTGAACAATAAATTGTGAACCGCCTACAACCTTTTCATCATCTTCCAATCTAACAAAATAAGTGCCTTTTGAAAGCATATTTACTTCAATAGGAGGAACATTATTAATTCCATATGCAGATCGATAAGACATTTTCTTTACAAATTGTCCTGATCTACTATAAATTGAAATTGTATAATTTTGTACTTTATCAGCTTTAAATCTAACATTTAATACATCTGATGTAGGATTAGGAAATACACTAAATTTACTGCCAAAGTTTGTAAATGGATCAATACCACTCGTTGATTTTGGTCTATCTAAATTATAGCTACATCCTGTAGCTTCTGTTATTGGAGCATAAAAAGTTCCTCTTCCATGGGTTCCTAAATATACCATCCAACATCCATTTTTTCTTAATTTCATTTGACGTATTCTAAATACAGGAACCATTCCTACATTTTTACTAGAAGGCACCCATTTTACACTTGTTGCGGTTATATCATCTGTCTCCCACACACCATATTCGGTTCCTATCAATACATGTTTTTCATTTAATTCATCTATTATACCACAATATACAGGCATGATAGGCAAATCACCTTGTTTATTTACAAAATTTGTTCCATCATTTGAATAAAACACCTTTTGAGTTCCTCCAAATCCCATTTGAGTTACCAATACTTCTGGCTTTACAATGGCACTTGACTGGCGAACATAAACACCACCTAAATTTGATGGCAAGCCATTTACATTACTAATACTAATTCCTAATCCAGCAGTAGTAGAAACCAAACAAGGAACATTATTTGCTAAAGTAGTTTTATTGAATACAGCCTTATCAAATCCCGTAATTTTTTTAGCTCCACCTCTTCCTACAACATACATTGTAGATAAATCTTTTGTCTGATGCATATCTATCACTTCACCAACACTTGGATTAATAACTGATGTCCAATCAGCCTTTTCATTAGGTTTTGATGCATTTGGAGAGACATAAAAACCAGAAGGATGCATTACGAAAAATAATGATCTTTCGGGAATTTCTTTATCTATTGAGTCTATTGTATTATTTGGATCCGGAATCAATTTTTCTGCAATATGAATACGTGTATGGAATCCAATTCCGTCTGCCTCTCCATTTCCTTGAGGCAAACCAGCTTGCGTTCTTGGTTCAACATCGATACAACTTCCTTGAATTATAGGATTCGATGTATTTGCATTCATATTATCAGACTTTCTTATTAATCCATTATAAACTGTATAAAACATGACACGACTATCATTATATGCTGAAATAGCTGTATTAAAACCATCTCCACCACTCACTTCAAAAGATTTTCTATCAGATGATGCGTCAGTTCTAATAAGATTAGTTCCATTGTCTTGAGCACCTCCAAGCATTTCTCCATAAATAGAAGCATTCATATCATAAAACTGAGTTACATTAAATGCTTTATTTTTTGGCACCCATGTTGGGTTAGGAAATTGCGATTTAGCATTATAAGTAATATAAACACCCCCATCGGTACAGATAGCAAGTGTATCAGGTCTTTTCTCATCAAATGCAAACTCATGCATATCAGCGTGTATTAAATTTTGACCTAATTTTGCTGGACTATTCCAGAATGCAGCCTTAACCCAATTAGTAGCTGGGGACCAAGTATACATAGCTTGTTGCCCTCCTAAAAATAAATGATCATCATTCGAAGGATTAATAGCCAAACACAAATCAAACCATCCTTGACATGCTGTTCCATCAGAAGAACATAAAGGCTGTAATAATGCATCTTGCTTTCCTAAAAACTGCCAATTACTTCCTCCATCTACAGATCTAATTGCAAATCGTAATTTAGCCTCTGTATCAATTCCACAAACATAAACTTTTTTAGGATCTTGTTTAGATACTGCAATTCTTATATGTTTTCTAGTTGAGTGGTTTGCAATAAAATTACCTGTTGTAATCTGAGCCCAAGTTGTACCTCCATCTGTAGATTTATAAGTTATACCATCTCTTCCTGCATACCATATATTAGGATCAGAGGATGGTTTGATTTGAGAGATAACTCCTGTTGACATTACTCCAGAAACTTTAGTCCAGGTATCTCCACCATTTCTAGAAACAAACAATCCTTTACTGGTAGCTGCAAAAACTTTATTATTATCTACAGGATCACAGCCCATATCAATTACTAATGAAAATTGAGGAGCCGTGGTACCACTTTTTGGATTTTCAAATCCTAAAAGCTCCCAATTATCGCTATTTGCTTTTTTTCTATAGATTCCATTTCCATTAAATTGACTTCCAAACTGACCATTGGCATCATTCCCCCAATATTCTCCAGTACCTGCATATACATCACCATTGATAGACTGTATCATACATCCGATACTTAATATAGGTAATTTATCAAATCCAGGGACAGGTCTCCAAGTATTTCCTCTATCAAATGACTCGAATATACCGCCTGATACAGCACTTGTATAGCATTTATTTGGAGTTTGATTATCAAAAACAAATCCTCTACTTCTTCCACCAACATCCAAAGGCCCACCTTCTTTCCATTCAATGTTGCCTGCTCTAGCAGAAACTCTGTTATAAAAATTAGTTACTTTTTCCAACGCTTCATACCAATCATTTGGATCTACTAATCCTGTCTCAACATTTTTAAGCATACTATTTCTAATTTCAATTTGAGCCTGGATACGTTGCTCTTTAGGTGGCTTCACTTTGACTTTATAAGCAGGAAATTGAATACCATCTATTGTTGCAGCATCAAAACTCACAGCAAAAAGAAGAACAAAAACCATTGAAAATCCTAAAAGTATATACTTTTTCATACGACTAAATTTTTAGTTTAAAATTTGACACAAATATAATATTATAATGATTAAATCATATTTAATTTTTTTCAACATTTAATTTTTTATTAATAAATTGAAACAAAAGTTTAATTCTATTTTATAGAATATTATACTTTTCAATTTTTTCTTTTAAAAATTTAAGGAAACTAGCCGCATATGCACCATCAATAATTCTATGATCGTATGACAAAGACGCTATCATTTTTTTTCTTACAACAATTTTATCTTCGCCGTCCAAGTCAATTACAGCAGGTGTTTTCAAGATTTCACCCAAACTCATAATAGCTACTTGAGGTTGATTGATAATTGGAGTTCCCATCAAACTACCAAATATCCCTGTATTAGATACCGTAAACGTTCCACCTTGAATATCTTCTGGTTTTAAATTACTATTTTTTGCAAGTGCAGCAATTTTATTTACCCCGTCTACTATTTGAACAATTGACATATCTTGCGTGTTTTTTATACATGGAACAATCAAGTTGCCATCGGGTAAGGCAGTAGCAAAACCTAAATTAATATTTTTCTTCAAAATATAGCCTTTAGATGAATTGTGAGCATTTAACTTTGGAAATGCTTTTAATGCATCTATAGTACACTTCATAAAAAGATGTGTATAAGTAATTTTTAAATTATTTTCTTCTAAAAATTTATCTTTTATATTATCTCTGTAGATTACCAAATCCGTTACATCTATTTCTGAGAAAGAAGTACAATGAGCCGAAATTTGCTTAGACTGTACCATATGTTTCGCTATCAAAGCTCGCATTCTATCAAAAGGCACATATTCATCTCCTTCATCTATTTCAGGAAGATTTTCAGATTTTACTTCAAAATTGTTTTGAGGCTCTTCCAATGATTCAACTTGTCTTTTTTCATTAAAATGTGCTCTGTTACTTACATAAAGCCAAGCGTCCTGCTTTGTAATCCTACCTTCAAGCCCCGTAGCAATTATATTACCTATCTCCTGCTCCGTTACATCATGTTCAATTAATATTTTTTTGACTAGTGGAGATAGATTATGTAAATTGATAATTGAAGTACTAGGCTTAGATGTTGATTTTATTGAAACAGGAGTAATAGTTTGCAAAACTTCAGTTTTTGAAGCATTTTCAACTAATAATTCACCAAAAACTTCAACTTCTGCAATAGGCTGATTTACTGCAACTATATCGTCTTTTTGAAAATGAATTTTTATTATTTTACATTCAAAAGGCGAGGGAATTTCACTATCCACTTTATCTGTAGATACTTCTACAAAAGGCTCATCTTTTTTCACTATATCCCCTTCTTTTTTTAGCCATTGTATAATGGTGGCTTCCGAAACGCTTTCTCCCATTTTGGGGATAGATAAATAATGTATTTTAGTCATATTTTTTCTATTGGGAAATTAGATTGTCTGATTCTAATTTTATCAGGGCAAAAATTGAATAATTCATAATATCTTGATAATTTGAAAAGGCACCTTCTGAAACTTCAGTTTTGCCAAAATTATCTTCTATTTGCTTTATTCTCAATAATTTAGTTAAAATTAAATCAGTAAAACTACTTACACGCATATCGCGCCAAACTTCACCATAATCCGTGTTTTTCTTTTGCATCAATACGAATGTATCATAATAATATTTATTGTACAGCATTTGAAGATGATCATCTGATAAAGTGATCTCATCTTCTATAATTTCTTCACATTTGATCATAGCCATTATACAATAATTAATAATGGACTTGAACTCGTCTTCAATACTATCGCCCACTTTATTGACATTTGAAATTTCAATATTCCGAATTCTTTTAGCTTTTATAAATAGTTGATCGGTAAGAGAGCTCAATCTTAAAATGGTCCATGAAGTACCATAATCTTTCGATTTTTTTAGGAAAATTGATTTACATTTGTCAACAATTTCTTTGTAATGAAGATCTGTATTTTTAGTGGTCATTATTTATTATTTTCCAATACTATGCAAACTTTGTAATAAAAAAATTTATCACTAGACTTAAATTCTAAAATTAAAAAGCAAAAATAATGTTATTTCGCCAAGACTCTAAAATATTTTCACTTAAACTAAAAAGAGATCTATTGGTTCTTGACAAACCCATACTAATGGGTATATTGAATATAACAGAGAATTCATTTTATGACGGAGGAATACTTAAAAGTGAATACGATATTCTTACTAGAATTGAAACCATGCTTACTGAAGGTGCTACTATTATAGACATAGGGACTATGAGTTCAAGACCTTTTAGTGAAGTACTATCCATTAAAGAGGAATTAAAGCCATTAGAAACTTATTTGCCTAAAATAATATCTCGATTTCCGGAATCTTATTTTTCTATAGACACCTACCGAAGTGATGTAGCAAGCTATGCGTTGGACAATGGCGTATGTATGCTTAATGATATTTCTGCCTTTAGGCTAGATGAGGGATTAATTTCTGTTCTTAAAAAACATCAAGTACCTTATATTTTGATGCATATGAAAGGTGTACCCCAAAATATGCAACATAATCCTGAATATGATAATATATTACTTGAATTATATCAATTTTTTGACAAAAAAATTACAGAATTAAAGACAAATGGAATTTCTGATATTATTTTAGATGTAGGATTTGGATTTGGAAAACGGATTGAAGACAACTATAAATTACTCAAAAATCTTTCCTATTTTCATACGTTTCAGCTACCTATTCTCACAGGAATATCAAGAAAATCTATGATTTATTCTCCTTTAGAGAGTTCTGCAAAATATGCACTTAATGGTACTTCAGCTTTACATTTTGAAGCGCTGCGTCAAGGTTCAAAAATTCTAAGAGTACACGATGTAAAAGAAGCTAAAGAAATTATTACCTTATTTAATGTATATGAAAAAGGTTAAAAAATAGCTCTCACTTCCATATTTGCGGAATGAATCATTCTTTCGGATTGCGTATTTTTTCGTCCATTATATACAAGATTTAACTGCAATAAATCCGTTAATTTTTGACCAAAATTTAGACTCCAAATAAAATTGGTTCCGGCTTGAACACCATTAAGCATAGCTAGTTCCACTTGAGGATTGTCTTTGATTTTCCCATAATTTAAGATTAATGTAGAAAATTTAGCTTCTATCATACCATTGTTTTTTCTGCTCAAAAGCAATTCTAAATCCCCTTGCTGTTGCACAAGATATTGCATGTTTGAGGATTTAAAAGCATAATTGGCATTAAGATTTATTTTTAAATTTTTATGAGGTAAAATTGAAAGGGTATTTTCTACTTCATTGTGTATAAATGAATAATTTCTATCAATAAAAAAATCACTTTGATTTCGTTTGATTCCATTTGATAACTTTCCCAATAATGTAAAATACGAGCTGAGATTATATCGTAATTTTAAATTAAAAAACTGAGTAGCATAACTTTCCAACCCATTGCTCATCAAATTTTTAGCATCGATATAGGACCATTCTAAATCGGCGCCAAAGTTAGATTCATTTTTTTGAAATGCTAGTTGATTGAACAAATTAAAGCGAGACACGATTAAATTGGAACTAGAAACGGACTCAAATGGACTTAAAAACTCAGAAACAGTTTGGGATTGAGAGAATGTTGATTTGCGTTGAATATCAAATCGTAACTGATATGAAAATTTTGAGGCCCATTTTCTCCAATCCTTTTTGCTATGCCATATTGCCTTGGGTTGAAGCCATAAAAAATGATTGAATAAAATTTCATTGGCCGGAACAAAATCGGGCAACAAAGTATAAAAACGGATATATCTATTTTCAAAATTAAAATTAGAAACATAAGCTTCATCAATTTCAAAAACACCATTATTATTGAGATCTTTCCATGCATAATTGCCGTATCCATTAGTAGCTTTAACATACGTAATTTGTGTTTTTTGCTCTTGTCCTGCTTTTAATTCATATAACGTATTGATCTTAAGAAATCCTCTTACAAACTGTCCATTATAATCCAATCGACCTAAATAATTATGAATTAACTCTCTTGATTTTATTCCAGTATCGGTATTGACAAAATTTCTATAGCTAAAATTATATTTAAACAAATGATTTAGATTTTTCTCAATCACACCATTTAGATTCAATGTATGAGAAATAATTTTAGGCTGCAAAAAAACATTCCCATCACTATATCGTTCGGTTCTATATATATAGCCAAAATTAAATCGAGACGAAGATTTTGAATTGGAAGATATATTGAAAAAGTAATTTTTCCAATCAAAACTATTTGAAGATATACTATCCGAATTAGCTGATTTTTTTTCTTTAATTTCAAAAGCAAATCCTATAGTGGCTGTTATTGGATTTTTATTAAAAAAAGAATAATTAAGTGAACCTTTGGGCCTATAAAAAGCCATTGTAGAATCTAATGTTTTTGTCTTTATAATATTAGAAGATAAAGACCATTTAAAAGGCCCTTTTTCACCATCAAAATCGGTAATATTTTGCAATCCTTCATAAATTGTATCCATCAAAAAAGCACTCCATTGTGATCGCAACTTAACATATTTGCTTTGATACGCAATATTTGACGTTAACATATTTTGAAATAGATCATTTCTCGATTGAACTTGAAGATCCCAATCTCTGTTAAATTCCAAATTTCTAAATCGAGTGACTGGACTAAAATTTGACGAAGTAAATTCATTTTGCAATGAAATTGAAAACTGTTTTAATGAATCTATTTTTTTTGTCCCAGTTAGTTTTATCAAAGCACCTTTTCCTGAATTCTTATCATTATCTTTATCGCTAAATTCATTGAGATCATTTTGGGTGAATGTAAATTCTGCTGCCGCTTGCAACCAAGAATTTAATTTTATTTCACCTCCAATGATAGCCTGAAGATGGGATTTCGGTGTTGATATTTTAGTAATAGCCTCATAACTACCTTGCAAAATTCCATTTTGGGGAGCCACCCATTCAAAAACCGTTCCATTAGCACTACTTGCCTTAATGTTATAATTTCCTTTATTTGCTCCTACAAAAGTGAAAATCACATTATAGACCGTATCTAAAGAAGCTTCCGCCCATTTAAATATATCAATATAACGCTGACCTAGAACTACCGTATCTTTTCGTTGATATGAAATTCTTGCCGCATCCCAAGTGGTCAAAGATTCAGAAGAAATGTATGCAGAATCTACTTGATTCCCTATTTCTTTGAGTCTTGAAATTTGTGATTCCGTTAATTTTAGATTCAAAGGCTGATTTTTATTATCCGATTCACTAAAAACTTGTGCATACAACTTTGTTTTAGAAGCATGATAAACTGTATGAGCTTCCAAGGTACTTCTAAAAAAATTTCTATCGGAATACTGAAATTCTACAACAATTCTTAAATCCTGAGTAATCATTCGTTTTGGCGTAAATACAATTTCCCCAATATTGTAATTTATTACATAATCTTGGTCAAAACCTCGCTTCATGAGCTGACCATTTATAAATACTTTCTCAGTTCCTGCAATGATTATAAGAAATGATTCGCCATTATTTCCAAAAAGTCTGTATGGACCTTGATTTTTTTCTTTTGCTACAAACGTATTTCTTGCAAATACACCTCTAGTAATAGCGGCTGTGGCTCCTATTTCCAAAAATTTGGATGTGTCAAATTCAAATTTAGAATTATAAGTTAATCCCTGCAATTTTCTATCATAAGAGAGAAAATACGACTCAGGAATGTTTTTAACGTCAAAATCACCTACAATACCTTGATGGTTGTCTTTTTTGAGATGAATAAAAATTCTATCAAATTCTTGCAAAGATGCTGAATTTCCTTCTGGCTGAAGTGGTATATTGGCATCGGTAATACTGGCATTGATTTCTAATCCATTTGGGAGTCTTCCCGACAAACTCATATTAAATCCCGAATGAAGTGCTACATCTTGATTATTTCCTACAGTAACACCTCTATATAAAGATCCATTATAGGATATACCATCTAAATCCAACTTATCATTCTTGATATAACTAAATCGTTTTACGGCTTCTGCTTTATACAATTTAGGGACATATTGAAAGGATTCTCGAAGTTGAGCTTGAAAAGGATTTTCATATTTAATTCTAAAAGGTAAAACTCTATATTTGATTACAAAGTTTATTTTTTTTGGATTTTTGACAAGTAAAAATGCTTTGGATTCATTAAATTCAAATTCTTTATTGATTTGAATCCCATTTTCAAAAATTTCAATTGAATTAGGAATAATTGAGCATGAATCTATCTTAATTAAAGTATCCGATATACTTACATTAAATGTTTTTACCCTTAAATTACTAAAAGTAAGATCTTGCTGTGCATAGCCAATAGCTACCAAAACAAAAAAAGTTAAACTAAAAATTATTTTTCTAAAAAAACAAGGCATCCTCCAAGAAACTCATTTACTCACACAAAAATTGTGGCAAATATACATTTTTTAGAATTGAGTATATAAATGCAAAACAATATATACTAATCTTTTATCACATCCTTTATTGATGAAAAGCTATTCTTTAAATAGATTTCTATATTTTCTGAGTCTACCCATTCTATTTTTTCTATATCTTCTTCTGTTTGAGGCACCAAAGGATATCTAGAATGAGAGTTCATTTTATACCAATGGTTTTCTTTAAGGTAATATTTGTTTTTATGAAGATAAATATGAAATGTGGTTTTCAATAAATCCTTGAGCAAATCTACTTTTATGCCTGTTTCCTCTTCTACTTCTCTAACAGCAGCTTGTTCAATAGTTTCATCTTTTTCAATTTTGCCTTTTGGCAAATCCCATTTGGAACGACGAAATATCATCAAAATTTGATTTTTTTCATTTAAAACTAATCCGCCAGCTGCGGTAATATTCTTAAAATGTTTTTTGAAGGATATAAAAAGTGATGATACATTATCCGAAATAAAAACTATATTCTTAATATTACCATTAAGAACATAATCTTCAAAGTGCTTTTTGAATTTGTGATCCTTATATTGTATCACTAAAAATTTCTTCTTTTCAAAACATGGAAGATGATTCTTATTGATTAAATATACCCTTTTATCTTCATAGGATATTTTAATTTTATGAGAAAAATCAAAAGATTGCACGATATAAAAAGCTTTTAGAATTATTTTTCTATAATTAAATCACCGCTTTTTTCTTTATGTAAAGTTCGTATTACTGGCGGATTTAATTTTATATTATTAGGATCAAATGAGTTGTCTCTTTTCCCATTTACATATTTAGTTACAAATGCATCTTGCAAGCCCATTTTCCTTAATTCTTTAGTCATCAAAGATGCTTCATTAAAATCATTGAATCCAACTACATCATATACATTATTCCCATTTACATTGGAGGTAATAATACATTTTGCTGAATTCAAAAAATTATTAATAGAAAACTTATTATACACTCCTATTTGAATTCTATATTGAGTATTTGTAGTAGCATTATCAAATACATTGCCAGACCATGCCTTCAATTTTGTATTTTCTGCCTTTAAATCTGCTATAATTTTGTTTTTATCGTCTATTTCTACTTGAACTTCTTCAACTTTAATCCTACTTTTAATCATTTCTTGTTCGAATAATAGAAGTCGATCGTTAGTAGATTTTTTATCATTGTGATATTTTTCGGGATCTTTCAAGAAACTTTTCAACTCTTTTACCGTTTGTTTTTTATCGAATTCTTGTGCAGATAAACTATAACATACTATGCTAAGCATTGAGATTATACATATAATTTTTTTCATAATATTTTATTTTGATTTAAGACATTGCAAATTTAATTTTTTTATTTTATAAGTATAGGTAAAATGTTAAATTTAAATAATTTTAAAACCATATTTTACTTGATAGTCTCAATTTAAAATTTAAAAATAAATTAAATAAAGTTTTAGTCTCAATTTAGTTATTTTTTTTTACTATTGCATCATGATATAATTGGAATAAGAATAAAATGCGATTAAAAAAGCTAGAGATAAAAGGTTTTAAGAGTTTTGCAGATAAAACGGTTATTCATTTTAATGAAAACATCACGGGAATTGTAGGACCAAATGGCTGTGGAAAATCTAATGTAGTAGATTCAATACGCTGGGTTTTGGGCGAACAAAAGACCTCACAATTGCGACTCGAAAAAATGGACAATGTGCTTTTCAATGGGTGCAAAACAAGAAAAGCTACTAGCCTAGCTGAAGTTTCACTTACATTTGACAATACAAAGAATATTTTAGCTACAGATTTTCAAGAAGTCACTATTACACGAAAATTATTTAGAACAGGAGATAGCGAGTATCGCATCAACAATATACCTTGTAGATTAAAAGATATCCAAAATTTATTTATAGATTCTGGTATAGGTAGTGATAGTTATGCTATTATTGAACTAGGGATGGTAGATGAAATTCTTCAAAATAGAGATCATTCCAGGCGTAAACTTTTTGAACAAGCATCTAGTATTACAAAATATAAAGTACGAAAACGCGAAAGTTTACAAAAACTAAAATCTACCGAGGAAAATTTAGAACGATTGCAGGATTTATTGGCAGAAATTGAAAGCAATATCAAAACGTTGGAAACACAAGCCAAACGTGCCGAGCGATATAATCAAATCAAAGAAGAATACAAAGTCATAGCATTGGATATTATAAAATATCAAGTAAAGAACTATAAGGACAATTATAATAATGTTTTTGGTCAAAAAAAGATAGAATGTGATAAAAAAGAAGGCTTTGATAAAGAAATTACTTTGAAAGAGACGGAGTTACAAGCTGCTAAATTAGAACTATTAAACCGTGAAAAGAAATTAACCGAAATTCAAAAGAAATTCAATGAACTGGTAGGTGGATTGGGTAAAAATGAAAACGAACGTAATATATTAAAAGAACAAATTACTAATTTTGACAAATTAAATCAAGAAATTTTAAATCAAAATGACCAAATTGAAAAAGAAATTTCAGAAATCAATACTTCCTTAAAATCGATAGAAGTAGAACTTCAAAAAATCAATGTAGATACTGAAAAAACAGAAAAATTACTCGAAAAGAAAAAAAATGAAATTGCAAAAATTGAAATCAATTTTAATGAAAATAAAGACATTTTAGATAAAGATAAAATAGCATTTACTGAAATTCAAAATCAGGTATATCAGCTTGATAAAGAACAAAGTATTCTTCAAAATCAAATCCAACAACTTAAAGCTCAAAAAGATATTTTTGAAAAAAATCTAATCGAAACAACTGCTAATGCTCAAGAGGCATCAAAAAACCATAAGAAATTAGAAAAAGACAAAATAAAACATGAGATTACTCTTGAAAAACAAAAAGATGATGAGTTAAAACTATCTCAACAGTTGGACGAAAATCAAAATGCTATTACCGAACAAAAAAATCAAATTTTAAACTGGCAAAGGAAACTTGATAGCAAACGAAATGAATATAATTTGCTCAAATCCATGATTGACAATCTAGAAGGCTATCCAGAAAGCACCAAACATCTAAAAAGAAATATTCCTTCTTTTCAAGAAAAAATGGTGTTTTCAGATTTAATAGACTGTGATGAAGCCTATAAATCTACTATAGAGATTTTGATTTCACATATAGCTAATTATTTTGTAGTAGATCGCTATGAAGATGGACAAAATGCTATATTGAGTCTAAGTAAAAGTCAAGCAGGTAAATCAGGATTTTTCGTAATGGAATGGATCAAAAATCTACCAAAACCGAGATTTGAAATCATCCCAGAATTAGTATCGGCTATAGAAATAATCAAAGTAGACGCCCCATACAAACCATTGATTTCGCATTTATTTTCAAATACATATATCGTCCCTGAAAATTCAAATTTTGACATTTTGTCCTTTAAAGGCAGAGATTTGAGGTTTATCTATCAAGATATAGGAAAAATCGTGGATAGTAAAAGTATGTATGGAGGTGCTAAAAGCCTTTTTGATGGCGCACAAGTAGGCAGAAACAAGAATATAGCCAATCTCAAAAATGAAATTGAAGGACTTGAGAAAAATCTACTTAAAAATGATAAAGAGCTTCATAAATTATTAGAACGTGTGGATTTTTTAAAAAATCAATCCCAATCCAAGGAAATAGAAGAAACCAGTAAGTTACTAAAAATTGCTGAAGAAGCCTTTTCAAAAAGTGAATTTATTATAGAGCAAGCAGCAATAAATTCTTCACAATTTCATACAGAAATTGAAAATAAACAAAATGAAATTTCCGAATTGACAATAAAACTGAACGATACTGAAAATAAATACAAAGAACATTATAATGCTTTTGAGCATTTGAAAGCAAAGAACGAATCCAACAGTGCTTCATTTCAAAAATTTCTAGATACATTCAACAACGAAAAAAATGAACTATCCAAAATAGAAGCGAATTTCAATATTGAGCAAAGTTTAAAACTTCAAAAAACACAACAATTGACTTTTTTTAATGAAAAAATGCATCAGCTAAAAAATCAATTAGAAGCTAATCTGCTCAAAATGAAAGCTCATAAATCAAGTGAAAAAGAAAAAATTGAGCAATTATCAAATATTGAAATACATATATTAGAAAACTACAATGAAAAAGACACATTCAATAAAGAAATTGAAAATGCTGAAAAAACCTACTATCAAATGCGAGGTGAAATTCTTGGAAAAGAAGAAGAACTTAAGGCTATTCAATTAAAAAGAAGTCAATTATTAGAGATTATACAAGAATTTGATAATAAAATTCAAGAAATGCGCATAGAACTTCAATCTATAAAAGAGCGTCTTAAAATTGAATTTTCACAAGAATTAGATAATATTTTAAACTCCGATTTACAAGTAAAAACACCGCTTGAAGAATTGGAGCAAAAACAAAATCATATCAAAAAGAGATTAGAAACCTATGGGGAAATAAATCCTATGGCAATTGAAAGTTATCGAGAAGTAAAAGAACGTTACGATTTTTTGGTAGATCAGAAAAATGATATTTTAGCATCTAAGGAAAACTTAATAAATACCATAAAAGAGATTGATATAACCGCAAAAGAACGATTTTTAGAATCCTTCATTAAGGTTCGTGAGAATTTCATCAAAACATTTCGAATTCTATTCACTGAAGATGACGATTGTGATTTGATTTTGGTAGATGAAACCAATCCTATTGATTCTGATATTGAAATTATTGCTAAACCAAAAGGGAAAAAACCATTAACAATAAACCAATTATCTGGCGGGGAAAAAACCTTAACAGCTACAGCACTCTTATTTTCATTATATTTGCTCAAGCCGGCACCATTCTGTATTTTTGATGAAGTAGATGCCCCACTAGACGACACAAATATTACAAAATTTAATAAAATCATTGAAGAATTTAGTAAAAATTCGCAATTTATAATCGTTACCCATAATAAACAAACAATGGCTTCGGTTGAAGTCTTATATGGAGTGACTATGATTGAACAAGGCGTTAGTCGTTTGGTACCTGTAGATTTTAGAGCATTAGAAACCGCATAATTCATAAAACTAGATATATGAACAGAAAAAATATAATTAATTCCCTAGTAAGTTTATTATTTATTGGATTAGTAGTACTTTTTAGTATTCCAATTAAATCCTTACCTATAATAGGCATGCTATTCAATCCTTATACGGGATTTACTCAAAATGCACGCTTAGAAATGGAGCCTCAAGAACAGAATTTTGATTTTGAAGAATTGCATGGCAATGCTGAGGTACATTATGACACATCATATGTTCCTCATATTTTTGCCGAAAATGATTCCGACTTGTATTTTCTTCAGGGCTTTGTAGAAGCCAAAGATAGATTATGGCAAATGGATATGCAAGCACGAAATGGCATGGGAGAATTGAGCGAAATTGTGGGTGATGTAGCATTAGATAATGATAAATTAATGCGTAGACTAGGAATTCATAAAGCGGCAGCTACTCTAATTGAACAATTTAAAAAAGACGGAACATTAGCAACAATAGAACAATTTTCAAAAGGTGTGAATGCTTATATTTCCCAATTAGATCACAAAAATTTACCAATAGAATACAAATTGATGAATTTCAAACCGAGAACCTATCAAACTATCTATACGGCGGTATTGATGAAAATTATGGCTATGCGACTCACTGCAATGGAAGCAGATATTGAAAACACCAATTTTGTAAACACCTACGGAAAAGAACTATTTGATAAATTATATCCTAATTTCTATGCTACAGAATCTCAAAGCCCTATTATTCCTTCCGGAACACATTTTTCGCCACAGCCCAAAATAGATACCGCATCAAAAGAATGGATAGCCAATGCTATGTTTCCAAAAAAAGTATTACAACATTTGGATAGACATCTTGGAAGCAATAATTGGGCACTTCATAAATCCAAATCTGAAACAAATCATGCAATTTTGTGCAATGACCCCCATTTAAAAATTCATTTACCTGCTATTTGGTATGAAATGCACTTGGTATCAAATCAACAAAATGTGTATGGAGTCACAATGCCTGGCGCTCCGGGAATTGTTCTAGGATTCAATCAGAAAATTGCGTGGGGAGTAACCAATGCAGGGCGTGATGTCAGAAATTGGTATGAGGTTCAGTTTACAGATACAAATCGATCGCATTATGTTTTAGACAGTCAAAAAATAGCTAGTACTCATAGGATAGAACGTATTCATGTAAAAGGAAAAGGAACTATAGTAGATACAGTTATTGAAACTCAATTCGGTCCTATCATTTATGATAAAAAATTTACTAAAAATCCTATGCCTACAGATTTGGCTCTGAGCTGGACAAATTACCTTTCATCAAACGAACTGAAAACGTTTTTAGGGTTAAATAAAGCAAAAAATCATCATGATTATCTTAAAGCCTTAGAGTCATTTTATTGTCCAGGTCAGAATTTTATTTATGCCGATATTGAAGGAAATGTAGCTATAAAACAACAAGGACTGTTCCCTAAAACAGTGATAGATAAGGATAAATTTGTTCTTAAAGGAAATGCTAAGCGTCAAATGATGGATCAATTTATTCCCATAAATGAGAATCCTTATATTTTAAACCCTGAAAGAGGATTTGTAAGTAGTGCAAATCAGCATCCTACAGATAATAGTTATCCTTATTACTATTCTAGTGGTGATTTTGAAGCCTATAGAAATAGAAGAATTAATGACGTATTGTCGAGTAAAACTAAACATTCTATTCAAGATATGAAAAACTTGCAAGGGGATAATCTAGGGTTAATGGCTAAAGAATTCCTACCAATATTTCTTCAAACGCTTAGTCCTAAAAATCTTGAAAACCCTACAATAAAAGAGCTTAAAAAATGGGATTATTTCTACAATGAAGAAAGTAAAATGGCTACTTTTTTTGATATTTGGATGAAAAATTTTGAAGAAATGGTATGGGATGAACTCAAATCCGAAAAAGTTGTTTATGAATTTCCAAAAACTATCGTACTCTATAATATCTTAAAATCAGAACCTCAATTTACATTTTTTGATAATCAATCTACAAGAGCTATTGAAACCGCTAACGATATTATCAATCAAAGTTTTGAAAAATCAATAAAAGATTATGAAATAAACAAAAAAACGTGGTGGGAATACAAAGATACTGAAATTCCACATTTAGCTAAAATCCCAGCCTTTGGGCGCTATCATGTTCCTTCCGGAGGCAATAAACATATAGTAAATGCAACATGGAAAGATTGGGCACCAAGCTGGCGTATGATAGTAGAAATGAAGCCAAATAGACCTGAGGCATGGGTTTGCTTTCCTGGCGGACAATCTGGAAGCCCTGCAAGTAAATTCTATGACAATCAAATCAACTCTTGGACAAAAGTGGGCTACAGAAAAGTTGTTTTCTCATATAAACCTAGTGAATTATCAATCCTTAAATCTATTTATTTTCATAAAAAATAACAATATGTCAAACTTTAAAAATCTACTATTTTTCATTATTTCAATAACTGTTCAATTCATATTGTATTATTTTACTGATTTTCATTGGACTGGATTTCTCATGCTTAATATAGGCTTATGTTTCTTTGGATATTACATCTTATCCATACCTCATAAAGGTATCTTATATAATAGCTTTATGAATGTATTTCTACTATGGCTTTTTTATGCTTTTTGGATCAATCACAATAATGAAGGAATTATGTATAGCCGAATAGCTATGCTTTTTAATATTCCTAATGCATATATACTTATGTTTGTACAAGCATTATTTGGTGGACTTTTAAGTCTACTTTCTGGATGGGTATTTGTAAGATGGAATAGTAAATAGAAAATTATTGTAAAAAAACAAAACTTACAATATTAGCTCCCATTTTCAATGCTTTTTCACGAGCATCGGGTGTATCATTATGAATTTCTGCATCTTCCCACCCATCACCAAGATCACATTCAAAGGAATAAAAGCACACTAGCCTACCTTTCCAAAAAAGACCTAAACCCTGTGGTGGTTTATTGTCATGAGCATGGATTTTGGGTAAGCCATTCAAAAATTTATATTTTTGATGATAAATTGGATGATTGAAAGGAACTTTTTGCCAAGTTAGATCCGGAAATACTTTCAGCATTTCTCTTCTAAAAAAAACATCTAACCCATAATTATCATCGGCATGTAAAAAACCTCCTGCTATAAGATACTCTCTTAAATTTTTTGCTTCAATAGCGCTAAATAAAATATTTCCATGCCCTGTAAGATGTATCATAGGATATCGAAAAAGCTCTGCACTACCTACCTCTACCGTAGGAATTTCAGGAGTGAGGTTTGTTTTTAAATTTTGATTACAAAATTTAATTAAATTGGGAAGAGATGTAGGATTGGCATACCAATCCCCTCCTCCATTATATTTTAATAACGCTATTGAATTTTGCGCTATTAATAGCTTACTTATTAAAAAAAAACCAATGATAAGTTTATACATTATTCAAAGGTATAATATCGATAATTATTTAGCTACATTCACCGCTCTTTTTTCGCGGATTACCGTTACTTTTATTTGCCCTGGATAGGTCATGTCGGTTTGAATTTTTTGAGCTATTTCAAATGATAAATCTTCACTTTCTTTATCAGAAATTTTATCACTTTCTACTATGACTCTCAATTCTCTTCCCGCTTGTATTGCAAATGCTTTTTCCACTCCAGAGTAATTGCTTGCCAAAGTTTCAAGATCTGTGATACGTTTCATATAACTTTCCATTACCTCTCTTCGAGCTCCAGGTCTAGCTCCCGAAATAGAGTCACAAGCTTGTATAATTGGTGAGATTACATATTTCATCTCAATCTCATCGTGATGAGCACCTACGGCATTACAAACAGCTGGATGTTCGCCATATTTTTCACATATTTTCATTCCCAAAAGTGCATGACTCAATTCTGATTCTTCATCAGGCACTTTTCCAATATCATGAAGCAATCCTGCTCTTTTGGCTAATTTTGGATTTAAGCCTAATTCCGCTGCCATAGTAGCACATAAATTGGCTGGTTCTCTAGAGTG
>JBEIDU010000037.1:0-18446 GCA_040383345.1 Chitinophagales bacterium | reverse complement strand
GTTTTAGTTTTAATTAGAATATGAAAGTTTGGATAAATTTTTTAATTAACGCTACTTCTTCTTTTTTTATATACTTGACTATATGTACACTTACATTAAAAAAAGCATCAAAAGAGTTTTCAAAATTTGCTCTAGGGGGATCTTTACTATATTTAACTACTCCAGCAGTTATCTCATTTCAAATATTAAATTGTCATCCTGATATATTTGTTCAATCACTTTTTATCATATTTTCGTATGTTTTTTTGAAGATGATGGTAAAAGGTAAGTTTCGAAGCCTGAAATACATTTTTATCCTGAGTCTTCTTGTTTTTTTAATGTGTTATAGTTCATGGATTGGCTTTTTTTATACAAGTACAATTTTCCTTTTTGGATTGTTTAACTTAAGAAGAGGCTATAAGATGATCTCAATTGTAATGATATCATTAATTGTATCTATTTTTACATTATCTTTAATCTATACACAATATGCAAAAATAGAAGGATGGCTTTCTATTATATTTACATTTAAAAATATATACTTAAAACAATCTTTATATCAAGGTCATTATTTTCTAGCTTTAAAAAATATTATATTTCATCATTATCAATACATTGGAAATATGATTTTGGTCCTTTTGATATTAATTGGATATAGTGTTTTTAAGAAAAACCGTATGCTTTTTACAAAAAATGGGTATAAGTTTTTAATTATTTCATTTGTTCCATTGTTTTTATTTTATATCATATTTTTCAATTATTCACAAAATGCTTATGTTGCATTATATCTTTCATCTCCTTTGGCTATTGTATCAGCTATTTGGATAGAAAAATTGCAAAAATCTCATAGAAATCCATATTTTTCTAATCTAATATTTGGAGGTATAATGATACTCAATATAGCTCAGTTTTTATTTCATTTCTTGAAATAAATAATTTTTATAAATTTGTATAAAATTTCATTCATGAATACTATTCCTCGTTTAGACTTAACTGCTTTTGTATCAGGAAATACTGAAAATAAAAAAGAATTTGTATCCAAAATTGGTGCAGCTTTTGAAGAGTTTGGATTTGTTTGCATCAAAAATATTTACATTGAAAAAAATGATATAGATGCATATTATGCTTCTATTGCAAATTTTTTTGCATTGCCAATAGAGGTAAAACAAAAATATGAGATTGAAGGTCTGGCAGGCCAGCGTGGATATACTTCCTTTGGAAAAGAGCATGCGAAAGGTTCCGAAGCACCCGATTTGAAAGAATTTTGGCAAATGGGACAAACTGTTTTGGACCATGATAAAATTAAGGAGGAATATCCCAATAATGTAATGGTAAGTGAAATTTCCGAATTTAATACGTTGGGATTAAAATTATTTAGAGGTTTTGAACAAACAGGTACACATATTCTAAGAGCAATAGCTTTGTTTTTGGGTTTAGAGGAAAATTATTTTGATAATCATATTTACAATGGCAATTCTATACTTCGTGCCATTTATTATCCTCCCATTTCTCAAGAACCCAAAAATGCAATTCGTGCGGAAGCACATGAAGATATTAATTTGATTACTTTATTGGTAGGCGCGAGTGCTGAAGGACTTCAACTATTGACCAATGAAAATAAATGGATAGACATCAATGCACCCGAGGATTATTTTGTGATTAACGTAGGTGATATGCTTCAAAGATTAACTAATAATAAATTAAAATCTACTACGCACCGCGTGGTAAACCCTCCAAAAGAAAAATGGGCTACGCCTCGTTATTCCATCCCTTTTTTCTTACATCCGCGATCGGAAATGGATTTGACATGCTTAGCATCTTGTATAGAAAATAATGAGATACACTATGCCCCAATCTCTGCTGGAGCCTATTTGGAAGAGCGATTAATAGAAATTGGCCTTTTAAAAAAATAACGTTTGATTTATCCACTTATAACTTTTGAAAATTCGTCTTATATCGATATTGGAGAAGGACAACCTGTAGTATTATTGCATGGTCTTTTTGGATCGTTGAGCAATTTTGAGGGAGTGATTCAATCCTTATCCAATAAATATCGTGTATTATTGCCCCAATTACCCATATTTCAATGCGAATTGAAAGATGCGAATTTAGATGGATTATTTAATTTTTTAGAACGATTTGTAGATGCATTAGGATTAGATAATTTTTCAATTTTGGGAAATTCGTTGGGAGGGCATCTGGGCTTGAAATATGTATTGGCACACCCTCACAAAGTCAATAATTTAATTCTTACTGCTAGTTCAGGTCTTTTTGAAAATGCTTTGGGGAGTTCATATCCTCGCAAAGATAGAGAAAGCTTGAGAGCTAAAATTGCAGAGACTTTTGGCAACCCTATGTTTGCAACAGATGAATTAGTAGATAATGTCATTGAAATTATTAATAATAAAATGAAATTATTGAAAATTATCAAAATGGCAAAAAGTGCTACACGTCAAAATCTTCAAAATGATTTATCAAAAATTCAAAATCAAACTTTATTGATTTGGGGCAGTTTAGATACAATTACACCAGATTTTGTAGCACATCAATTTCATGAATCTATAGCTAATTCAAGACTTCATTTTATAGATGGAGTAGGGCATGCACCAATGATGGAATCTCCTGAGATTTTTTCAAAGTTAGTAATGGACTTTTACCATCAGATTCAATTTGTATAAAATCTAAATTTTGTAGGAAAAACAAAAGATAGAATAGTTGAAAAATCATGATTATATTTGCGTCTTCAAGTGTTTCTCATCATGAGAATCAATTAAATCATTATTATGAATAATACCTTTCTTAAAAAAACAAAAAGATTCTGGAAATATGTCGTCATATTTTATCTCAGTATAATTTTGTTATTTATAGGACTCAATATAGGACTTTTTGGAAAAATGCCATCTTTGGAGGAATTGAAAAATCCAAAAAATAATATGGCCTCTGAAATTTTGGCTTCAGACGGTACATTGATAGGAAAAATATATACGCATAATCGCATTCCTTGTCAGTTTGACGAATTACCACCTCATCTTGTTAATGCATTAATTGCTACAGAAGACTCTCGATTTTATATCCATAGTGGAATAGACCCTAAAGCGTTGATGGGAGTAGTAAAAGGTCTTTTTGTCGAAGGGAATAGAGGAGGAGGAAGTACTATTTCCCAGCAGTTAGCAAAGAATTTATTTCCCCGAGGAAAAACTAATAAAATCAGTTTAGTATTTAAAAAATTCAAAGAATGGTTGATAGCTATCAAGCTAGAACGAAATTTTACTAAGCATGAAATTATTGCTAATTATTTTAATACGGTTGAATTTAGTGACAATGCTTTTGGAATTAAGAGTGCAACAAGAACCTATTTTAATAAGGATTTAAAAGATTTAACTGTTTCGGAGTCCGCAGTTCTAGTGGGAATGCTTAAAGCTCCTTATAAATACAATCCTAGAATACACCCTGAAGCATCAAGACAACGAAGAAATACGGTATTGAGCAAAATGCTTCAATATAATTTTATTACAGCGCAGCAATATGACTCTTTTAGCAAGGAAGAAATCAAAGTTAATTTTAATAATGATTTCAACGTAGAAGGTGTAGCGCCCTATTTTGTTGCATATGTACAAAAATATTTGAAAGATTACTTTAAATTACATCCCAAAAAAGATGGTAGTTATTATGATATTTATAGTGATGGATTGAAAATACATACTACAATTAATCTTCAAATGCAACAATATGCAGAAGAAGCAGCAAAAGAACACTTGACTTCATATCAAGAATTGATGTTTTCTCATTGGGCGGGAGGTGATCCATGGAAAGGACGAACAAATCGTTTTTTAAAGCATATAAAAGAAACCGAAAGATATAGAGTTTTGATTGCATCTGGAAAATCAGAAGAAGAAGCTCTAGCAGAGATTAAAAAACCTGTGAAAATGAGAATTTTCTCTCATAGAAAAGGCGAAATAGATACTTTGATGAGTCCTTGGGATTCGGTACGATATTACAAGATGTTTTTACAAACAGGTTTTTTGGCAATGGATCCCAGGAATGGTTATGTAAAAGCATGGGTAGGAGGTGCTAATTTCAAATATTTTAAATATGATCATGTCAATATTGGGACAAAAAGGCAAGTAGGATCAGTTTTTAAGCCATTTTTATATGCTGTAGCTGTAGAACAAAAAGGCTATTCACCTTGTCATCAAATGCCTAATGCTCGAATTGTATTTCGTCCGGGGAATCCTCGATGGAAATTAGGTGCCGCATGGAGTCCATCCAATTCAGGAGGTGGCTATGGAGGTATGCCTACATTAAAACAGGCCTTATCCAAATCATTGAATACCGTTTCAGCACGATTGATTTATGAAGTAGGACCTACTGCCGTTATTGATTTATTACGAAATTTAGGCATAGATTCCAATACAAAAATTCCTCCGTACCCTTCTATTTGTCTTGGTACTCCTGAAATTTCGGTTTATGAAATGATTGGAGCATATACAGCTTTTGCCAATGAAGGATTATATACAAAACCAACTTTTATCACAAAAATTGAAGACAATAATGGTAATCTTGTATTTGAGCATTATCCTAGCTATAGACAGGTATTGAGCCCACAATGTGCTTATATTATGCAAGAAATGATGAAAGGAGTAGTTGACGGCGGGGGTACTGCAGGTAGATTAAGATGGACTTATGGACTTGAAGGTACAATTTGTGGCAAAACAGGAACTACGCAGAGTAATGCCGATGGTTGGTTTATTGGATTGACACCTGATTTAATTGCGGGAGCATGGGTAGGATGCGATGATCGATTGGTTCGCTTTAGAAGTACTGGATTGGGACAAGGCGCGTCTATGGCTTTGCCTATTTGGGGTAAATTTTTCCAAAAAATTACAAAAGATCCAAAAGTGGGTATTTCATTGGAAAAAGATTTCGTAAAACCAGCCCCAGAATTAATTTCAATAGAGACTAATTGCGCTAAATATAAAGGCTGGGGAGTTAGTACCTATGATGAAGATAAATCTACCTATGTCAATACCCGAGAAACCGAAGATTTTGAGACAAAGTATGACGATTATGAGGAGAGTTATGAGAGTGAGGTAGAGGAGTCTAGTGCCAAAAAACCAGCTCAAAAAAATAAAGATGAAAAACCAAGTGAGGCCTCTGTAATTAATAATTCAGCAGATAAGCCAAAAGATAAAGCAAAAGATAAAGCAAAAGAAATTAAAAAATAACATCATGCAATATTCAGAAATTAAGTTAAAAGTAGGTTTAAACGAACATAAAATTCCTGCGGATATAAAATGGATGGCAACAGATAGTGAACGAAGCCAATTTACAGATTGTAAAGCCTTTAATTTATCTATTTGGGATCCTGTAGAAGCAAATAGCTTGTCTATCAATTTGTGGACAGATAATATGCAAACGGATGAAATGCACCTTTTTTCTTTAGATCTTTAATTCAAATGTCTGAAAGTTATCAGCGTGCAACTGCCAATCCATTTGTAAAAGATATGATGAATCAAATGGTAACCGATTTGATAAAAAAAACAGCAGATTGGGAAAATAATAAAGAATAATTATTGATGGATTTGTCCAAAATTTTTAAAAAAAACAATTTTGTTGAAATTGCTATAATTGTAATATCAAGCTTTTTGGCTATTGCCACAGTAGTCTATTCCAATATTATTGCCAATCAATTAGCAAAAAGAGAAGAAAATCAAGTAAAATCATGGGCAAAAGCAACTCAGGATAAGGCAAAATTGATAAAATTATCTAATGAAATATTTGATAATTTGAGCAAAGAGGAACATATGAAGGTTCAACTTTATGCTAAAGCATCAAATATAATTTTAAAAGAAAATGATAATGATAAATTATCTTTTTTGTTAGATATCCTTAAGTTCAATGAAAATATTCCTGCCATTGCTACCGATTCCAATTTAATTATTATAGAGTATAGAAATATATCAGACACCAGTATTCAAGAAGGAAAAAAATTGGATAAAATTCATCAAAAAGAGTTTTTTCAATATAAGCCTGTCGAAGTACAGTTTTTAGATAAACATCAATTTATCTACTACAAAGATTCTAGGATTTTTCATCAACTCAAATACTATCTCAATGCTTCTGGAAATTCATTTTATAATGAAATTGGTTCCAATGCAGCGTTTTTACCTGTAGTAATCATTGATGAAAGTAACAAGTTGTTGAAATCAGGAAATATTGATAGCTCTATATTAAAAGATACCGCACAATTTATAGAATATATAGAGAATCTGAAGGCTGAAAAGGACCCCATAAAAATTGACTTAGGTGATGGTAAAATAAGATATTTACTTTTCGAAAACTCAGTAATTATTAAACAATTGAAATGGTTCCCTTTTATTTTGTATGGTATTTTGGCTTTTTTTCTTATCATTACATATATTGCAATTAAAAATTCAAGAAAAACAGAAAAGAATCAAATTTGGATAGGCATGTCCAAAGAAACTGCCCATCAGTTGGGAACACCCATATCCTCTTTAGGAGCTTGGTTGGAAGTGTTAAAAGAAGATATTTCATTTCATTCGAGTCATCATAATATAATTACTGAAATGGAAAAAGATATTAATCGTTTAACCTTAGTAGCTGATCGATTTAGTAAAATTGGTTCAAAACCAAAACTTGAAGCGCAAAATTTAAATGATATTTTAGAGAATTCAGTTCAATATTTTAGACATAGAGCTTCAAAAAAGGTAAATATTAATTACTCTATTGACGATAAAACAATTCAAATATTAATCAATAAACAGCTTTTTGAATGGGTTATAGAAAATTTAATTCGAAATGCTTTAGATGCAATTACACATGAAGGAGAAATCTTTTTTCACTGTCAAAAAGACTCGAATAATAAAGTAACTATTGAGTGTCGTGATTCGGGAAAAGGTATAGAAAAAGGTCTTTTTATGACTGTTTTTGAACCTGGTTTTACTACCAAAAAAAGAGGATGGGGTTTAGGGTTGTCTTTGTGTAAGCGTATTATAGAAGATTATTTCAAAGGAAGTATTTTTGTTAAATGGTCCAAGCGTGGTGAAGGTACTGTTTTTAAAATCGTATTAAATGGTGTGTAAATGAGATTAAAAGAAAAATCGAAATTTATTGTAGATACCTTAGAGAATTTGTACCCTAAAACGCCTATTCCATTAGATCATAAAGATGATTTTACGCTTTTGATAGGTGTATTGCTTTCCGCTCAGTGTACAGATGAACGTGTAAATAAAACAACTCCTTTATTATTTCAAAAAGCCGACAATCCATATAAAATGCTTTCTTTGACTATTGATGAAATTGAAAAAATTGTTCGACCTTGTGGATTATCTAATGCAAAATCAAAAGCGATTTGGCATTTATCTCAAATTATTGTTAACAAACATCATGGGAAAGTTCCTCAAAATTTTGTGGATTTGGAGGCGCTACCTGGAGTTGGACATAAAACAGCAAGTGTAGTAATGTCTCAAGCCTTTGGCTTTCCAGCATTTCCAGTAGATACTCATATTCATCGATTGGCATGGCGATGGGGGCTTACCAGCGGAAAATCTGTAGTTCAAACAGAAAAAGACTGTAAAAAAATTTTTCCAAAAGAAAAATGGAATAAACTACATCTTCAAATTATTTTTTTTGGAAGAGAATACTGCAGTGCAAGGGTTCATAAGCCTTTGGACTGTCCTATATGCAAAGAAATAGGGAGAAAAGAGCTTTTTGTGGATAGTAAAAAATAACTTATAACTTTAAAGAATTTACTTTTTTATAATAATTTTGGGCAATGTTTTGGTGTTCTTTCCAGGTTTTACTAAAAAGATGAAACCCATTGAGTCGTGGATCTGCACAATAGTATAGATATTCATGTCTTTCGAAATTTAAACAAGCATCTATGGTGCTTAATTCGGGGATACATATAGGGCCTGGAGGCAATCCTTTGTTTTTATATGTATTAAATGGTGATGAAGATCGAAGATGAATACCAGTAACTCTTTTTGCATTAAAATCTCTAGTTGCATATTTACAAGTGGCATCTACTTGAAGTGGCATTTGAATTTGCAATCGATTTATTAACACACCAGCAATTTTACTCGTTCTTCTTTTTTTGAATATTCCTTTTGAATCATACTTGCCAAAATATATACTTCATTTTCGGTCATGTTCATTTTTTGTGCTTTTTGCTTTCGTTCAGCTGTCCAAAAATCCAATTTCCCTTTATGAATTTTGTCAAATAACGTTATTAAATCACTATTCCATGAAATATCATAGGTCATAGGATATATATTGCATAATCTTTGATCAAAAGTAAAATTATAATTTGCCTTCGTTTTATTCATATTTAAAAAATTCAAAAAAGAGTCGGCTTTTATTCCACATTTTTGTTCAATTTTAAAGGCAATCTCATCAATAAATGTTGCGGTAGATATAGTTAATTTAATAGGATCTTCAAATCCATATTTCAATTTTCTAAACAGCTCTATGTTGGACATGTTTTTATTTAATTTATATCTACCAGCTTTTACATAATGGATAGGATAAGAGATTAAAAAAATACGAGCACTTAAATTACTATTTAGAACATGATGATGTTTTAGACTATCCATTACATTTTCAAATGGCACTTCATTTTTTAAGAATAACGTAAAATCTCTTGTGGTGTCAATATTATTTGTTTGGAATATGAATATAAAAAAAACAAGAAATATGATGCTTGTAAAAAAAGAAATGAATTTTATTTTTTTTTGGCATGAAAATGACTTTTATTTAACGATAAGCTTTTTCGTTTCGGTAAAAGAATCATTGTAGAATTTAACTAAATAAATTCCTTTAGTATAATTACTTATATCTTCTTTATGCTCATTTTTAAATTCACTTTTGGATACCATTTTTCCACTTAAATCAAATATTTCAAAGAAAATATTTCCAGAACTTTTTGATTTAAATACTACAAAATCAATTGATGGATTTGGAAATATTTGTAGATCAAAAATGGAATGATTTTGTTTGTCAGGTATAATGCCAATTGAATTTTTAGACCTGTAATCACGAGTTCCATCTAGTATGGCTCGAATCATAGGAGTTCCGGGAAGTATTATGTTTGATTTTTTCCAGGTATTGTCGGTGAAAATGAAAGTATTGGATAATCCTAATTCTGAATTTCTATCATATCCTATTTGTAAATTATTTTCATCGGTTTGTGTCCATCCTATATAAAAAGAATCTTTTACAATAATGGGGGTATCAAGACCAAATACATAAAATTGATTCAAAGTATCTATATAAAATGCTTTTTGATTTTCAATTGTTTTTATTATTTTTTCCGTTGTATTGCCTTCATTTATATTTTGCCATACATTTATATTGAAAATTAGATTTGAAACATCTTTGTCAATATTTGAAAATAAAATTTTTATAGCTGCAAGGGTATCTTGAAAAGGTATTTTATATTTCATGGCTACTTTTTTAATACCATTTCCTTGTATTCCGTACGCCATTTCTGCACTTCCATCATCATAGGCTATTTCATTAAAAAACAACTGACGTATTTGAGCAGTATCATTTGTTTTCAATCCTGAAGGACCTGTGAAATATTTTACTGTTATAAATGTACTATCGGGAAATGACGAGGGAACTGTATAGCTTGATCCCGGATAGGAAACCATTTTAAAATTAAAAGTAGGTGTAAATGGAATAGCCGTTGGCGATTGATATAAAAAGGTATTAGTATTTTCGTTCTTACATTCAATTTTATAAGTTGTTAAGGTATTGTTTGTTGGATTATTATTATTGTTAAATGCAGTAATTGAGTCTCTTATGTCAATAATACCCCGAAACTGTTTTGCGGGAAGTAATGTGTAATTTTTAAGTATAGTAGGTAAATCATATTGAAATGCAATATCATTTACAATAGTATCAAAGATATTTCTTCCTGCATCCATCCTTACATAGTCAATATGCCAGTGATCATTATTTCCTGTCAAAGATGCATAATTTGAAAATCTAAATTGAAAATTAGAATGAAAATAAAATGGATCGCCAGGAAATATCTCTTCAGGTATTGGTATAAAATGTAGTTTAAATTTAAGATTACTGTCCAGTTTTACACGAGCTTCTGTATGCAATATCTTATAGACCTTATTCCAGGTACCTGTACTGTCTAAGAATTCTACTACTAATGTATCTTTTGGATTGGGATAATCTCCGAATCCTTGCGGTTGGGCAAAAAAACTTAAATAAACACTATCCAATGGTCGAATCCCTCTCAAATCGATTTTGACAGATGTAAGGTAATCTGCTCTTCCCCAAGAATTAGGAACACTAACATTATAAGGACGACCTTTTTCATTAAGTCCATCTAGAGTAGCTACACCAAGGCTTGGCGGCAAATAAGCATATTGTCGATTTATATACGCATAATTATCAATCCATAATACTTCTGATTTAAAATTGACATTTTTTACAAAAGAAACATAAAGGGTTGTATCATATATCAACGTAGAATCTAATTTAGCGCCTGTAGTCATATTCCAATTATACCTATAAAAACTTGGATAAACATTATAAGAGCTAAATATATTATCACAATTGTTTGGATCCAAAATATTTATGGATTCAGATGGAATCAAAACACTCGAATCGATTCGATTTGGTGTACCCATTACAAAAGCATATTTTTTAGCTACATTTCTAGAAAATTTAATACTGTCTTGTGAATATTTTAATGTACTGTTACAAGCACCAATACTGTAGAATGTATTTGATACAAAAGGTTCTAGATTTTTTGGAACTGTTTTATCCGTAGAAAAATCATCAGAAAAAGGTAAAATAATAGAGGAGAAATTAATTTTATAATTATTAGATCCCGTTGCTTTTTGTTTTTTTTGATTATATCTAATAGACGGATTTGTCTCAAGACTACTTAATGTTTCTTGTGCAAAAGACAATACGTGAATTACGCATAAAAAGGGAAAGATAAAATATTTCAATTTATATGATTATTTTCGTCTTGCTTTAAACGTAGAATCTTCTAAAATATTTTTAGGTAAGGTCTTTGAGAAGAAAAGATCTAATGGTTCTCCCATATTTAATTTTTCTTCTCCATTTGGATTAGGATATTGTTTGAATATAACTGCAGAAACTGTATCCTCAATATCTTTATTATAAAAATAATTTGCGAATAAATTATTCTCTTGCAAATAAGAATCTGCTTCTTCTTTAGTCATTCCTATTAAATAAGGCACATCCATAATAGCACCCGATACACCATCTCCAAGAGTAAGATTGATGATAGTGCCTTTTGGAATCAAAGTGCCTGCAGCTATTTCCGTATTTCCAATTCTTTGTGATAAAACGGCATCTTTATCAGGAGATGGTACATAGCTAAGACTCCCAATTCTTAAACCTCTAGCCTCCAATTCTATCTGAGCAAAGCGAAGTGAACTTCGTCCCACTAACGCTGGCATTTCCACCTTAGGAGGGGTTTTGGTAGCTACTATTAAAAAAACGGTTCTTCCCGATTTTATATTTAATCCTGGTGCAGGTTGCACATCAATAATAGTGCCTTCTGGCAAATCAGTTCTGTATACAGAATCTTTAATCTCCCATTCGAGTCCTACCTCTTCAATTTTCTCTGTAGCAATCTCAAAATTTTTGTTTATTACATTGGGTACATCTGCACTTTGCCCCCATTTAGTAATCAATTTTAAACTCATTAATAGTATCCAGCCAGAAACTATCATTAAGAAAATAAATACAATTAAATTGATCCAAAAAGCTTTATCTTTTAATAAGTATAGGATTTTATTTAAAATGTTCATATAGTATTTGATTACTTTTTTTGTCTTGGATCCATGGCATCTGTCAATCCTTCACCTAATAGATTGAAAATGGTTACTGTAATGAAAATAGCCATTCCAGGGAAAATAGCCAACCACCATGCTTTGAAATATCCTCTAGCCGATGATAGCATGGATCCCCAGGTTACATCTTCTGGTTTCATACCTATACCTAAAAATGATAAGCTAGATTCTAATAAAATAGCACCTGCAACGCCAAAGGCAATAGAAACTAATACCGAAGATAATGAATTAGGGAGTGCATGTTTAAATATGGTTCTCCATTCACCATAACCCAATGATTGAGCTGCTTGAATAAACTCTAAGCTTCTTACTTTTAATAATTCAGCTCTTGTATATTTTGCTATTCCAGTCCAGCTTGTGAGTCCTATGATTACCATTACCATCAATATGGAAGGACTTTTCATTACCGCTACAATCGATAATATTAATAGCATAGTTGGAATAGATACTTTTACTTCTATCAATCTTGAAATAAGAATATCTACAGGTACATCTATTTTCTTACCAAGGAAAGATATTTGCTTTAAAAAATGAGCCAACACATTTGCAATTGCAATAAAGCTAAATAATATAATTAAACTTAAAAGTAATTGAAGTAAGAAAAATCCTAAATGATTTGCTAATGCCTGAGATAAATGATATCCTCTAATTCCAAAAGCATAATAAACTCCTAATAAGCCAAATATTATATTTAACCAAAATCGAATACGACTCATTTGCAATCCATGATCTCCATAATATCCCGACAATGCACCCATGAAAATACCAATAATGACAGATAATGACATGGATATGATACCTACCAACATAGCGGTTCTCGTTCCATGAATCATTCCAGCTAGTACATCTCTTCCAAGATTGTCTGTACCCATAAAATGTCTCCATCTAGTACTTTCTACTTCTTGATCGTCAAAAGGACTTTTATAATCCTTGTTTTTCAAATCCATATTCTGAGGAGAGTAGGGGATAACTGTTCGAATAACACTTTCATAGGATATTTCTTGCCAATTAACATTTGAAAATTCAGGAGGATACTTTGTCAATCCCAAAGCTACACCATAGCTTTTTAATATTGGGAAATAGGATTCCCCATTTACTTTACAATAAATTGGTTTGTCATTTGCCAAAAAATCAGCAAATAACCCTATGAATACAATTACATATACCATACGCAATGACCATACAGCTACTCTATTTTTTTGGAACTGTCTCTTTACTATCGCCCAATAACTTTGGTCTAAACTTTTATTATTTTGAGTTGTACTCATCTTCATTTCTTTATTTTTCAATTATCGATCTCTTACAAAAACATAATTTATTTATCGTATGAAATTCTTGGATCCACGATACTATACATCAAATCGGCTACCAAATTCCCTATTAAAGTTAGAATAGCTGATAACATCATTACTGTAAATATCATAGGAAAATCTCTAGCTGTCAATGCTTCTAAAGATAATTTACCCATTCCTGGAATACTAAAAATAAATTCTATAACAAATGAACCCGCTATTATAGCCGGAAAAATTGAAGAAAAAATAGTAATTATAGGAATTAATGAATTTCTAAAAGCATGCTTCCAAATAACCGTTTTTTCGGTATTGCCTTTTGCTCTTGCTGTTCTAATAAAATCTTGTCCTAGGGTATTTAACATTCCTGCACGCATTTGACGAGATAAATAGGCTATACCTCCATAAGTTAAGCAAAATACGGGTAATATTAAATGATATGCTCTGATGCCAAAAACCTCTCCAAAACCCATGTCTGAATCTACTTCACCTACTCCATAGGTTGGAAACCAATTCATGCCATATTCATCAGTAGTAATAAATGTAACTAACATCGTTGCAATCCAAAAAGAGGGTAGCGAATTTAATATAAATAAGAAAATTGTAGAAATCCTATCTTTAGCATTGCCTTTATTCACAGCACTAAAAACCCCCATTGGAATTGAAATCAAATAACCAATTATAATACTTATAAAATTCATCATCAATGTCCATGGAATAGCATCTGCCAATTTACTAGCTATAGGTCTTCCATCCAAATATGAATTTCCAAAATCACCTCTCAAAAAACCTTTTACTTGTCCAGGTTCTTCCTCACCAAAAAACCAGGGTGAATCACCCAAAAGCCATCTATGATATTGATTTTTGATACCATGCCATTTGATTGATGGGATATAATTTTTTGAAGGAGTCGCATTTATTTTAACATCATTATAGCTTTTTTGTAACTCTAAAAATGCAGCATGTAAAGAAGCAAGTTTATCATTATTTACACTATTTTTCAATAATGAATTTAAGTTATTATTAATGTCAAAATCATCACTTGTTAAATAAAGCAAATTTAATTTCTGTTTGATTTCTTTCATATTTTCAAATACAGTACTATCTGTTTGAATATCAAAAAGACTCAATTCTATTTTTTTTATTTGATAAAAATAGGATTGAATAAGATCCCAATTACCGTATTGTGATGTTAAATCTTCTAGTGTTTCTCTATCACTTCGTTTAACAATCTTATACATCGTATCAGGTTCTGCAACGGTTCCTAAACCAAAGTAGAATGTAGGTAAATTAAGTCCTAAATTTTCTGCTTTTTCATAATAGGCTTTTTCATTAGCCATTTTTTCTTGAGCTTGTCCTGCATCGCCACCATTATCTTTATTTCCTAAAGCCAATTTTACGGGATCTCCAGGTGTAATTTTACTCAATCCAAATGTTATTAATGAAATAATAACCAATGTAGGAATAAAATAAGTAAGTCTTTTTAAAATATATTTGAACATGAATTGTATTTTTCAGAAAAGAGTTGTTTTTATTTTACTAGCTTAAATTCTTGAATTTTATATCCTGGATTGGATAATATTTTTTCAACTTCATATTTGTTACTTGTAGCAATTATATTTTTAGCATTAAACATAAAAATAACGGGCACATCATCATGAATCATTTGTTGTAATTGGATGTAATACTTTTTTCTGTTTTCAGCATTTAAGTCTGAAATTAATTTATCAATTAATTGATCTGATACAGAATTTCCCCATCCAGTTTTATTGTCACCTCCTGGTTTTGCGTTATCAGTATGCCAAATTTGTTTTGGATCAGAAATTCTTTCTGGAATAGTAAATCCACCCATGAACATTTCAAATTGCAATTTATCTTGTTCTTGAAGATATACAGTCCATTCCTTTTCTACTAATTTAAAATCTACTCCTAGTTTTTTCATATCCTCCTGAATGATCAAACAAGTATTTTTTGTATTCTCATTTTTTGGATATTTAAATTCAACGATAAAAGGTGTTTTTTTTCCATTCAATACTTTATCTCTTATTCCATCGCCATCTGTATCTTTCCATCCTGCTGCATCTAACATTTGACCGGCTTTAGCTAAGTCAAATTCATATGCTTTCAAATTAGTGTTATATACCGGCTGTAAAGGATGAGCAAAACTTTCGGTTAATTTTGATTCTCCAAAAGAAATAATTTCATTGATTTTATTTCTATTTATTGCGTGAGCTAACGCTTTTCTTACATTAATATCTTTAAATTTGTCATTTCTAAGATTGATGCCAATAAATGAATAAGAAAAACGATCCATTTTTGTCAAATCAAATTTTGACTTAAACTTATCATTTTTTTCCAATTCTTTGTAATCTTTTGCAGGAATAGCAGAGTATGCATCTAGTTGACCATCTTTTAGAGCGGTTAAAGAGGTGTTTTGATCATTTATGATTTTAATTTTAATTTTCTTTGGAAACGCCCAAAAATCTCTTTGAGTATTGTATTTTTCTCCCCACCATTTATCTTTTTTTACTAATACAACTTCTTGTCCCGTAGTCCAATGGTCTAATTTATAAGGTCCAAAACCAGAAATATATTTTGGATCCCTTTGATATTTCTCACTGTTAAATTCATTCGCAAAATTAATGATATCAGCATTTGTTTTTAGTTTATCACGTTTTTCAGATGTATTCATATCTTTAATTGTGAATTTACTCATTAACTTGTTTGGATCATAGTTATATTCAGGTATTACATAATATCCGGCAAACTCTTCAATTTTAAAATATATTTTATTTGAAAATACAGAGAACTTTTTAGGATTTGTACTATCTACAACAATATCACCCACCCAGTCATAATAAGATTTTAAATGTTCACAGTTTGTTTTAGGATTTAATATGGTTTTTATTGTAAAAACATAGTCATGACCTGTTATTGGTGATCCATTATCCCATGTTGCATCTTCTTTTATCTCATAATCTAATCTCATCCCACCTTTAAATTCACCTTCTTTTAACTCCGTTACTTTTGCTAAATCTTTTGTCAATAAAGGCATCAAATTATATTCTCCTGTAACTTCGCTACCCGTTAATTGACTAAAAATTAATTCAATTATAGTTCTAGCATTGGCAGAGCTACTATTTATAGGGTTTAGCATGTCTGGATCTGCAGATTCATGTATATTTAATGTGCCGCCCCCACCATTCATTTTTCCTTTACAACCATTAAATAGCAATATGCTTATTGATAAATAAATTGATAAAAATAAAATTTTGCGTGTATTCATTTTTTTAATTTTTTAAGAAAGCAAATTTATAGTTAATAAATTAAAGTGCAAATGTTTTTTTGAACGGATCTATCTCAATTGTTGATATCTAATTTTATGTATTTTTTCATTAATTAATCTATTCTATTTTTTATACGTAAGAAAAATATTAAATTTGCATAAAATTTTAAGTATGGATCGAAAAGAATTTATAAAAAAAGGACTTTTTGGGACAGGAATATTCGTCTCATCCAAGGCTTTGGGGCATATAATTCATAACCAAATTGATGAACTTAAACCACTTGAAATTTTAGGATTCAATCATATCAATAACACTAATTCAAAAATAATGAATAATATCATTTTTCACAAAGCAAACTCAAGAGGATTTGCTGATCATGGATGGCTCAAAAGTTTTCATACGTTTAGTTTTGCAAATTATTACAACCCAGAAAGAATGCACTTTGGTGCCTTAAGGGTTCTCAATGATGATTTTGTTGCCCAAGGTATGGGATTTGGTACGCATCCTCATGATAATATGGAAATTATTAGTATTCCTCTAGAAGGCGATTTGGAACACAAAGATAGTATGGGTAATATAGCTGTTATTAAGCATGGAGAAATTCAAGTAATGAGTGCTGGAAGTGGTATTACACACAGTGAATACAATAGAAATCAAGATAAGCCAGCAAAATTTTTACAAATCTGGGTATTCCCAAATAAAAAAAATGTAACTCCAAGATATGATCAAATTAAAATTGACATTGAGGCTCGCAAAAACAACTTTGATCAAATTCTCTCTCCCAACTCAAATGATGCAGGGGTTTGGATTCATCAAGATGCCTGGTTTCATTTATCTAATTTTGAAAAAGGATTCAAAAAAACATATAATTTCAAAAAAGAAGGAAATGGGCTATATGTATTTCTTCTCAATGGTCAACTTAATATTGCCAACCAAAATATGGATTCAAGAGATGGACTTGGCCTATGGAATATGAAGTCTATTGAGATAGAAGCTACAGAAAATGCCGAATTCTTGCTAATGGAAGTCCCATTGGAATTAGCTTAAAATATTTATTTTTTATATATCTAAACATTCGAACAGGTTAAAATTTGTTCCAATTGAATTTTAATTCTATTAAAACAGGCACATAACTATTATATTAAAACGGTAGTAATCTTGCTAACTTTGGTAAGTAATACCTACGTGTTAAATCATATTCATACAGAAATAATTTCAAATCTAATATCTTATCATTTGTACAAACAAAAAAAGCCTCACTTATTGAAGTGAGGCTTTTTTATAAATTCTAATATTATATTGAAAATAAAAAACGAGAAGTGTAGAACAAATCGAGGTTGAAGCCTCTAAAAAGGAGGTATTCCAGCCGCACCTTCCGATACGGCTACCTTGTTACGACTTAGCCCCAGTCACTGGTTTTACCTTGGACAGCTCCTTTCGGCTACCGTCTTAAGGTACACCCAACTCCCATGGCTTGACGGGCGGTGTGTGCAAGGTCCGGGAACGTATTCACCGCAGCATGGCTGATCTGCGATTACTAGCGATTCCAGCTTCATAGAGTCGAGTTGCAGACTCCAATCCGAACTGAGATAAGGTTTTTGAGATTCGCATCTTGTCGCCAAGTAGCTGCTCTTTGTCCTTACCATTGTATTACGTGTGTAGCCCAAGGCATAAAGGCCATGATGATTTGACGTCGTCCCCTCCTTCCTCTCTGCTTGCGCAGGCAGTATCGCTAGAGTCCCCAACTGAATGATGGTAACTAACGACAGGGGTTGCGCTCGTTGCGGGACTTAACCCAACACCTCACGGCACGAGCTGACGACAACCATGCAGCACCTTGCAAGCGGCTCTTGCGAGCTATAGAGTTTCCCCTATATTCCCCTTGCATTCTAGCCTTGGTAAGGTTCCTCGCGTATCATCGAATTAAACCACATAATCCACCGCTTGTGCGGACCCCCGCCAATTTCTTTGAGTTTCATCCTTGCGGACGTACTCCCCAGGTGGAATACTTAACGCTTTCG
>JBEIDU010000036.1:0-18690 GCA_040383345.1 Chitinophagales bacterium | reverse complement strand
TTTTTTTGTTCTGGATTTCATGGATTTCATTATGTTATTGGAATTTTTATATTGTTTCTAATAGTAGCTCTTACTTATACCAAAAATCCATATAAAAACACTTCAAATGCTAAATTACATTTTAGTATGTTGACACAGTATTGGCATTTTATAGGTTTGGTTTGGGTTTTTATTTATTTATTTTTTAAATTTGTTATATATAAATAGTTATTAATATGTCAGCACAAACAACAACTTTAGACAAAAGTTCATGGAATGGTGGAGTAGAGCCAATGAAGGCTAGCTACGGTAAGTTAATGATGTGGTATTTCCTAATATCAGATACATTTACATTCGTTGCTTTTTTAGTATCATATGCTACGTTAAGAATGACAAATTCAGAAGCTTGGCCAAAAGCTTCAAAAGTCTTTAGTTCCATTCCTATTCCTGGTCTAGATCATTTAAAAGATTTACCATTGGTATTTGTGAGTATCATGACATTTATATTGATAATTAGTTCTGTAACTATGGTGAGAGCTGTTCAAGAAGGAGCTATGATGAACCGTAAAGGTGTAATTAAAAATTTAATACCTACAATTTTGTTTGGTATTTTATTTTTATTATGTCAGTATTTTGAATGGTCTCACTTAATTGAACATGGAATGACGATGACTTCAATGCCATCTGATTTTGCAGGAGAAAATGGATTGGTAGCAAAACAATTTGGTTCATTCTTTTTTACAATTACAGGTTTTCACGGACTTCACGTATTAGGAGGAGTAATATTGAATCTTTATTTATTGTTGAAAACAGCAAAAGGAGATTTTGATCGTTTGGGGCACTATGAAATGGTAGAAAAAATAGGATTATACTGGCACTTTGTAGATTTAGTATGGGTATATGTATTCTTAGCCTTCTACTTAATGTAATATAAAATATAAAAATATTGTAATTTAAAAGATATAATTATGGCACACCACGAAGAAAATATAAAATTAGAAAATCATTTGGCAATGACTCAGCATGAGTATGAGCATCATAAAACAGATGTTTGGAAAACTACTATTTTATTATCAGTAGTTACAATTGTAGAGGTTGTTTTTGCAATTTATTACGAAAAATCATTAATACCTGCAGGATGGCCTTTATGGGCATTGAGATTATTCCTAGTAGCAGCTTCTTTGATAAAAGCGGTATATATTATGGCTGTATTTATGCACGTAAAACATGAGAAAAAAGCGTTCATCTTTACGATTACGATTCCTTTTACATTATTGATTTGGATGATTATATCCTTTATGTATGATGGAGATAGCTGGAATAAAATGAATAAAAATCGTTTTGGAGAAAACCCTCATCCAGCGGTAATTGAACAAAATAAAAGTGTAACAAAACATCATTAATATTTATTGTAAAAAAATATAAGGAAGGACGTACAAATTTTATTTTTACGTCCTTTTTTTGTTAAAAATATATCATGGTAAATAAGTCTATCGCTAAATTTATTGCATTTATAATTATTGCATTAATACCTGTTGTATTTTTTGTATATTTTAAGAATAGAAATAATTTTAGTAATTCAGCATCACCAAGACCTATGTGGCCTATTGATGTGAAAAATATTAGTGGAAAAATGGATACGATATATCATCAAGTGCCTAATTTTTCGGCTACTAATGCTAATGGAATATCTATTTCTACTGAAGAAATGATTGGAAATGTAAGTGTTGTAGAATTTTTCTTTGCGCAATGCCCATCTATTTGCCCTATTATGAATCAACAAATGGAACGCGTATTTACAAATTTATCTAGAAATAATAATTTTAAAATTTTTAGTTATACAATAGACCCTGATAGAGATAGTTTATCTTCTTTAACGGACTATGCTTCTAAGCATAATGCAGATTTGAGTAAATGGTATTTTTTAAGAGCAAATCAACAAGAAGTTTTTAATTTTGGTAGAAATGGTCTTAAAATTCCAGTGGATATTGAAGATAGTGAAGTAGGTTTTCTTCATAGCGAACGATTTGTTTTAATTGATTGGAATAGAAATATAAGAGGATATTATATGGGCACGGATAGTGTAGAAGTTAATAAAATGATGCACGATATTGTTTTGTTATTAAGCGAAAAAGAGATAAAAGAAAAAAAGAAAAGAAAAAAAATTAAATTATGAATGAAAAATTAGCTAAAATTTTAGTAGGTCTTGTAACCATAGTTGTTCTTGGATTGGTTACTTTTATGTATCTTTTTAAAGGGTTTGTAAATATTTTTAAAGATAATTTTCCTACGTTTGATATTTGTTCTTTGCCATTATACAATGCTATTTTTAATACAATAGTTTCGATTTCATTGGTGTTAGCATTTTATTTTATTAAAAATAAAAATATAAAAATGCATCAATATATGATATATAATGCAAGCTTCTTTTCACTCTTATTTTTGTTAAATTATGTCTTTTATCATCTGATTTCAGAAAACACAAAATATGGCGATGAAGGTATTTTAAAATACATCTATCTATTTATATTAATCACACATATAGTTTTGGCTGCTTTAAGCTTTCCTTTTATTCTTTGGACTTTATTTTTAGGTTTAACAAATCAAATTCAAAAACATAGAAAATTTGCGAAAATTATTTTCCCGGTATGGTTATATGTCGCTATTACAGGTGTAGTGGTATATATAATGATTTCGCCTTATTATACAAATTAGGTCTTAATAAAAATTCTATATACCAAAAAAGCCTCCTGAAACTTGGAGGCTTTTTTAATTTTATTTAAATAATTTTTAAAATTTCAAGTGCTTAATTGTCAGTCCATTATTAATTAGATGATTGAGCGAATCAATACCAATTTTAATATGCGTTTCTACAAAGTTTTTTGTAACAACCGTGTCACTTTTTTCAGTTTTTACACCATCCGGTTCCATTGGACGATCACTCACCAATAGTAAAGCACCCGTTCTAATTTTATTATAATGGCCTACAGTGAAAATTGTAGCGGTTTCCATATCGATGGCTTCTACACGAAGTTTTTTTAGATAATCTTTAAATTCTAAATCATGCTCCCATACACGTCTATTAGTTGTATACACAGTGCCAGTCCAATAGTCTAAGTCATTATCTCTTATAGCTGTAGAAATGGCTTTTTGAAGCGCAAAAGCAGGAAGTGCAGGTAATTCGGAAGGGAAATAGTCATTTGAGGTTCCTTCGCCTCTTACGGCTGCAATAGGTAATATTAAATCTCCTAAATTAAATTTACTTTTTAATCCCCCACATTTCCCCAAAAATAGGCAAGCTTTAGGTTCGATTGCTTTAAGCAAGTCCATTACAGTAGCAGCGTTTGGACTACCCATTCCAAAATTAATCATGGTTATATTGCCGTGAGTTGCAGTTTGCATGGCTTTATCTTTTCCCATAATTTCCACTTGGTATAAATTGGCAAAATACTCAACATATCCAATAAAATTGGTCATCAAAACATATTCTCCAAAACCGTCTAATTTTCTCCCGGTATAACGTGGCAACCAGTTTTTTATGATATCTTCTTTATTCTCCATTTTTTTAAATGATTTATTTTGATTAAAAATAGTCAAAATGAGTAAATAAACTATGTTATAGCCTTAATTTAAAATACAAAACTACATTATTAATTTTAAAAAGACTACAAAAAGCTATCTTTTAAAGTAATTTAAAATTCTAAAATTACCATTTCGCTTTTTTTGTATGTATTGGATCTTAAATTTTTATTCACAATGCTTTTAATATCAATAGATAATTGTTCTATCATTCTTAGTTTTGCAAAAGGACGATAATATACCATACTGATTTCTCTTACAGGGATAGGAGTCTTAAATTCAATAACTTTTGCTTTTCGCTCTTTTGACAAAGTTTCATAATATAGCTCGGGAATAAAAGTAAGTCCTCCCATGACATCTACCATATTTAATATGGTTTCAAATGAATTTGCTTGAAATTTTAGATTATTAGGAAGCGGATGTCCATTATTAATTTGGCATAATTGTATTACTTGGTCACGCATACAATGTCCTTCTTCCAGCATCCAAAGCGGTTGTTTGGCTAGTTCTTCTGGCAAAATATATTTTTTATCATTGCTTAGATTGCCATAAACCATTAAAGTTTCATAATAGAGAATAGATTCTTCAATCTGTTCATCTTGTATAGGTGTTGATAGAATTCCCACGTCTATAGTGCCCTCCTTTAGTTGTCTAATTATATTATGTGTAGTAATTTCGAATAGTTCTAATTCTAATAGAGGATAGGCATCCATCAAGGGGAATAGAATTTTGGGCAATAATGAATTAGCAATAGTTGGAATAATACCCATGCGAAGCTTTCCTTCTACTTTATGTTCTTTAGATTTTGCCAATGCAACTATTTCTTTTGAATGGAATAAGGCTTTTTTTGCTTCTATAATTATTTCTTTTCCCAATTCAGTTGTTATAATTGGACTCATTTTTCGATCAAATATGACTATGTTTAACTCTTCCTCTAGCTTTTTGATCATCATGCTAAGTGTAGCTTGTGTAATATTGCAATGTAAAGCAGCTTTGCTAAAATGCTTAAATTGATCCACGGCTATTATGTATTCTAATTGTTGTAAATTCATTGATAAAAACTATTAAATTCTTCGCAAATATAGTGAAGATCTATGACAATAGGTTGATTTTGAATAGCGTTATTTTTTTGTATAATCAAATGTTTCAAAAAATAAAAAAAACATATTAAATAAAAAAAATCTAGTATATTTGCACTCCAAAATTTAAGGAAAGCGGGCGTGGTGAAATTGGTAGACACGCTAGACTTAGGATCTAGTGCTTCGCGGCATGGGGGTTCGAGTCCCTCCGCCCGCACCAACTTGATGAATGAACGCAGATGGAAATTGTCAATATATTCATCTGCGTTTTTTTTATTTTAAAAAAAAATTAATATAATTATAAACAATATGCAAATTACTAAAGAATCAAAAGCACTTTTAAACGATGTTGTAAAAGTTCAAATTCAAAAAGATGACTATTTACCAGGTTTTGAGAATAAAGTTAAAAAATATTCAAAAACAGTTGATGTTAAAGGTTTTAGAAAAGGAATGGTTCCTGTTGGAATGGTAAAAAAAATGTATGGTGATGGAATTTTAGCAGAGGAAATTAATGCGTTGATTGATCAAAGTTTAGATAAATTTATCAAAGAAAATAATATTAAAATGCTTGGAAGACCAATTCCTTCTGAAAGTCAGGAGCAAATTGATTTGAAATGGCAAGAAAATAAAGATTATACTTTTGAATTTGAAATTGGATATCAGCCAGAAATTACTTTGAATTTGGCAAACATGTTTTCAAAAAATATGAATTAAAATTTGATGCAAGTATAGTAGAAAAAGAAATGGAAAATGTTACAAAATATTTCCAAAAATTAGAAGATACTAAAGATCCCATTAAAGAAAATGATACTATATATTTCAAATTGACAGATGGTAAAGAATATACTTCAGATTCATTTTGTAGCACAAATGACCTCACAAAAGCTGGTTCAAAAGCGTTTTTGCGAAAAAAGGTAGGGGATAAATTAGAAGGGAAAGTATTTGATTTGATTAATAATGAAAAATTAGATATCAAAAAATTTGTTTTTAATTTAAAAGCTGATGAAATATTAAATCCTGCATTGGAAAATGAAAGTTTGACCTTTGAAATCACAAATGTAAAAACAACTGTAGTCCCAAAAGAGTTGACTGCTGATCAAATAAAACTAATTACTAGAGATGAAAATAAAACAACTTTGGAAGAACTAAAATTGTTTTTGAGTGATGAAATCAAAGCTCAGTATGTAAATATTTCTAAGAATTATCTATATACAGATATATATAAATATATCATTGAAGATTATAAAATGGACTTGCCAATGGAGTTTATGAAAAAATGGTTGGTAAGTGAAAAAGATAATAATTTGACTCCAGAAACGGTAGAAAAAGAAATGTCAAATATCGAAAAACAAGTAAAATGGGATGTCGTTTCCAATCAATTTGCTACTCAAAATGAAATCAAAGTTGAATTTGAAGAAATTAAACAAGAGTTTGCAAATCGTTATTACAGCTATTTCGCCCAATCTGGTTATACCCCAGATCCAGCTCAAATTGAAGGATTTGTAAAAGAATCTATGAAAGATCAAAAACAAGTTCAAAAAGTTTATGAAACTATTTTGGATGAGAAATTGTTGAGCAAAATGGCAGAAAGTGTCAAAACAGAAACTGTTTTAATGACAGAAGAAGAGTTTGTGGCTGAAAGTGCCAAGAGAAACGAAAAATAATTTTCAATAAATCAAGTATTAAATCATTAATCTACATTGAATATGGAACATTTAGGTCAAGAATTTGTAAAATATGCAACCAAACATAGCAAAATAAACGATAAATTCGTTAACGATTTTATATGGCAGGCTACCTCTCCCGTTATCAATGATTATATTACACCTAATATTATCGAAGAGCGAAGAATGAATGCTGTAGCAATGGATGTTTTTAGTAGATTGATGATGGATCGCATTATCTTTTTAGGTGTTCCTATCTATGATGATGTAGCAAATATTATTCAAGCGCAGTTACTATTTATGGAAAGTACGGATGCTAAAAGTGATATTCAAATATATATCAATTCGCCTGGTGGTTCTGTTTATGCAGGTCTTGGAATCTATGATACCATGCAGTATATCAATCCCGATGTAGCTACAATATGTACCGGATTGGCAGCATCAATGGCAGCGGTTTTGTTATGTGCAGGAAAAAAAGGAAAACGTACCGCATTGCCTCATGCAAGAGTAATGATACATCAGCCTCTAGGTGGTGCTGGCGGAATGGCTAGCGATATCGAAAATACGGTTATTGAAATAAATAAACTCAAAACAGAATTATACGAAATTCTAGCTAATCATTCGGGGCAAACAATAGATAAAATTGGAGCTGATAGTGATCGTGATTTTTGGATGCGTGCTGCAGAAGCGAAAGAATACGGAATGATTGATGAAGTTTTACAAAGAAAATAATTCATTTAGATGGCTAGTAAGCTAAAAGATAAATGCTACTTTTGTGGCAAGAAAGCTAATGAAGTAGCGATGCTGCTTAATGGACTAGAAGCTCAAATTTGTGATGCTTGTACCACTTTTGCTAAAGAAATTATTGATGAGGCTTTGGGACAATCCAAAACTAAGAATAAATCATCCAATCAATTCACTTTTTCATTTGACAAATCTCCAAAACAAATAGTTGCATATTTAGACAAGTATATTATTGGACAAGATTATGCAAAAAAAGTGCTCAGTGTGGCTATATATAATCATTATAAACGAATAGGACAGTTAATAGCTGAAGATGAAGTAGAAATAGAAAAATCAAATATATTGATGGTTGGTAATACCGGAACGGGCAAAACACTTTTAGCAAAAACCGTTGCTAAATTGCTTAATGTTCCTTTTGCAATTGCCGATGCTACTACATTTACACAAAGTGGATATGTAGGCGAAGATATTGAAAGTATTATTACAAGATTGCTCCAAAACTGTGATTATGATATTGCAAAAGCGGAGAAAGGAATCGTTTTTGTAGATGAAATAGATAAAATAGCTAGAAAAGGTGAAAATGTATCTATTTCTAGAGATGTTTCGGGCGAAGGTGTTCAACAAGGACTTCTTAAACTTTTAGAGGGTAGCGAAGTAATGGTGCCTCCCCAAGGAGGTAGAAAACATCCAGAACAGCCTATGCTCAAAGTAAATACAAAAGACATTTTGTTTATATGTGGAGGTGCATTTGAAGGCATCGAAGAAATTGTTGGAGGTCGATTGAATAAAAATACTTTAGGATTCAAAAAAAGTATGAATTCTAAAAAAGAAATTATAGAGAATGAATTGCTTAAGCAAGTGAATGCTCTTGATATTAAGAAATTTGGAATAATCCCAGAGTTGTTGGGAAGATTGCCAGTAGTTGTATCATTATTACCATTGGATAGAGAAGCTTTAAAAAAGATACTTTCCGAGCCTAAAAATAGCCTTGTAAGGCAATATGTAAAATTGTTTGAATATGAGGGTAAAAAGCTTATTTTTAAGGATAATGCTATAGATTTTATAATTGATAAAGCAATGGAGTATCAATTAGGTGCAAGAGGGTTGCGTTCTATTTGTGAAGTTATTATGACAGAATTGATGTATGATAGCGCAGAGAGTAAGTCGAAAACTATAACTGTAGATAGTAAAATAGCCCATGAATTGTTTGAAAAAAATAATACATTTTCGTTGGCGAGTTAGGTTGAAATTAACTCCTTTGTTATCATTTTTAGTAACCTCTATTTCTATTTGATGGTATGTTATTGCTTAAAAATGAAAAATAAATTAAACTTAAAGTTATTATTATCTATCTAAAAATTCAAAATCATCGCTCAATATGAAAAAAATAATATTATTAGTTCTAACATTAGGGTTCTCTTGGAGTACTTATGCTCAAAAAATTGCATTTATTGAAAGTGAATTTATTTTGGAAAAGGTAAGTTCTTATAAAATAGCAAAAGAAAAACTAGATAAACAAAGTCTGGATTGGCAAAAAGAAATAGAAGGGAAAATGAAGGAGCTTGATGTGTTATACAAAAAATTTCAATCCGAACAAGCATTATATACCGAACAAATGAAACAAGATAAAATTGCTGAAGTAGAAAAGAAAGAAAAAGAGGTGTCCGAGATGCAAAAACAACGATTTGGCCCCAATGGTGATGTATTCAAAAAGCGTCAAGAGTTAATTCAACCAATTATAAATCAAATGTTTGATGAGGTGAAAAAAATAGCTGAATCTAAAGGGTATGATCTTGTTTTAGATAAAAATAATGGAAATTCAATTGTATATAATAATTCAAAATTAAATATTAGCGACCAAGTTGTAAAAGCTATGGGATATTAAGAAAAAAGTATTATTATTGCACTTCAATTTTAAATATAAAAAATCATCAAAAAATTAATAAAAATGAAAAAAAGCATCTTAATTTTATTAGCTACAATTAGTTTGACAAGTGTATTTGCTCAAAAAATGGCTACAGTAAACTCAAATGAATTAGTATTTTCAATGCCTGAAACAAAAGCATTGCAAGGAAAAATTCAAGAAAAGCAAAATGAATTGTCAAAACAATTGGAAACCATGTACAAAGATTATCAAACAAAAGCAGAAGCTTTGAAAAATATTGATACAAAAGCTATGACAGCTATCCAAGAAGCAAAGGTTAAAGAATTGCAAGATTTGCAAAAAAGAATTGAAAGCTTTGAACAAGCTGCTCAAAAAGAAGTTCAAAAAATGGAGCAGGATTTGTCTGTGCCTATTATTGAAAAAGCAAAGAAAAATATTGAAATGGTAGCGAAAGAAAAAGGTTATTCTCATGTATTTGATGTGTCTGGTGGAGGATTAATTGTATATCCTACTTCGGATGATATCACTGCAGCTACAAAAACAAAAATGGGTATATCATTGACTGCACCAGCTGTTGTTCCAGCGCCCGCATCTCCAAAAAAATAATCTAGTTTGATTCAAAAAAATCAATCCATTGGAATATTTGATAGTGGCATTGGTGGCCTTACGGTTGCCAATGCCATTTCTCATTTATTACCAAACGAACATATCGTATACTATGGTGATACTGAACACATGCCTTATGGAGAGAAATCACAAGATTTAATCAAGACGTTCTCCAAAAAAATTACAAAATTTTTAATTGAAAACAAAAGTTGTAAAACCATTGTTATCGCATGTAATACGGCTTCGGCAGCAGCATACGATGAGTTGAAAGAAGCATATCTTGGTCAAATTCCTATTATAAATGTAATTGATCCAATGGTGGAGCATATAGTAGCTTCAAATTATAAAAAAGTAGGAATTATTGCTACACGGGGCACGATAGATTCTAATGTATATCAAAGTAAACTTCAACGTAGAAAGCCCGAACAAGATTTTGCCGCAATGGCTACACCGCTATTGGCATCAATGATTGAAGAGAGTTTTATCAATAATGAGATAAGTCATGCCATTCTTCATGAATATTTGAGTCATTCGATGTTAGAAAATATTGATGCGTTGGTTCTTGCTTGTACGCATTATCCCTTAATAGCAAATGAAATTGATACGTTTTTTAATCAAAACGTGCATTTACTGAATTCCGCAAAAGTCGTTGCCGAAAAATTGAAATCGATTTTGGAAAAAGAAAATTTAATTTCTGATGCTAAAAAAGAACTAAAAAATGAATTTTTGGTTTCGGATTTAACTGAAAATTTCGTCAAATCTACACAACTTTTTTATGGCGAAGCATTGATTCTTAAAGAACAAAAGTTATAGATATGTCCAAGCAACTCAGATTGATGGAAAATTATCACATATTATTATGGTTGTTCAAAGATATCTCTTGGATGATGGAATTTCGAGTTTTTGGAGCTATAATGATTCTTCCTACGTTGTGTATGGCGGTACACATTTTATACAAATCCAAAAAGCATATTGAGTTTTGGGTCAATTTAGCGGTATTATTTTGGATCTTGGCCAATAGTACTTGGATGCTTATAGAGTTTTTCAATTTAGGAAATAAAATTATTTCGTTGCCTTTTTTTATTCTTGGATTAGTTTCCTTTTTTGTATTTGTATATAAAAGTATAAGTATTTCAAAAGTATCTTAAATACATTATATTTCTTTCTCCATTCTTTTATGTGGAATGCTTACTTCTTCAAATACTTCTGAAATACATTGGTAATGAAGCGATTCATAAAACGGAATTGCAGAAACTCTCGCATGACAGGTAATTTTATTGATTCCAAGTTTTTTTATCGACTTTTCGGATTCAGAAATTAATATTTTTCCATAACCTTTTCCCTGAAATGAATCTAAAATAGCTACTTGTCGCATTTTTGCTGTTTTTTTTTCCGGAAATAGTTGGTATTGACAAGAGCCAATCCATTTAGAGTCAACTTTTATTCCAAATATGAATTCATTGGATTCGGATTGAAGTGATTCAGTCGAAAATCTCATGAAAAGAGGAAGCCTCAAAACAATTTCTCGTATTCGTAACAATTTCCAATAATCAGCGGAATTGTATTTTATATCTAAAATTGCAATTTTTTGCATTATTTTTGTTTTAATTATATGAAAATGTTGTCGTGTTAAGAATTAAGATCATTTTTTTACTACTTTTTATATCAAAAATTATTTATAGTCAATCTTTTGTTTTTGATTTAAATAAAAAAATATACAACCATCAATACCCTATCTTGCTTCATGCAAATTCAGATTCGTTTATCAAATATACACATCTTCATCCTTATGATTTTAAAATTACATCAAATATAGGAAATTATTTTTCAGTTTGGACATCAAATGCTGAAATTAAAAAATTAAGATTTCAAAAATGGGTATATCAGATTGAAGACGGCGGTAAAAAGATATTTGCGTTGTCCGATTCTGTTCGAATTCATAGCAATATAGACTCTGCTTATCTTGGGAATTCTCCTTTATTACAGCCCTATAAGGGTGATAGTGTAATTGTAGGCATTGTAGATTTTGGATTGGAATGGCGCCACAGAGATTTTCATAACGCAGATAGTACCAGTAGAATTTTATTTTTCTGGGATCAAAATAAAGACAGTGTTTTCCCCTATGGATTTAATTATGGTATGGAATGGAAAAAAAGTCATTTTGATACAAAAACCTGTAATCATATCGAATCATTGAGTGTTCATGGTACAAATAGTGCGGGAAATGCAGCTGGGAATGGCACTATGAATCCAAATTATAGAGGCGTAGCCCCAAAAGCGGATATTATTTCTGTTTCAATTAAAAATAGTGCAAATGCTATAAATAATATAGTAGACGGTATTCGATATATATTCAATAAAGCGGATTCGTTGAATAAGCCTTGTGTAATCAATGTGAGTATAGGGACGTATGATGGTTCTCATGATGGCATGGATATTGCTTCACTTATGGTGGATAGTCTTATAAAAGCTAAAAAGGGGAGAGCCGTCGTTTTTGCAGCGGGCAATGCAGCCCATATCCCGCATCATATTCAAATGAACCCTACTTTAAATGATACTTTCTTCACGGATTTTATTAGAACACCTTCTTGGGGAGGAACTTATTTCAAGTTTTGGTCCGATACGCAAGATTTCAAGGATTTAAAAATAGGAATTAGAGCCGATACATTGGTGACACTAGCGCCCAAATCTCAATTTTATTCCTATAATCTTAAGTCCCTATTTTTTGATAGTGTAATGTCTAAAGGTTTTTATCAAATTAATATTCCTTGTATTGGCTTTTTAGGCGATACACAAGGTATTATTCAAATTTATTGTGAGAAAGAAATAGGTGGAATTCGTACCGAAATTTTTATTCAAACATCCAAAACTAATTTATTATGGCGTTTTGCTGCTTATGGTGGTGGAAAATTGGATATGTGGGTTAATAGTAGCTTACAAACTACATCCAATCCTCTTATAAGTCCTTTACCTTCAGTTTCTGTTTGTCCTGAAATAGGTAAATACAAAATTCCCGATAATGATATTTCAATTTGTTCGGGATTTCAGTGTAGCCCCCATATTATTTCTGTTGGAAATTTTGTAAATAAAGAAGGCGTAATTGATGTGGATACAATTTATCGTTATATAGGCGGTAAAAGGGGAGAGATAGCCTCTTCATCTAGCAAAGGACCAACCCGAAAAGGATTAATGAAGCCTGAAATAAGTGCGCCAGGTGGCGGTACATTTGCTGCAGTTGATTTTAATACTAGAGCGAGTTTCTTGATAAGTAATAGGCGAAAATTGGATGTGTCGTCTTATTATTCTGTTAATGGGGGAACTTCTATGTCGGCTCCTGTTGTTGCAGGTGCTATCGCTTTGATTTTTCAAAAAGATAAAAATTTGTCACATTCAGAAATAGCATATTTAATAAGAAAAAATGCTCGTAGAGATAGCTTCTTATCATTTGTTGAAAATAATACGTACGGAAGTGGAAAGCTAAATGTCTTTCAAACTTTAAAGTATAATTATAGATTTGGTTGTAAATTAGACACAAGTGCCTTTAATTATGACAGCACCATAGATTTTCATCGTCAAGATTCTTGTATCGCAAAAGTTTATGGCTGTACCGATACCGCAAGTATCAATTACAATTCATTAGCAAATATTGATAATGGCACTTGTATCAAAAAACGATATGGCATAATGGATACCGCTTGCATCAATTATGATAATTTAGCCAATGTTTCAGGTGGAATTTGCATCGCAAAAGTTTATGGTTGTACTGATACGAATGCTATAAATTACAATCCTATAGCCAATATGAATGATGGGTCTTGTATATATGGTGCATGGAGTATTCAAAGTTTATTAAATTCAAAAGTAAAGTTATACCCAAATCCAGCGAATCAAATCTTGAATATAGAAAATTTTTTAAATAAAGATGTTGAAATTGAGATTTGGAGTTTATTATCACAAAAAATTTCAGAATATCGGGTCAAAGATAAAATTAAATTGGATGTTTGTTTTTTACCTCGAGGCCTTTATTTTGTTAAAATTTCTGAAAATGAAAATAATATTTTTTTAAAGTTGATTTTAGAATAAATGTTGTTATATTTGCAAAATAAATTAAATAAATATGGAAATTTTCGTAAAACATTTACATTCGTTTTTGGCGTATTTATTTTTGGTATCTACCACCGTTTCTGTTATTTATGCAGTATCAAATTATAAAAAAGACGAATATTCAAGTACGCAATTTAGTCTTGCACAATTAGCATTCATTGCCTCTCACGTTCAATTGTTAGTAGGATTAGTGCTATGGTATTTAAATGGATGGTCTACTCAATTGTTCTCAAACACTGCAATTGTAATGAAGGATTCAGGATTAAGGTCATTAGCCTTGGAGCATCCTTTAATCAATATTATTGCTATAGTCATTTTATCAATAGGTTATATCAAAGTAAAAAAAGCCAGTACAGCAATAAAAAAGAATAAATTTAATTTTTGGTTTTATTTAGTAGCAATTGTTTTGATATTAAGTAAAATTCCTTGGCAACGATGGATATACGATCATATGTAGAATTTGAAAAAACTATATTGACTAGCGAGCAGATCCAATTGATTTTGCATCGCTTGGCATGCCAATTAATAGAAAATCATATAGATTTTACAAATAGTATTATTGTTGGAATTCAGCCAAGAGGTATAGCATTGTCCAAAAAAATTCATGCTATTTTGGAAGCCAAACTTCAAAAAACTATTCCTTTTGGTATATTAGATATTTCCTTATATAGGGATGATATACATCTGAAAAATGAGGTTACACCTTTGGGAGAAAATTCAATGCCATTTTCAATAGAGAATAAGAATATTATTTTAATTGATGATGTACTATATACAGGTAGAACTATTCGAGCAGCATTGGATGCTCTTATGGATTTTGGAAGACCTAATGATGTTGAATTATTAGCCTTAATTGATCGCAAATTGCATAGAAATGTTCCAATACAAGCTAAATATATAGGAAAAACAATTGATAGCATTCAGAGTGAAAAAGTGAAAGTATATTTAGATATAGATAATCAGAAAGATAGAGTAGATATCATTGGATCATAAAAAGAGTATAACTATTTAAAAATGAGTTTTGAACACAAACATTTATTAGGCATCAAACAATTATCAAAAGAAGATATTGAAATCGTATTGAATCAAGCTACTCATTTTAAAGAAATTATTAATAGACCTATAAAAAAAGTACCTACATTAAGAGATATCACTATAGCTAATTTATTTTTTGAAAACAGTACAAGGACTAAACTATCTTTTGAATTAGCTCAAAAAAGACTTTCTGCTGATATTATTAATTTTGCAGCTTCAAATTCATCGGTTAAAAAAGGAGAAACACTCATAGACACAGTAAATAATATTTTATCTATGAAAGTAGATATGATTGTTATTCGTCATTCTAGTCCTGGAGTTCCAGTGTTTCTCTCAAAAAATATTGATGCATCTATAATTAATGCCGGTGATGGTACTCATGAACACCCTACCCAAGCCCTCCTTGATGCTTTTTCAATAAAAGAAAAATTTAATGACTTCAAAGGCCTGAATATAGCAATCGTAGGGGATATTGTACATTCTCGTGTTGCGTTATCCAATATTTTTTGTCTTACAAAATTAGGAGCAAATGTCAGACTTTGTGGACCTCCCACATTGATTCCAAAAGGTATTGAGCAATTAGGCGTACAAGTATCATATGACATTCAAGATACTTTACAATGGGCCAATGTAGCCAATATGCTTCGAATTCAGCTTGAACGTGCCGATGCTTCTTATTTCCCTTCATTGAATGAATATTCAAAGTACTTTGGTGTAGATATAGATACGCTTCATAAATATGGGAAAAATACTACAATTATGCACCCAGGCCCCATAAATAGAGGGGTGGAAATTAGTAGCGAAGTAGCAGATAGTTCTCAATCCATTATATTGGATCAAGTTGAAAATGGTGTGGCTGTTCGAATGGCCGTAACCTATCTATTAGCTAAGAATAGAATGTCAAGTTCTGTTTCTATATAATTTCTAAATAGTTTTTTTATACTACTTTGAGTATTCCTAAAATTACTTTTCTTAAAAAAAGCTTGCAATAAAAGAATAGAAAATCATATATTTGCAGATTAAATAAATCAAAAAAAATGAAATTTACAGTATCTTCAAAAACACTTTACGATGGCTTGAGCAAAATATCAGGTCTTATCGGTACCAATAATATTATTTCTATACTTGATAATAGTTTACTTAAACTTGAAAAAGGTAAATTGACTGCAATTTCTTCTGATATTGAAAACTCTATGAAAATAGAAATAGAAGTGGATAGTGATGATGAGGGTTCTATGGCTATTCCGGCAAAAAAAATGTTGGAAACATTGAAATTTATGCCAGAACAACCTCTTCTGATCAATATGAATGTTGATGAAAAGTCGGTTGAATTCAATTCAAGTAATGGAAAATATAAATTAGCAGGTTTCGATGCAAATGAATTTACAAAAATTCCAGAAATAGCAGATACAAATAGTGTAATGGTTGGTGCAGATGCATTATTGAAAGCTATTAATACTACTTCATTCGCTATTGGAAATGATGAACAACGAAAAGCTATGACTGGTTTATTCTGTCAATTTGATCAAGATAGCGCTACTTTTGTTGCGACTGATGCTCAGAAATTAGTGCGATATACTCGTCGCGATGTAAAAACAAATAATACATTTAGCTTTATTTTACCTAAAAAAGTTCTAGGACAATTAAAATCATTATTGTCTAGTGTTCCAGGTGACGTAGAGCTAACCTTCAATAAAACCAATTGTGCATTTAAGTTTGGAAATTTATATATTATTTGTAGACTTATTGATGCAAATTTCCCTGAATACAATAATGTCATACCTCCTGATAATCCTAATAAAATGACAGTTGGAAGAGAAGGACTACTCAATACATTACGAAGATTGGCACCTCTTACCAATCAAACAACGCATCAAGTTTCTTTTAAAATTGAGGGAAGCAAATTGATTGCTTCTGCTTTAGATTTAGATTTTGCAAGTGGTGGAAATGAAGAACAACCCATAAGTTATACAGGTGATGATATGACGATCGGATTCAGTTCAAAATATTTAGGTGAAATACTTCAAACTATTCATACTGAAGATATAACATTTGAAATGTCTACTCCTTCAAGAGCGGGATTGATTTTCCCTGTAAATGAAGAAGAAAATGAAAGTACATTAATGTTGTTAATGCCAATATTAGTAAGTGTAGAATAATTTTGATATAATTTATATGATAGAACAGTTAAAAAAATATAAAGAAAAACAACCTGAAATTGTATTTGAATGGAAAGATGATGAAACAGGTGCTGAAGGATGGGTGGTAATCAATTCGCTTCGTGGTGGCGCAGCTGGTGGAGGTACTCGTATGCGATTGGGATGTACAAAAGACGAAGTACTATCTTTAGCAAAAACTATGGAAATTAAATTTACTGTAGCCGGACCTCAAATTGGAGGAGCCAAATCAGGTATCAATTTTGATCCAAAAGATCCAAGAAAAGAATTAGTTTTGAACAAATGGTACAAACGAGTAGTACCTATGCTTAAAAATTATTATGGCACCGGTGGCGATATGAATGTAGATGAAGTTAAAGATGTAATTCCTATTACCGAAAAATATGGATTAGGACACCCACAAGAAGGTATTGTTGTGGGGCACTTCAATCCCGATCCCGCACAAAAAGCGATACAAATAAAACAATTGCAAGAAGGTGTTGAGTTGGAAGTAAAATCTACTAAATACAATCCTTTCTCAAATAGAAAACAATTAGTAGCAGACTTAATTACAGGATACGGAGTATCAGAAGCTGTAAAACATTTTTATGCTATATATAAAAATATAAATACAGAAGGAAAAAGAGCCATTATTCAAGGTTGGGGAAATGTTGCTGGAGCTGCTGCTTATTATTTGGCACAACAAGGTGTTAAAATTGTAGGTATAGTAGATAAAGATGGCGGATTGATTTTCAAAGAAGGGATAGGTGTAGAGGAAATAAAAGATTTATTAGCAAATAGACATGGAAATGCCTTGACGCACGCTAATTTATTATCTGTAGAAGAAACTCAAAATAGAATTTGGGATATAAAAGCAGATATATTCATCCCCGCGGCAGCTTCCAAAATTGTTACAAAAGAACAATTAAACAGAATGTTATCTGCAGGACTTGAAACAATGAGCTGTGGTGCTAATGTTCCTTTTCAAGACGAAGAAGTATTCTATGGTGAATTGGCTCAATATGCCGATACAAAATGCAGTGTTGTTCCTGACTTTATTGCGAATTGTGGCATGGCGCGTGTTTTTGCTTATTTGATGCAACCAAATATTGCGCTTACTGAAGATGCTATTTTTGAAGATGTCTCATCAATTATTAAAAATGCTTTGATTGAAGCCCATAAAGAAAATACATCACCATTGGAACTTCAAAAAGTAGCGCTTGGGATAGCAATGAAAAAATTAAATTAATAAAAATAATTTTATGAAATTTTCGGAAGGTAGTTTGAATTTGTTTTTAATGTTCAAACTACCTTCTGCATTTATAGCAGGTGTTAGAGTAAAACATATTGATACACATAAATGTGTTGCAGTTGTTAAACATGGTTGGATAAATCAAAATCCCTTTCAATCCATGTATTTTGCAGTTCAGGCTATGGCCGCTGAACTAACTACAGGCGTATTGATGATGCAAGCAATTCAAGAAAGTGGTCAATCTATATCTATGTTAGTATTGAATAATAAATCTAGCTTTTCTAAAAAAGCTAAGGGGTTAATTACTTTTACTTGTGAAGATGGCGAAAAGATTGCAGACATTATTCGAGAATGTATTCAAGAAAATATATCAAAAACAATATGGATTTCTTCAATTGGAATAGATGAGATGGGCGATATTGTATCAAAAATGGATTTTGAATGGACTTTAAAGCTAAAAAAATAATTTTTTTTCTTATTGGAAATGAGATAATTGTGCAAAGTAATTGAATAAAAAAAGGGGAAATCGAAAAAAAGTTTGGATGAATAAAAAAAAGCGCATTATCTTTGCACTCCGTTTCGGAAATATCTGAGGGGGGTTATAATG
>JBEIDU010000035.1:0-20027 GCA_040383345.1 Chitinophagales bacterium | reverse complement strand
CCTTTAAACATGGTGCATTTCATGGATTAATAGCTAGTATTTTTACTTACCTACCCATTATTACTATTAATTCATTATTTGAAAAAAAGAGCATAAAATATATCCTCATAACCTTTGGATATTGGGCATTAAGCTCGATATTGATGGGAGGATTTATTTGTCAATTCACAAAATTTTAAATTTATACTATGATAGCCAATCGATTATTTGATTTTGTAACAATCCAAGCAGAAGTAAATCCTATAGAAAGAGCACTTTCGTATAAATACGATGGTGTATGGAAGCATTTTAGCTCTAAAGAATTCAAAGAGAATGTAGACTTATATTCTAGAGCCTTTATAGCTTTTGGTTTGGAGCCTGGAGATAAAATAGCTCTTGTTTCAAACAACAGACCTGAATGGAATTTTTGTGATAATGGAATGATGCAAGTAGGCCTTGTAAACGTACCAATATACCCTACTAGTAGTAAAAATGACTTTGAATTTATTTTAAATAATTGCGAAGCAAAGCTTATATTTGTATCTGATGAAGTTATTTTCAAAAAAATACTAGAAATCAAACAAAATATCCCAAGTCTTAAAGAAATTTATTCATTTGATTCCGTTGAGGGATGTAAACATGTAGACGAATTTTTAGCAATAGCAAAAGATTCTGCTATTGAAGCAATTGCACCAATTAGCCAAAAAATAAAAAGCGATGATTTAGCCACGATTATTTACACATCTGGCACCACAGGCAATCCAAAAGGTGTAATGCTCAATCACAAGAGCATTTTATTTAATGTAAATAACGTTAATGATTTACCGATACATAAAGGTAGCAGAACACTAAGTTTCTTACCTCTATGTCATATTTTTGAGCGTGTAGTTACCTATGTATATTTTCATAATGCTGTAGAAGTATATTATGCCGAAAGTTTGGAAAAATTAAAAGAAAATATAGCGGAGGTAAAACCACATTTTTTCAGCTGTGTTCCTAGATTATTAGAAAAAATATATGAAGGACTTATAGCTAAAGGTCAGGAATTTTCAGGGTTTAAAAAAATGCTTTATTATTGGGCTATTGATGTGGCTAGTAAATATAGAGGTAATAAAGGCCTATCTTTTTACATTGTAGATAAACTAATTTTTAGTAAATGGCGCGAAGCATTGGGCGGAAATATAGACAGTATTGTTACAGGTGCTGCAGCACTTCAGCCTAGACTTGGTTATTTTTTTGAAGCCATTGGCATCCGAATTCGAGAAGGATATGGATTGACCGAAACTTCGCCGGTTATTTCATACAATCGTTTTTCGAAAGAAGGTTCTCAGTTTGGCACCGTAGGACGAATTCTCCCAAATACAGAAATTAGATTTGAGCACAGGGAAGGCATGCATCCAGAAGAGGGTGAAATTTTAGTAAAAGGAGACAATGTGATGATGGGATATTACAATAATGAAGAAGCTACCCAAGCTTCTATCAAAGAAGGCTGGTTCTACACAGGCGATATTGGAAAACTTATAGACGGCACATTCTTAAAAATTACGGATAGAGCTAAAGAATTATTCAAAACAAGTGGAGGAAAATATGTGGCTCCACAAGTAATTGAAAATAAAGTAAAAGAAAGTAAGTATATTGAACAAATAGCCGTAATTGGAAATGATAGAAAATTTGTTTCCGCATTGATACATCCATCTAAAATTAATTTTGAAAAATGGGCCAGTATCAAAGGGTTAAGTATAGATTTTCTAACCGACGAATGGGTAAACAATGAATGGGTGAACAAAAAAATAGACAAAATCTTAGCTGCATACAACAAAGAATTTAATCATGTAGAACAAATAAAAAAATTCAAACTATTGGCTAAAGAGTGGACTATTGAAGGAGGAGAATTAACACCTACACTCAAAATTAAACGAAAAATTATTGAATCTAAATATTCCGATACAATAGAAACACTTTATTGTTAATAATATATTTTCAAATAAACGCATTATATTATAAATTTGCATTATATTATAATACATAAAAATACTATTCAAGTTATTCTTTTGTTATAGATATAATAATTTTGATAATAAAAAAAAAATAAAAATGAAAAAAAGCATCTTATTAATCACATTATTTTGTTCATTACTTCAGAATTTAAATTCACAAGTAAGCACACTGAAAGAAAACCTTTTCTTTGCAATAGGAAAAACAGAGCTCACAAATGCTCATAAAATGAAATTAGATTCAATTGTTTTGGTAATCAAGGCATCTCAGACTTATAATGTAGATGTAAAAGGATATACTTGTAATATTGGTTCATTATCATTGAATAAAATTGTTTCCAAATTTAGAGCATTAAATGTATATAATTATCTTGTAGATAAAGGGGTAAACAAAAAGAACATCATATATGGGGGTTTTTACACTTCCAATCCTATAGGGGATAACAACACAGCTGAAGGGAGAGCAAAAAATAGAAGGACTGAAATTAGCGTATTATTTAAATTAATGGATGATGAGATTCCAAATGCTGATGGTACAAAGAATGAATCTAACGCTGCAAATGGCTCCAAAGAATCTTCAAATAATAGCACAAATAATTCCAGTCAAGCTTTCAGTGGAAAAGTTACTGAATTAGGACCCGAATTATCAAATGGTAATTTTCAAAATGATGGTATAAAAATTATAAAATCTACCAATTGTGTAGTAATAGAAGTACCAGAATATTGTTTTTCTACAAGTAGTAAAGAGCCTTTTGAATTTGAATTCAAAGACTACACAAAAAATTATGATATTATCAAAAAGAATATTCAAACTAGAAGTGGAAAAGAAACTCTATTAATGCTAGGCGCTTATTCTCTTAACTTTTCTCAAGGAAATGAAGAAATAACCATGAATACAAACAATCCCGTAAAAGTATTTATACCTGGGGAGTACGACCCTGAGATTCGCTTGTATTCAAATCATAAAAATTGGACATTAGATACAATTAATTCTTTGAGCTACGACGAAGCTAAAAAAGCATATGTAGTATCTACAAAATTCTTAGGACAAATGTTCGGACTTTTGAAACCTATGCCTATTACACAAAAGAATGTTTTAGTTAAATTAGTAGGTGTAAAAGCGGATCAAATAAAACCATATGTAATTGTAGATAAATGTTACATTGCATCTGGCAAACATGTAAAAGGAAAATTATTTTCATTCCCAATACCTAGTGATAAATCAAGCTTCAGTATGAGAGGATATTTTATAGATTATTCGAATAAACAACCAGAGTATTTTTACTTAAGTGAAGAGGTAACATCATTAGAACCCAAATCCACAAAAGCTAAAAATATAGAAAATAAAGACTATATGAGAATTTGTTCTCCAGCAAAATTTGAGTTCAAAAAAACACAAATGGATAAAGGAAGCTTATGCGAAACTCCATGTGCACAATAATTATCTAATATTGAGGATATTAAAAGAGTTGCTTTAGGGCAACTCTTTTTTTTTGCAACCAATTAATAAAAAAACATTAAAATTGTAATTTTAAAACCAAATTATTTGAAACTCAAAAATACTTTCCTAACGAGCATTTTCCTTACAGCATTTTTAGATATGTTGGGTGTGGGTATAATTATTCCAATAATTCCTGCTTTATTTTATACAAAGCACCTTTCCTATTTTTCTAATTTAGGCGATACAAATACTATTCGATGGACTTTTTGTTTATTGATGGCATCTTTTAGTTTTATGCAATTTTTTGGGGCACCTATACTTGGTGTAATGAGCGATAGAATTGGTCGCAAAAAAGTGATACAAATTGCGCTTGTAGGAACAGCAGTGGGCTATGCGTTATTTGGAATAGCACTCAGCAATCATAGCCTTTTTTTATTATTTTTATCTAGAATTATTCCCGGTTTTTTTGGAGGTAGCTTATCGGTGCTTTTCTCATCTATAAGTGACGTAAGTTCCTCCGAGGACAAGCCAAAGAATTTTGCACTCGTTGGAATTGCCTTTGCGTTAGGATTTATTTTCGGCCCATTAATAGGAGGCTTTTTATCAGACGAAAGCATTGTATCTTGGTTTACATTATCTACTCCTTTTATTTTAGCTACATGTTTGGCATTACTAAACTTTATATTTGTACATTTCTTTTTTCAAGAAACCTTAACTGTAAAAAAAGACACTAAAATCTCATTTTTCAAAGGATTTACAAATGTTCACAAAGCTTTTACAAATGTAAACCTTAGAATATTATTCACCATTACATTTCTAAATACTTTGGGATTTTCCTTTTTTACGCAATTTTTTTCGGTATTTATGTATAATAAATTTCATGTATCTCAGAAAACAGTTGGTTTAATTTTTGGATGGGTAGGCATATGTCTAATTTTTTCACAAGGTTTTTTGGTTCGTAAAATTTCAAAAAAGTATCAACCACAAGTTATCATTAATTATACTATGGTTTTAATGGGAACATTTATACTGTGTCTTATTTTTCCAAAAAATATTGAAGGCATCATGATTTGTAATTTTTTGATAGCAATGAGCCAAGGTTTAAATTCACCTAATTTACTCTCTATAGTTTCCAAGCAGGCCTCTCAGGCTGATCAGGGAGAAACCATGGGCATAAATCAATCTATGCAATCCTTAGCACAGTTTGCACCACCAATATTTGTAGGTTTTTTTGGTGAAAACCTAAATAATTTCCCTTTTATTTTTGGCGGCTTGAGTATTGTTTTAGGCTGGTTTGTTTTTGCATTTTTATTTAATAAAAAATAGAGGAATATGGGACATACATCACTATCCGTAAATATAAATAAAGTAGCTACTATTCGAAATGCAAGGGGTGGAAATCATCCAAATGTGCTTCAATTTGCATTAGATTGTTACAAATATGGCGCGGAAGGCATTACGGTGCATCCAAGACCCGATGAGCGCCACATTAGATATCAAGATGTATTAGATTTAGGCTTACATTTCCCAAAAACCGATTGCGAATTTAATATTGAAGGCTTTCCTTCTTCTGATTTTTTAGAATTAGTTCTAAAAACAAAGCCCAATCAATGTACATTGGTACCCGATCCCCCTGACGTATTAACTTCAAATAGTGGATGGAACACAATAAAGGATTATGATTTATTAAAAAATACAATAAGCCTGCTCCATGAACATAATATTCGTGTGTCATTGTTTATGGATACCAATATGGATTTTATCAAAAAAGCCAAAGAACTCAATGCAGATCGTATCGAATTTTATACAGGATATTATGCTGAAGATTTTGAATTATATAAAGAAAAAGCTATTTTGAGATATAAAGAAGCTTATCAATATTCCATTCGTATTGGGTTAGGAATTAATGCTGGACATGATTTAAATCTAGTAAATCTATCCTTTTTAAAAGAACACATGCCCGAGTTAAAAGAAGTCTCTATTGGACATGCTTTGATTAGTGATTGTCTTTATTTTGGACTTGAAAATGTAATCCCTATGTATAAAAAACAATTAAATAATTAGTTATGACAATTTTAACATCTCTTTTTAGAGGAATTTGGGCAATTTACACCTATATTATTATCGCTTTAATTGTCATTATTTCATCCATTATTGTTTTCAGTTCTTCCTTAATATTTGGAAGAAAATCTATTAAATTTAATCTATTTCTTTGTTTACATATCTCTTCTCCATCTATTTTATTATTTACAGGCATTATGCTCAAAACGTACGGAAGAGAAAACATCAAACCCAATCAAGGCTATGTTCTCGTATCAAATCATAGCTCTTACATGGATATTTTTGCCAACCCTACTTCCGTTCCATTACATCATTTATTTACATATTTGGCAAAGGCAGAACTAGGAAAAACGCCTTTTTTTGGAGTTATAGCTAGAAATTTAGCAGTATTGGTTAATAGAAAAAGTATGGAATCTAGAAAAAAATCATTTATGTACATGAAAAGTGTTCTCAATGAAGGAATTTCTGTATTCTTATACCCTGAAGGTACAAGAAACAAAACTAATGATCCCCTTTTACCTTTTTTTGATGGCGCATTTAAATTAGCAAAAGACATGAATGTACCCTTGATAGTATGTACACTTGTCAATATGAAAAAAAGAAATAATATCAATAAAATGCTAGATATGTGTCCCGGTAGATTGTACTGCTATATTGAAGAGCCAATAGATGTAAACAATTACTCTGTAGAAGAACTCAAGGAAATAGCAAGAACAAAAATGCTTGAGAGACTTACTCAATAATAATTAGAACTTAAACTTCATGCCTACGGCAAAACTCGTAGCGAGTTGCTTTGGTTTTTCTTTATAAGTAGAAAATAAAGGAAAATTTTCCAATTGAGAAAGATAAGATGATACCGTAGATAAGTGTAAGGCTACTTTCTTAGATGCGAAAGCATCTAAATCAATCCCTGCAATATATCCAAGCTGCAAGCTATTATAATTGCGTTTATCCGCATCTATACTGTATTTTTTTTCATTTAATGATAAGAGCTCTCTTTCTACATAATTCACCTGATATTGTAAAACACTTCCATACATTAAACCTGCTTTGAATGATAAGATTATTGGATTTTCTTCTTTAAGAAAAATAGAATATCTCGCCATTATTGGAAACTCTAATTGATCAATATACATATAGCCATTCTTTTCTATAATATTATTTTTTTCTAAAAATGTTTGAATATATTGACTATAGAATAGACCACTTTCAATACTCCATTTTTTGCTAAATTGATAGCCTATTTCAGATCCAAACTGATATCCAAATTTCCTATTAAATGATGCATTTCCTGAAAAATAAGTGTTTTGAGCATCCGGATTCATATAAACCTGAGCTACATTAACCCCCATTGAAGTTGTAAGATAAAAATAAGGATAGAAAGGATCCTTTACAAAATTAAGTAAAGGAATATCATAATAATAGCTTTGATTTGACAATATCATAGAATTTTCAGAAGTAATAGACTCTTTTTGGATAGATTCGATAGGTTCAATCAGTTCCCAATCTGAATTTTCTTCATGATTTATTGGGTCTTGAGTAGCCAATACAATATGAGTATTGATTTCTTTATCTTCTTTTTCAATTTGAGAATTTAATTCACCTTTTATATCGAAATCATTACTATTTACAGCTAATTCTATAGGTTCTTTCGTATTGGATTGACGTGAAAAATCTGAAATATTCTTAAAATGATTAGTTTGCCTAATATTAAAATTAGAAGCATTATAAGGAGAGGAAGAACTAGCTAAAATTTCTTTTTCTATTTGAAGAATTTCTTCCATTTCATGAGGGTCTGAATAAACAATTACAGGCTTATTCTCTAGTATTTGATTGAGAATAATAGGTGACATATTTGACTTCAAAAATAAAAACATAGCTATTGAACCTACAAAACCAAATAGCAATGTAGCAATTTTGGCATGATCTTTTGTAAACCAATAGAACATTTTTCTATCCTCTTCTTCTAATATGGATTCAATCCTATCCCATACAATCTCTGGCGGGATGATTTCGGCTTGATCAAGATTTTTAAAAAGGGGATCTAATTTACTCATTTCTAATAAGACGTTTAACTATATAAAAGGGTTGTATTTTAAACATTAATTTTATTCATTTCTTGTATTTTTCTCTGCAACAAAGCTCTTGCTCGCGATAATTGTGACTTTGATGTTCCTTCTGAAATACCTAATTTATCTGCTATTTCAGCATGGTTATATCCTTCAATTACATACATATTAAAAACCATCCTAAATCCATTGGGTAGACCCTGAATCAATGCCAACAATGAAGCTTCATCCAATGATAAAACATCCTCAATAAGTGGAATATCTTCTGGCGACAACTGATCATCAAATGATAAAAGATTCATCTGATTTCGATAATATTCAATAGAGGTATTGACTACTATCCGCTTCATCCAACCTTCAAATGAACCTTTATGTTTGAATTGTGATAAATTTCTATAAATTTTCAAAAAAGCATCTTGAAGAATATCTTGTGCATCATCTTTATCTTTACAATATCTACAACAGATAGCAAAAAACAATTTAGAGTATTTATCATACAACATTTTTTGGGCAAAAGATTTGCCTTGTATACATAATGATATAATCTCTTTTTCCTCCCAAATCATTTATTATAAGATGAAAATATTAGGAATTAGAAATAAAGATTTTTTCTAAAGCAATTAATCGGGATCCTTTCAATAATATAGTAGCATTTTTTATATTTTGATTCCAAAACCATTTATGTGCTTGTTCTGAATTTTCAAAATAAGACAAATTATACTCTTTTCCTAATAACTCAAACTCCTTGCCAACTAAAATAATTTTTTCAATTTTTAATGCAATTGCTTTCTGAACAATATGCTCATGTTCTTGATGTGAGTATACTCCCAACTCTTTCATTGCACCAAGAAATGCTACACGATATCCAATTTGCATAGCTAAATTTGAAAGTGAAACCTCCATACTAGATGGATTTGCATTATATGCATCCAAAATCCATTTATTTCCATATTTTTCTAAAACTTGAGAACGGCTATTAGTTGGGAAATAGCATTCTATTGCTCTTTTTATCTGCTCCAATTCTACTCCAAAGAATTTACCAATACAAATTGCACTTAAAATATTATATAAATTATAATTGCCTGTAAGATTTGATTGTATAGAAATACCTTCATATTCAATCCTTAAAAAAGTATCTTGTTTTTCAATTTTTCCAAATACATAGGCATTTTGATCTACAGAACTAAAAAAGACAGCATGCATTTGTGTAGCTGCTTCTACTAGTTTTTTTTCTTCAGCATTTACAAATACCTTTCCGTGTGCTGATTTTAAGAATTTATATAATTCCGTTTTACCTTTTAATACACCTTCTATTCCACCAAAACCATCTAAATGGGCTTTTCCAATATTTGTAATCAATCCATAATCTGGTCTTGTATATTCACAATAACTTTCTATTTCTTTTTGATGATTTGCGCCCATTTCTACAATTGAAATTTCATCAGTGGATTGAATTTCTAGTAAAGTAAGCGGAATTCCAATATGATTATTTAAGTTTCCTTTTGTATATGCCGTTTTATACTTTTGAGATAGTATAGAATGAACAAGCTCCTTCGTTGTAGTTTTACCATTACTTCCTGTGATAGCAATAACAGGAATATTCATTTTTTTTCTATGAAAAAGAGCTAACTGCTGAAGCGTTTGTAAAACATCATCCACATAAATAAATGCACTATTTTGTTTTGCAATCTCTTCATTATCTACTACACAATACTTTGCACCTAGACCAAAAGCAGATTCAGCATATTTATTACCATCAAAGGAAGCTCCTTTCAGCGCAAAAAATAATTCACCACCTCGAATATTTCTAGTATCCGTAGATATTCTTGAGCATTCCAAGAACTTATTATATAATTCTTCTATATGCATAATAATGACCATTTTCAAATATACAATAAACAAAAAAAGCCCCCTTATACAAGAGGGCTTTTAAATTTAAGCTAATTTTTTATTTTTTCTTTCCACCAAAATGATTACCACTTTTGTAATGATTACCTCTTGGGCTTCCTACTCTATCCATAGCACATCTAAATCCAATATCATCCGTAGATTCATATTCTTGAATAAATCTTCTGCTTCCCGGAGACATCCAATATGCTCTATCTTTCCAAGATCCTCCTTTATAAACTCTTGATTTATCATTAATCAAGGAAGAAGAACCATATTGATAAGTTACTAGTGATTGTTCATCTTGATCAATATAATTTCTTACATCTGCTTTACGATAGTTTCTTCTTTCTCCTGCTTCCTCATTGGTTACTTCTCTAAAGTTTAATCTACCCAATGAATCTTTTTCAGCTAACTCAGTTCCATCTTCACTTTTCAATTTCGTCTTGAAAATATTTCCTCTAAATGAGTTGAAATCATTTGCATCAATTGAAGTCATAGGTCTATAGACATCCATTACCCACTCATTAACATTACCCGCCATATTATATAATCCGTAATCATTAGGAAAATAAGCTTTAACTTCTGTAGTAATAGCTCCATCGTCATTCAAATTACCTGCAATACCCATATTATCTCCCCTACCTCTTTTGAAGTTAGCTAAGAATTTTCCTTGTAATTTTCCAGATTTTGGATATCTCAAACTAAATCCATTCCATGGATAAATTTTTTGATCTGTGAAACGCTCTTCATCTTTATAAGGTAAATTTCCTCTTAAAGAATATGCTGCAAATTCCCATTCTGCTTCAGTAGGTAATCTGTAATCTGGTTGTAGGATACCGTCTTCAAACTTAACGGCTCTTTCTCCACTTCCATTGGGATTTAAATCTTTTAAATTCTTCTTAACATTTCCTTCGTATTGCCCCGCTAAATAAGCTCCTGTATTAAAGTTGTTCTCATCTACATCAGAAGCCGGATCCAAATTCAATATGCCTTTTTTCACTAAAATACCTTCATTTACTCGATCTGTTCTCCATTTTGCGAAATCATTTGCTTGCAACCAATTAACACCAACAACTGGATACATGTCATAAGACGGATGACGGAAGTAGTATTCTAAGTATGGCTCATTATAAGCCAACTCATCTCTCCAAACCAATGTATCAGGCAATGCTTTGCTAACTACTTGAGGAAAACTTTCACCAAATACTCTTTGTAACCAATACAAATATTCTTTATAATGTATGTTTGCAACCTCTGTTTCGTCCATATAAAATGAATTAACAGTTACTTTTCTTGGTACCGCATTCCATTCAAACATTACATCTTGTTCTTTTTGTCCCATCATAAATGATCCTCCTTCAACAAAAACTAGACCAGGTGCTAATTCTTGTCCTTTGTAGGCAATTTTTTCAAAACCACCATTTTTTGGGTCATTATATTTCCAGCCAGTAGCAGAAGAATTACCCGAGCTACCTTTACTTTTACAAGAAGTAAAATTCATTAAAATGAAGCTAGAAACTGCTAATAATACAAATACTTTTTTCATCTGTTTATTTTTTAATGTTTAATTTCATTAAGAGTTGCAAAAATAATTGTTTTTTTTTAATCTTTTAAATTATTTTTAAAACACTTGATCTTAATAACTCAAAAATTAAATTTTTATTTTATTTTTTTATTAATTTTTTAAAAAATCAGGACATTCTAATATTTCTTTGTGTTCATTTGGGGTCAATGAATTGTTTTCTCCACCTATCAATACTCTAATTCCAATTTCATGGCTGCCCCCTCCATATAATCTCAATGTATTAGTGCCAATATCATACGAATAACTAATTCTAAAACGATTTAAATTAATGCCAGTCATCAACATTATTGATTCCAAACCTTCAAAATTATGTCGAAATCCTACACCTAAATTATATATTTTGTATTGTCCTAGTAAATTACCTACAATTTTTTGATTTGAACCCTGTCTATCATATTCCAAAAAAGGAAATAGCGCATATTCGTTATCCAATCCAAATCTTTTGACTGCCCCCAATTGTATAGAAAGTAGGGTATAATGAAAGGGAGAATATTCATCATTAAAAAAATTCTTTTTTGGCAATAAATTTTTCGCGCTTAGGCCAATATAATAATCACTTGTGAAATATACTAATCCAACATTAGTATTAAAATAACTTCTGTTATAATTATTTGACAAATCTTCTGCAGATGCATTATTTGTATTAAATCCAAGTATTGGATCAATTTGATCATAAAACCTTAATTGTGAAAAATCAATTTGTTGTAAATTTAAATTTCCAGAAAATCCTATTCGCAATGCTTTATATCTATTAAATTTTACTTGATAACTATACATCAATTCAAAACTATATCGAGACAATATATTATCTGCTAATTTATCTCCTAATACTTGAAAGCCAAAGCCCGAATTAATGGCATGAAAATGCTGATCATATGATGCAAAATACGTATTATATCCGGAATTTACCCCAGTAGCGATTGTAGGATATTGATTTCGAAATTGTAAATTTATTCGAGGACCAAACATTATACCAGAAAATGCTGGATTAATATTTGTCTGATTTTGGGATAATTGCGAGAAATGAACTTCTTGAGAATAAATATTGGATATACAAAAAAAAACAAAAGAACAAACCTCCCAAAAATTTTTTGACAATAAAAACGTTTATAAAAGTATCGTTTGATTTTAGCAAATTAAAAATATTTTTAGATTTGAGTTGGATAAAATTAATATCTTTGAAAATTATATCAAAAAACAATGGCAAAAATATCATTTTTTAAATACATTATAAGATTAGTTTTAATATTATATATTGTTTTGTATTCAAACGATATTTCAAGTCAAATAGTACCCAACCCTTCAAAAATTATTTCGCCAAGATCCGCATCTGTATTATCAAAAGGAAATTGGCACAAAATTGGACTAGTAAAAACGGGTGTATATAAAATTGATTTTCAGTTTATTGCCACAAAGTTAAAAATTTCTACCGATGATATCCGATTTTCAACATTTGGAATATTTGGATACGGCAATGGAACACTCCCAGAGGATAATGCGTATAATTTTTATGAAGATTTACCTGAAAATGCAATTGAAATTTATGACGCAAATATGAATGATAGAATGGATCCCGAAGATTATGTACTTTTTTACGCAAAAGGTTCGGCTCGATGGGATTATCTAAATAACGGATTTAAACATACCAGCCCCTATTATTCTGATATTCAGTATTATTTTATTTCTACAACAGAAGGTAGTGGCAAAAAAATATCTACCTATAACCAATCAGGCTCCCCACAATCTATTATTTCGGAAAACAATGATTATAGTATTTATGAAAAAGATTCTGTAAATCCAAATAATACTGGTCGATTATGGTTTGATTCGCCCCTTTCCCAATCTGAACCTTCTAAAAAAATTCTTTTACCTAACGAATATTTCACAGTAGGAAAAGAAGTCAAACTAATTCTACACTACTACAATACAATACAAAACGGAGCGATATCTTTATCGCAAAACAACCTAATGGCAAGCTCTTTCACAATCTCAAAAGGAGCTGATATCCAAAAAAACACAATTACTTTTATAGCTAATTCTGAAAAAATAGAGTTAAATATAGAGCTTTCAAATGCTACTGAAGGATTCTTTTATTTAGATAAAATAGAAGTATTGACAAATCAGCCTATTATATTTAAAAATAATCCTTTAAACTTTAGAACTACTTCAAATATTGGCAATAATAATGTGATGCAGTTCAATATAAATAATTCTGGCAAGAATATAAAAATATGGCAAGTTTCGGATGAAATTAATCCTCAAAAAGTATCATTTACGGGTACAACTTCTCAAATTCAATTTTTGTTTAGCAATAATACTTTGAAAGAGTTTGTTGCCTTTGATATAAATACTGTTTATACTCCGTCTTATATTGGTAAAATTGCTAATCAAAACATCAAGGGAATGCCCGTGAGTTATAATACCATTATTGTTCCAAAAGCTTGGAAAGAAGAAGCAGTCAAATTGGCATTATTTCACAAAGAAATTAGAAATATTGAAACAAACATAATAGATATTGATGAGATTTATAATGAATTCAGTTCGGGACGAAAGGATATAATGGCTATTCGAAATATGATGCGCTATTTCTACAAACAACGAACACCTTCAAATGCACCAAAGACACTATTATTATTTGGTGATGCTAGCATTGATTTTAAAAATATTGGAAAAGGGGTATTAGATTTCATCCCAACTTTTGAGACGATTTTTCCACAAGACTTTTCCGAATCCTACTGTACAGATGATTTTTTTGGATTGCTTGATGATACCGAGAGTTCACTTAATAGCACATCCGACTTGGATATAGGAATAGGAAGACTTCCTGTAAATTCTATTCAAGAAGCTACAATAGTATTTAACAAAATAAAAGCCTATAAAGACAAAGCTTCTTATGGGGAATGGCGCAATATTTCTACGATTATTGCAGATGATGTAGATGATGCTGCAGATTATGACTTTTTTAAACAATCGGAAGAAATCTCAAAAAGAATAGTGGATTCAAATAAAATCAAAACTAATCTTGAAAAAATATATCTTGATGCCTTCAAACAAGAACAATTCTCTGGTGGACAACGATATGATGACGCCGACAAACTATTAAAAAATCGAATGACTTTTGGATCTTTATTGATGACTTATATTGGTCATGGAGGTTCATCGGGATGGTCTCAAGAGCGTATTTTAACACTGAAGGATATCGAATTGTATAAAAACATCCATAATCTTCCATTTATTACAACAGCTACATGTGGCTTTGCACCTTTTGATAAACCCAATGGGGAAAAATCGGCTGGGGAAAAATTTTTATTGCAATTTGATGGAGGAGCTATCGCTATGATGACTACAAGTAGAGAAGTATATATTACAGATCAGAATAGATATATGAATATTTTTGTAGATGAATTTTATAAAAAAACTAGTAATAACGAATCTAGAGATTTTGGCGAAATTGCAAAAAATACAAAAAACAGAAATCGACTAGATGTGAATTCACAAAAAATCGTATTGCTAGGTGATCCTGCACTTCAAATTAATAAACCAAAATTCAATGTTGTAACGACAAGTATTTCCAATGGAAGCAATGATACTATAAAATCCTTGAGCGAAGTAACGATCAAAGGAGAAATTAGAGATTTAAACAATATAACTATCTCTGATTTTAATGGATTTTGCACCATTTCTATTTTTGATAAAAAACAAAATGCACAAACAAACGATAACGACAATCAATTGAACGGAAAAAAAGATACGTTTATGATTCAAAACAATCTGATTTTCAAAGGAAATGCTTCAGTATCCAACGGAACATTTTCTATAAAATTTATAGTACCAAAAGATATAAACTATGCAATAGGTTATGGAAAAATAAGCTACTATGCTGCCGATGTAAATCAAAAACCATATAGAGATGCATCAGGCATGAATGATAGTATTATAATAGGAGGGGCTAATTTAAATGCCAAAACGGATAATACGCCGCCTCAAGTACGACTTTTTATGAACGATGAAAATTTTGGATTTGGGGGAATTACCAATCCTAATCCTATTTTAATAGCCAAACTATTTGATGAGAATGGCATTAATACGTCATCAAGTAGTATAGGGCATGACATTGAAGCAATTTTAGACAATAATACAAAATATCCTATTGTACTCAATACCTATTATCAATCTGAATTGGACGACTATAAGAGAGGATTTATCAAATATCCTTATTATAATTTGACCGAAGGAAAACATAGTATAAAAGTAAAAGCATGGGATGTCTATAATAATTTGGGAGAAGGTTATATTGAATTTATAGTTTCTTCTTCGGCGGAAATAGCTCTAAACAAAGTTTTGAATTATCCAAATCCGTTTACTACCAATACCTATTTTCAATTTGAACATAACAAGTCAGGTGAATTATTAGATGTAAACATTAATATTTTATCTATTTCTGGGAAAGTAGTTAAATCTATCCACCAAAAAATAGTAACAGAAGGGTTTAGAGTAGACAAGCAAATAAGCTGGGATGGTAGAGACGAATATGGCGATCGAATAGGAAAAGGAGCCTATATATATCAAGTATCTATAAGAGATTCTAAAGGAAATAATGCGACCAAGTATGAAAAATTGGTTCTTTTACAATAAAATTACTTTCTTTGCGTTTTGAAAGAGTCTTTTTATAAAACAATAACTATATTATATAAATTATGAATATTAGAATACAAAGAAGTTATATTAAATTTATTCTGCTCACTTTTATGATGCAGATTTCATATAATCTATCTTCCCAAAATACTAATTTCAAAGTTATTACTACAGCTGTTCCTTTCATAAGAATAGCTCCTGACGCAAGAGCCAGTGGTATGGCCGATGTGGGCGTATCTACTTCTCCCGATGCCAACAGTGGATTTCACAATCCCGCAAAATTTGCATTCATAGATAATGACGAGGGCGGATCCTTGAATTTTGCGCCGTGGCTAAGACAAATCACAAATGATATCTATTTAGGAACCATTAATAGTTATAAAAAAATAGCTCCAAATCATACATTCGGAATAGGATTTAGATATTTTACATTAGGCTCAATTCAGTTAACAGATGCTAATGGTGCTCAAATAGGCCAAGGCAAACCCAATGAATTTACATTAGAAGGACACTATGCTTTTAGATTGGCCGAATCATTTGGAATAGGCACATCGGCTCGTTATATTTATTCTAATTTATCAAGTGGGCTACCTTCTGGAGATGCTGGTCCGGGAAGTGCTTTTGCTGTAGATTTTGCTATGTATTACAGAAAAAAATTGGAAATGATTCCCAATGTGAATTCAGCACATTTGAATATTGGTCTTAATATGAGCAATATAGGATCCAAAATGCAATATTCTACCATTGGTTCGCCCGATTTTATCCCAGCAAATATAGGATTGGGAACAACATTTGAAGCGGAAATAGATGATGCCAATAAAATTAGCGTAAGTTTGGAATTCAATAAATTAATGGTACCATCCTTAATTTTTTTAAAGAAAAAGGATGGTACGGATTCTATCTTAGACCCTGAATATAAAAAACAATCTTCATTGGCAGGCGCTATAGGTTCTTTTAGCGATCATCCCGAAGGTCTTAGCGGTGATATAAAAGAAGTAATTATTCAAGCAGGTGCTGAATATTCCTATCAAAAAACATTTTTCTTGCGTGCAGGCTACTTTTTTGAGTCTGAACAAGCGGGCGGAAGGAATTTTGCATCTGCAGGAGCAGGTTTTAAATACAATAAATTGATGATAGATTTTGCTTATTTAATTCCTCTAAAACAGCAACGTTCTCCATTAGACAATCAAATTAAAATTTCTTTAACCTTAAATTTGGGTGAAGAAAATAGTAAGTATGCAAGCAATTGGTAGGTTTCTTTTTTAGACATGCTTTCTACATTTCTCTTTAGAATTAAAAGTTATATTCAATATTACATTCTATCAAAAAATAGAATGTATATTCATTCTCCTTTTGTTTTTGGGCTTTCAAATAAAATAGTAGATAGCATACATAAAAAAGAATCTGATTTAATAGTAAAATTTAGAGAATTTCTAGCTTCAAATACTTCTATCATTTTGCTTCAGGATAAAAACGGCTCCATTTTTTCTACTTCAGTTTCGAAACGATATAACAAAACATCTATTTCTCCTATATATGGGAAAATGTTAAGAGTGCTACAAGAATTTTTAAAATCAAAACACATTTTGGAATTGGGCACTTCATTGGGAGTAAGTACACTATACTTTGATGCAAATCATTCAAAAATCGACACTATAGACATCAATGAAATAGGTAAAAATATAATATCCGAATATAGCGCAGCCAACAACTTCAATTTATCAAATTTGTCGTTTCACATTGGAGATTTTGAATCTAAAATCCCCAAATATTTAGAAGCAAATAAAACGGTAGACATAGTTTTCATTGATGGCGATCACACATATGAGTCTACGATTAAAAACACGGAGACCTTGATACCTTATTTATCTGAAAATAGTTGTATTGTATTGGATGATATTCGATGGAACCATGAAATGTATAAGGCTTGGGAAAAACTAACAACCAATTTTAATTTCAATTATACCATAGATTTTGGACGAATTGGAATCTTGATGAAGATAAATAATCATGCTCCAAAACAACATTTTATTTTACATTTGTAATCTAATTTTTGAATGCATGGTATATTTTTCAAAACATTTTTTTAGTTTTTTTGACGCATTAGAAAAAAACAATAATAAGGATTGGTTTGATATACACCGAAAGGAGTATGAAGAATATGTAAAAATACCTTTTGAAAATTTCACCAAAGACTTGCTTGAAAATTTACGATCTTTTGATAAAGAGTTGAGTTCAGATTATAAAAAATGTATTTTTAGGATTAATAGAGATATTCGATTTTCAAAAGACAAATCGCCATATAAATTAAATCGATCGGCTGGATTTTCAAAAATCGCTAAAAAAGATATTGAACATCCCGGATATTATATAGAAATCAATTCCAGAAAATGTATGATTGCAGGTGGAGCTTGGTGTCCTTCGTCAGATCATTTAAAAAAAATACGTCAAGAAATATATTATAATCTTGATGAATTCAACCAAATTATTTCAGAAAATGAATTTGTATATCAATTCAAAACTGTTCATGGTGAAAAAGCAAAAAGGCTTCAAGAACCTTTTATAGACTATGCAAAAGAAAGTGAATGGATTAAAAATAAACAATTTTATTTTATAGATGAATTTGATCCAAAAAAATGCTTAGAACCGAACTTTTTGAATTTCTTGACTACGAAATTCAAAGCGGGATATGCTCTCAATCAATTTTTAAGACGCGCCATGCACGATTAATGATGCTACAACGAATTTATCGAATCTATTTTTATAGCTCTATTCATATTGCACTCATGGCTGCAATATATTTTTTTTTGGAACATGAAAAAAACTCAATAAAAGACACCTTTGCTATATTTTTGGCTATATGGATAGCATATAATTTACTTCGAATAGCACGAATAAAAAATTATGATAATATAAAACAAGAAGCTCATCTGAAATGGGTTTCTATCAATTTAACTGAGCTACTAATTGCTATTACCTTTTTGGCTTTTGTTTTATGGCTCATTATCCCAAAAATGTATTGGGAAAACTATTTAATTTTTGGAATATTATTGCTATTATATATTTCTTTAAGAAAATTTCCCTTGATTAAAAATATATTAATTGCGTTTTCATGGAGTGCCCTCCCCTATATATTTACACCTGTTTTGTGGTATTTCTCTTCTGAAAATCTATTTATATTTGTTCACTTTCTTTTTTTATCGATATTATACGACAATAAAGACAAAATCAATGCCCTTAAAACTATTTTGGGGGCCAAAAAACATTTTTTGATACTACTTTTTATAGGCAGTACTTCAATTTTTCTTTTTTATTACAATACCTTGGACTGGATACAAACAAGTGTCTTTTTTGTATTGATATACACAGCTCTTTTTGTCACAATCAAATCTCCAAAAGAATGGTTTTATCTAATAGTTGTAGATAGCTATATTTTACTTCCTTATCTATTAGATTTCTCCTATATTTTCGAAGAAATTAAGCAAATACTTTTTCTAAAATTTCAATAGAATGGATAGCCTTAAAATGAGGCAAATGATATTGGTAATATCCTAGAATTTCTTTGAAAATATTTTTTCTGTCCAATAAGTTTAAATTCAGTGTTAGTGTAAAGTCTTCATTAGATTTAAGCAAATCGATATAATTGCGAATTTCTTCATTTTGAAAAACATCCGTATTAATATCGATTCCCAAAAAATAAGCATATTGAGCAAAAAAACTCAAATAAAATCCTGAAGATATTTCATTTGATTGGACTAAGATTTCAAAAGAATTTCGAATAAAATCATATTTTAAAATATCTTTCTCATTTTCTTCGGTCAATGAATATTGAACCACTTCGGTTATAAAAAAAGCAATAGCCGTTTTATACATTCCAAAATTTTTAGAATCAGGCGCAAATACTAATTGATATTCTTTAAGACTACAGAGATTTTTATTCTCTTTGAAATAAAACACTACATTCAAAAAACTCATAGGACGAAGTATCCCATAACTTTTGTTTTTGCCTGATTTAGCTCCCTTAATCATAAAAGAAAGCAAACCATATTCTCTTGTGAATATCTTGAGAATTAAGCTATTTTCCGAAAAATTGATCTGTTTTAGGACTAACCCTTCTGTTTTTACAATCATCCATTAAAGAAAACTCGATTTTATAGAGTTATTACATCACAAAGATAATGTTATTTTAATAATTTCAAGAGGATTCGATATTATGATGTAGACCTAAGATTGAAAGTAATTATCATTTTTTCATTTATATTTATAAAAAATAATGATAATTATAAAATAAATATATAATTTTGCAAGGTATATTGATAAAATTTATAATGCGTAAACTAATTCTAATTCCTATTTTGTTTTTGTATTCAATG
>JBEIDU010000034.1:0-20139 GCA_040383345.1 Chitinophagales bacterium | reverse complement strand
GAGGATGTGTAATTCCAAGTCTATATCGAAAACGATTTCTATAGCCATTGGAAGTAAAACGAAGTTCTGCACGATAACGATGCTCAATCTTTAAATATCCAATCTTTTGATATAATGTAATCTGTGGCCAAAGCCTGACTTCATTATTGTTTTTTGGTAGCACAAAATTTCCATTTTCTGAATAGGTTTGATAATTACCGCCCGCTAGCGTTAATAATATATGATCGTTTATTGCAAAATTGACACCACCTTTAATTTCATGATAATGAAAATTGGAATAAAAACGTAATGATCGAAGTTGTGCTTCGGAAAACAAACTCCATTTTTCATTAATTATATATTTTACATTAAAAATATTCCATGAACCCAATCCAGAACTTTGTGCAACTATAATACTGGGAAATATAATAATTAGGAATACTACTTTTTTAATCATTTTTTTGGGATAGTTTTCATTTGAATTATATCTACAAGAAATGCAAATGTCATCGAAAAATATATATATCCTTTTGGTATTTTAAATTGAAATCCTTCTGCAAGAAGAGCTACTCCAATCATCATTAAAAAACATAGCGCCAAAATTTTGAAAGAAGGATGTTCTCTAATAAACTCACTAATCGGTTTTGATGCAAAAAGCATTATAAAAACAGTTGTTATAACTGCAACATACATAATCCATAGCTCATCTACCATCCCTACTGCAGTAATAATTGAATCTATTGAAAAAACAAGATCTAAAATGATTACCTCAGATAGAAGTTTGCCAAAACTAATTTTTTTAGGAATATAAGGTGAATCTTGCGATGCAATTTCAGATTTATGATAAATTTCTTTTGTGCTTTTATAAATTAAAAATAATCCTCCAAAAATTAAAATAAGTCCTTTGCCTGTAAAATTGATTTCAAACATTGAAAACAGTGTTTGGTCTAATTTAAGAATCCATGAAATGAATCCCAATAGGCATAATCGCATTATCATAGCTAATCCGATACCCCATAATCTTAACTTTTTTCGTTGTTCTTCGGGCAGTTTATCAGCAAGGATTGAAATAAATATTATATTATCTATGCCCAATATTACTTCCAATACAATCAATGAAATCAATGGTACAAGAATTTCTGTCATAATTTTTTTTTGACAAATTTAAATATAGAAAAATAGATTTAATTGATTTTTTTTTCATTACCAAATGGCCTAATGAATGTAGGATTAAATGATAGCTGATTATTGTATTTCGAGATATACTTAAAGTCGAATCTAGCCCAGACTAATAATAGGTAGTGCTCACATTATTTTAAAGAAAAAATTATTATACTAATTTTAATTTTATTAGGATCAATCATAATATATTTTCATGACTTGTCATTTTTGAAGGTTTTCAAATTCTTCAATGTAATCAATTATTTTTTTCTTTATTTCAGGTAATTCAATATAATTGATAGTATCTTCTGTAAGTTGATTATAATTATGTAATCGTGTATTTATTGTTTTAATTAAAGCATCTGCATTGGTTTTAATTCCTTCATATTCAACATCTAAAATTGTTATTGATTTATTATTTCCGCAGATCACCGTAACACCTTCTTTAGAAATTCTAGCAATTTGTCCTGGAGTCCCTATATATGTTTCGCTATTAATTTTAGCTTTCCATATAATTAATTTTTTACTTTTATAAGATGTAAATGCGCCAGGATATGGATGTGATTGGGCTCTAATAAAGTTATAAATTTGAGTTGAGGATTTATTCCAATCAATTAACCCATCTTCAGGCTTTCTTTGTGCAAAATATATTGCATTAAGATGATTTTGAGGAATGGGTTTTAATTCTCCTGATAGAATTTTTAAGAATAATTAAGTATTATTAACATAGATAGACAATAAGATTAAGATGATCTAGGAAGTAATTAATGTATAATTTGTATTTTATAGAATTACAATTACCTTTAATTATAAGCTAGAGAATGAAGCAAATTATCTATAGCTGATTTGGAGTGAGATAATATATTGTTTAGCAAAAAATACAACCCATAAAACTACTTTTAATAAGTAGTAATAAACATAGAATTTGCATTACCATTACTATAATCAGTCCTTACACCATTTTTCCAATATTTTGCCGTACCATATTCAAATCCTGAAACATATACATCATCTCCTAATACAATTACCGATGTAGCTGCCGCATCATTGGCTGTTACGCCACTACTTGTCAAAGGGGTTTCTTGTCCATTTTTCCATAAAACAGCTCTAGATCCTACAAATCCTGCTACATATACATCATTATCTACTACTTGAATTGAAAGTGCATCTGATCCATAAGTATTGCCGCTAGACAATTGTGTTTTTACGCCATTTTTCCAATAATTGACTGTGTAATAAACGCCATTATAAATATAACCCGCTACATATACATCGTTACCTACTACATGAATTGAGCTTATTGAACTAGCATTGGGTACATTAATTTGAACACCATTTTTCCAATATACACCTATATTATTAAGGCCATCATATATAGTGCCAGCTACATATATATCACTTCCCACTATTTGTATGGCTTCGGCCCAGCTCAGATTGTTCGATAATGAACTTTCTACTAAGCCATTTTTCCATAATACGGCTTTATGATTATTTCTTCCTACAATATACACATCATTTCCTACTACTTGCATTGCTTCTGCGGAGCCAAAGCTACCTTGTTGCAAATTAATTACGGCTCCATTTTTCCAGGAGATAGCAAATTCATTACCATTAGATGTAGAAACTCCCGTTCCCGCAGCATATACATCATTATTTTGGACTGCAATACAAGTTGCTTTTATATCCGAGTTGGTGTTTGACAAATAAGTAACCACACCATTTTTCCAATACTTAGCTCTATTTCTAGCCCCCGTATATTCGGATCCTACCAAATAAATATCTTTAATTAAAGGCGATATTTTAGCAACTTTAACGGTAACAGTATAATTAGTAAAACTACCATTTGAAGCGGTAACTTTATATGTTATTGGATTGGTGAAATTTTGGACAACACCAGAATTGGGATTAATCGAAGCTCCTAAATAGCTAATACTTGGCTTTAAATTTGTAATATTTGTTCCATTAGGTACTTTTAGTTCTATAGTATTGCCTGAAATTATACCAACTACATCATCTGTTAAAGAAGGATTGTCAGTACTTGTAAAAATAAATGAAGAAATACTTTTATCATTGGTGATAGGCTTTTTAACGGTAACTGTGTATGTTTTTTTAGAATTATCATTAGCCGTAACAGTGTATAATACTGGTTGTGAAAAATCTTTTGAAATAGAAGTGTCTGGATCTATGCTTTTACCATTATGAATAATAGTAGGTATAAGACTCGAAATATTTGTATTAGCGGGAACCGATAATTCAATAGTCTCATTTGAAATTACACCAATAATATCAGAGGCTAAAGAAGGGTTTTTTAATTTTGCAAATGAAAAAGATAAGATTGTATTTGTAGATGAGGTACTTGAAGGACTTTCTTTTTTACAAGCATTAAAAGTAAGTATTACTATAAAAAGGAATATATTTTTTAAAAGAGCTTTTTTCATTATATTTTGATTTTGAAGTTGAAATTTCTATACTTAGATTTTTTATGGCGCAAATATAAGTGTGTTTGGTAGAATATATTGAGAAAGTTCAAATTTAGAAGTAATATTTCAAAATTTATATCTCGCTATCAATTATATATAATTAATTACAGCCAGAATGAACTTTATAGTTTTTTTTTTGGTTTTTTTTGGATATTTAAATTATTTTGTGATAAAAAGAAACTTAAAAAATGGCGTCACGCTCCTAGCAGAACGAAAGGAAAATACAAAGTTGGCAACGCTAAATATTCTGGTAAAAGCAGGCTCTATCTATGAGCAAAAAGGCAAAACAGGATTGGCACATTTGCTAGAACATATGATGTTTGAAGGAAGCAAAAATTTTCCCAATTTTGATGAAACCTTGCAGGATGTATTGGGTGATAATAACGCATATACATGTCAAGATTATACCAATTATTATGAATCTTTTCCTTATGAGCATTTACAAACGGCTATTGATTTGGAACTAGATAGATTTCAATTTTTAAGCTTGCATCCCAAAAAATTTGAAATTCAAAAAAATGTAGTCATTGAAGAATTTAAAGAAACTACTTTGCAACCCCCATTAGCAGATTTTTGGCATTATATATTGAAAATGGCCTTTCCAAAATCGGCTTATGAAATTCCAGTAATTGGTAAAAATGTCAAAGATGTAACACAAATTTCACTCAAGGATTTGAAATCTTATTATCAAAAATATTATGCCGCATCGGAGTTGATAGTATCTTTGGTAGCCGATGAAAACGAAGATCTCATGCTGGATATATTAGAAGAAAATTTTGGAAAATTGGAGTCCAAATCAAAGCATGATGAGCCAATAAGATTGAATAAGTCTAATAAGCCGATTTCTAAGGTATTACATAGAAAAAATATACATCAAACATCCTTTTTTATTGCCTTTCATATTGCTGATTATGGCACGGAAGATTATTTAAGAGCGGATATGCTTAGCGATTTATTATCCAATGGCGATAGCTCGGTTTTATATCAAAAATTTATAAAAGAATTAGAATATTGTACTGAAATATCAAGTTTTGTAACAGATAACAAGCAGGCCAATTTGCTGGTAATAGAAGGAAAATTAAATACAGGCATAGAATATGATAATTTTAAAGCTCATTTACAAGAGATTTTAGATCAGATTCCAACTATTTTGAAAGATTCAAATCGATTAGAATTATTAAAAAATAAAGCAGAGACCTATTTTTTTTTTTAGCAATTATAATATGACACATTTGGCTCAAAATAGTTGCTTTTGGGAGTATGTTGGTCTTGAAAATCCAAAAGAATGGATCCAATCGATCTATTCAGCTACCCAATCTACTGATTTAGAAAAAGTAGCATTAATAATCTTTAACCAACAAAATCGATTAGAATTGGTTTATTTGCCCAAAATCTAGCGAAAATGTATTACCTTTGTAGATTTTAAAAATCAGATTTTTTTAATAAAATTATGAAATATTATATTAAATTATTTGTATTTGTTCTTACAATAACTAGTATGTTCAATGCAAATGCTCAAATAACTATTAAGGGGAGAACCATAGACCGAAAAACAGGACAAACATTGCCATTTTGTACAATTTTTTTTGAAGGAAAACGAATTGGAACAAAATCAGATTCCTATGGAAATTTCTCCATTTCTTCTCCTAATAAGGAAACCAAGCTATACGCTTCATATCTTGGATATAAAACTGAAGTTGTAAATATTGAAGATAGTAAAGAAGGTCTAATCATCCGAATGGTTGAACAAGCCCGAACAACCAAAAGACAAACTATCATTAAAGGTACACGAAAAATAGCAAAGGATACGCTGGCTATTCGAATCATTAGAAGCGCTATCCGAAATAAAGATAATAATAAGCCAAGTGCATTCCAATCCATTCAATTTGATAAGTATACCAAATTTGAAGTAGATTTAGCAAATATAGATAGTATCCAAGGAGGCAATTTTATTGCCAAACCACTAAAGTATATTCTTGAATATCAAAATCAAACGCCTGATGGAGAAAAATATAGTCCTATTTTGTTTAGAGAAACATTTTCAAAAGAATTTTTAAAAGAGGGAAAACGTAAAGTACAAATTCATGGTGTAAAGGATACCAAAATATTTGATAATGAAAGTATATACTCTCTATTAAATTATGCTTTTGATAATTATAGTGTATATGACAATCAAATAATTATCGCCAATAAATCATTTACAAGTCCGTTGGCGGATTTAGCATTATTATTTTATAGATATTATGTAGATGACAGTGCAAGAATAGATGGGAAAATGAACTATTATATGTCTTTTGCGCCTGTAAGCAAAGAAGATTTTGGCTTTACGGGAAAATTGACAATAGAGGAAGGCTCTTGGGCCGTAAAGGAAGTTTCCCTTGGCGTAGACAAGCGTGCTAATATCAATTGGGTGAACCACTTAGCATTGTCGTCTGAATATGAATTACATGAGAATAAATGGCTGCTCAAAAAAGAAGAAAAAGATATTGCATTAAGTATTTCCAAAAGTAAAAAAGCTACTTACAAATTACGTTTTAGACAATCCGAAATCGTCAATAATGTATTGGTAAATCAATATATAAGTGATTCTATGTTTTTTGGGGAGGAGACCGACTATCTTTCCAACTACAAAAGAGTAGGAGATTCCTTTTTAAGGGCCAATAGGGCAGAAGATCTCACAGATTTTGAAAAAGGAATCTATGAAAGAGCCGATTCATTTAAACGCACCCATCAATACCAAACTTTGAAATATTTCACGAGAGTTGTAACGTCTGCTTTCTTCCCAATTCCTCCTATAAATATGGAAGTAGGACGAGCGTATCAATTTATAAGCTGGAATAAATTTGAAGGTACACGTCTTCGTTTTGGCGCCAGAACCATGTTTGATCAATTCAAAAATATGAATTTATCATTATATCTGGCCTATGGAACATTGGATCAACAATTCAAATATGGAGGCGAGTTTTTTTATAATTTCCCAAAGAAAAATAGACGTTGGAATCAATTGTATTTTGCCGTATTGCATGATTATCAGAGATTAGGAGAATCAGAAAATTTGCTCTTTTTTGATAATACAGTACAGTCAATTTTTAGAAAGAAAGATAATCGTATTTCCGATATTATCTTGAAAGACGAAGTGAAATTAATGTGGACAAAAGAATGGCAAAGAGGTTCTCAAACTCAATTAGGTTTCAATAGAACTCGTTTTTATGGAAATGAGACGTATCCTTTTGTTGAGAATTTAAGTGATGGTACTCAGTTAAAAAGAGAGTATATAGGATCTACTCGTATTACCGCATCATTTAGATATGCCCCTAAAGAGCCTGTGTTCGAAAATGAATTTCATAGAGTCAGATTGCGTTCGATTAGACCAGTAATTACATTTAGTTCAACTATTGGGCTAAAGGGAATTTGGGATTCAGATTACAGTTTTATGAGATTAAAAACAGAAATGAAACAGGTCGTTCCTTTGTTCATTGGACAATTTAGATATAATGTTCAAGCTGGTGCTACACTTGGAACAGTTCCATATATTGATTTGGAACAGCATGGCGGAAATCAAAGTTATATAAAGGACGAATTTAGATATATGTTAATGAACGAAGGTGAATATACAAGTGATGCCTTTGCTCAAGTATGGTTACACCATAATTTCAATGGATTTTTCTTAAATAAAATACCATTATTGAAGAAATTGGGTTGGAGAGAATTTGTTTTTGGAAAAGCATTGCGAGGAAGTATCAATCAACGAAACTTGAATTATATCGAAGTGCCACAGCAAATGAGTGCTCCTGGCGATTTGTATTCCGAGGCTGGTTTTGGAATTAGTAATATATTCAAATTCTTAGAAGTAAACATGGTGTGGCGTTTGACCCAGTTAGACAAACCTACCTCAAGACCTTTTGGTGTCCTATTTGGATTTAATGTAGATATGTAATCGATATTTTCAAAATGGAATGGCGCTATAGCTTTAATGAAACAAATGAAGTAGGCTGCGATGAAGCTGGAAGAGGTTGTTTGGCTGGTCCTGTAGTAGCTGCCGCCGTTATATTGCCCTTTGGGTATGAAAATGCTGCTATACGAGATAGCAAAAAATTATCAGAAAAAAAACGCACGCAGTTAGCCATTCAAATAAAACGAGATTGTATTGCATATGGAGTTGGAATAGTAACGGCTCAGGAAATTGATGAAATTAATATTCTTAATGCATCTATCTTGGCTATGCATCGAGCTGTTGATAAAATAAAGCGCAAAAAAGATATATTGTTAATCGATGGAAATCGTTTTAAGCCTTATAAAAATATCAAGCATTTATGTATTATAAAAGGGGATGATAAGTATCAAAGTATTGCGGCTGCTTCCATATTAGCCAAAACATATAGAGATGAAATAATGGAAGCATATCATGCTATGTTTCCATTATATGATTTAAAGAATAATAAAGGCTATCCAACCAAAAAACATCGCGAAGCTCTGCGCAATCATGGCCATGTTTCTATTCATAGATTAACATTTCAGCATGTATTACCTTCTAGGCAAATGAAACTTTTTGAAGGAGCAGAATAGAGAATGTTAAAGTGAATTATTTGGTTGTTTTGGATAAACCATGATGGGTTGGTGTGATTTGAGTTCTTCCCTATCCATAAAACAATAAGAAATTACAATTACGATATCTCCAGGTTCTACTCTTCGAGCTGCAGGGCCATTGAGGCATACTACGCCACTTCCACGTTCACCTTTGATTACGTATGTTTCAAGTCTTTCCCCATTATTTACATTGACTACTTGTACACGTTCGTTTTCCATGATTTGAGCGGCATCCATCAAATCTTCATCGATAGTGATACTTCCAATGTAGTTCAAATCGGCTTGAGTAACGATAGCTCTATGAATTTTGGACTTAAAAACTTGTAATAACATTTGTCTATTTTAAAAATTGGAATGCAAAAGTAAATAATTATTATGAGATTGTGAGAAAAAAACTAATGTTGTAAATCATCCTATATTATGAATCTGAGGAAATTTAACGATTTTATAAAATATTTATCTAGGAAATAGGCGGATTCTAGTTATTTTTGCACCTTTAAAAAAAATAAAATGAAAAATCAACTTCCCAATATTACAAAGTCTACAGAAATGTATCACAGAGCCAAAAAGCTCATGCATCCTATTACCCAAACTTTAGCTAAAGGACCTGGACAGTTTACTTTGGGTGTTTCGCCGGTATATGTGGAGCGTGCCAAAGGTAGCAAAATTTGGGATGTGGATGGCAATGAATATTTGGATTATTGTATGGGAATTGGCCCCATTTCATTGGGATATGCTTATAAAAAAGTAGATAATGCAATTCGTGAGCAGTTGGACAAAGGAATTACATTTTCGCTGATGCATAGATTGGAGCTTGAAGTAGCAGAGAAATTGCATGAAATTATTCCAAATGCAGAAAGTATTCGTATCAGCAAACAAGGTGCAGATGTATGTAGTGCCGCAGTTCGTATAGCTCGAGCATTTACCAAAAGAAACAAAGTAGCGGTTTGTGGATATCACGGATGGCATGACTGGTATATTGGTACTACTACTAGAGATGCAGGAATTCCTCAAGCAATCAAAGATTTGACGGTTTCGATAAAATATAATGATATTGAGAGCGTAAAAGCTGTAATGACTAATGATTTGGCATGTGTAATATTAGAGCCTATTGTATTTGAAGCGCCAAAAAATGATTTTTTGAAGGAGCTTTATGCTGTATGTAAAGCTAATGGAACTTTGTTGATTTTTGATGAAATGTGGACAGGATTTCGATTGGCTTTGGGAGGAGCACAAGAGTATTTTGGTGTAACTCCTGATTTGGCAGTTTATTCAAAAGCTTGTGCCAATGGAATGCCTATTGCATTTTTGACAGGAAGAGATGATGTAATGAGTCTTTTTGAAACGGATGTTTTTTATTTCACTACGTTTGGTGGTGAAGCATTGTCTTTAGCAGCTACTTTAGCTACAATTGAAGAAATGCAGACAAAAAATGTACCTCAATATTTAGCTACTCAAGGACAAAAAATCATGGACGGATTCAATGTCTTGCTTGAAAAACATGGAATGCAAGAATATATGAGTATTGGTGGATTTCCCTGTCGATCTATTGTGAATTTTTCTGAAAAAGCTGGTGATGGATTGTTGTTGAAGACGTATTTACAACAAGAAATGATTAAAAGGGGCATTTTGTGGAGTAGTTTTCATAATATGTGTTATAGTCATTCGGATGAAGATGTTACTTTTACACTTGCCGTATATGATGATATATTTCCAGAATTCAAAAATTTGATTGAATCAAATTCAGTTGCTTCAAAAATACAAGGTCAAGTCTTAGAACCGGTATTTAGAAAACTGAAATTCTAATACATTTAGACTTTTATATTACTATGAATATTTTTAATAATTTTATTTTATTATTCTTAGGAATATTATATTCGAGTTCATCTGTGATGGCACAATCAACATCAAAAGAATTAGAAATTGTAAAGTTAGATTCCGATCTTGATGGAATTCCAGACGAATACGATCAATGCCCAAACACCATAGGAGCGATAAATAACTTCGGATGCCCCAAAACCTATAACTTGGATGATATCAAACAAGAAAACATAGGAAAGGCAATGCCTTTAGACAATATTAATTTGAGCCAAATTGAAAAAGTATCCATTCCAGGTGTTAGTTGGAAGATGAGTAAATATGAAATAACGGTAGGAGAATATTTAGCATTTTGCAAAAAAGTAAATAAGTATTGGCCTGAATGGCTAGAAAAAGGCAATCCATTTAACATTTATACAGGATCAAATAAGAACTACAAGGAAAAAGGAATCTCAGAGTTGATGTTTGATAGACCTATTATGGGGATTTCATGGGAAGATGCCGTAGCTTTTTGTGACTGGGTAGGAGGAAGGCTTCCTACGGCTGATGAATGGGACTATGCAGCATCTGTAAATGAAAATAAAATGTATGCTGGCAGTAATCAATTGGATGAAGTAGCATGGTATTATGCCAATAGTAGATTGATTCCTGAAAGTGTAGGACAAAAAAAACCAACATTATATGGTCTTTATGATATGACGGGTAATGTATGGGAATGGACAAGTAGTGCATTGGGCAATGAGCGATTGTGTAAAGGAGGTAGTGTCGTGAATGTGTCTTGGAAATGTAAAGTGTCCAATTGGGAAAGTAGACATTATAAGCACAAACGATTTGATCTTGGATTCAGAGTGTTATATCCTTAATTTAAAATTAAATTTAAACAAAAAAAAAGAAACAATTATATTTGCAACCTTTTAAAAATTAAATAGAAAATGGCAGTAATATCAAAGATTCAAAAACATTCGTACATATTAGTAGGGCTTATTGCAATAGCATTGATTTCATTCTTATTCATGGATATCAGCGGCAATGCCAGTTTAATTAGTCAAGGTATGAATTATGTGGGTAAAGTTAATGGAGAAAAATTAGGTTATGAAGCATTTGATGATGAATATAAAAATCTTGAAGCATCTTATGTCCAAATGAAAGGTGGTCAAGCATTGACAGATGTAGAACAACAAAGTTTGAAAAATCAAATTTGGAATAATTTTGTAAACGAGCAAGTTATTGGGAAAACATTTGAAGATCTAGGAATTTTTGTATCTGCAAAAGAAATGATTGAATTGACAATGGGACAAAATGCAGATGAAAATATAAAAAATGTACCTGCTTTTAAAAATGCTCAAGGACAGTTTGACCCTATGCTAGTTGCAAATTATATCAAAAGCTTGAATCAAGATGAACCCAATACTGCTCCCGGTACAAAAAGAAAACAATGGTTAGAATTTGAAAAAGGAATCAAAGAAGGAAGGAAAATGCAAAAATTCAATTCCCTGATTTCAAATGCCATGTATTTGCCATCATGGATGAATGAGTTTGAAATGAGCTTGTTTGATAAAAAAGTATCTATGAATTATGTGTATGTTCCTTTTACATCTATCAATGATAAAGATGTAAAAATTACAGATGAAGAACTAAAATCCTATTTTGATAAATTTAAAAATAAATTTTCAAGTCCTCAGGAGATTGTAAGTGTTAATTACGCTGTATTTCCTTTAAAAGCTTCTATTCAAGATTCATTGGAATTGATTACGAAATTTATGTCTCGTATAGAAGAAATGAAAATAACTACAAATGATACAAATTTCATGAGAAGTTATGCAGATAAAGGATATGATGCTAATTTTTATAAGAAAGAAGATTTGGCTAAATATTCCAATGCAGAGGTAATTATTGCTGCTGCACCTAAAACGGTTGTTGGCCCTTTTATTGATAAAGATAATTTCAAAGCCGTAAAAGTATTAGCTAAAAGAAATATTTCAGATTCTGTAAAAGTAAGAGAAATAATTATCTCTTTCCAAGATGCTATGCAAAGCCAAGAAGCCGTAGCCAAAAGAATGAAATTGGTAGATAGTGTATTTAAAGCATTGGATACATTGAACCAAAATTTTGATCAAGTTGCAGCTACTTTTTCAGCAGATAAAGGCCAAAGTCCAGCAAGATGGATTTATAAACAACAGAATATGTGGCCTGCAGATATATTCAATGATGGAGGAACTAAAACCTATTTTAAAGCTATTTCTGAAAAAGAAGCTATGGTTAGAATCTTGAAAGTAGAATCTTATCCAGCTTCTATTCCTGCGGTTCAATTAGGTGAGATTTCGGCTCCTTTTGCACCATCTTCTGAAACTCAAAATGCGATTTATGCTCAGGCCAATGAATTTAAATCAAAAGTAACTTCACCAAAAAGTTTTGAGAAAAATATAACTAAATATACAGGTGCATATACCAATGCGGCTTATGTAACTCAAAATGATTTTACGATTGGTGGTATAGAAGGAAATGCAAGAGAAGTGATTCGATGGGCTTTTAATAGTGATTATAATGAAGTTTCAAGTTTATTTACTGTAGGAAATTTTTATATAATAGCTAGTAATAATGGAAGTAGAAACAAAGATAAAGTTACTTTTGAAATGGTAAAAGAGGATGTGAAAAAAATGTATATGCAAGAGGCTAAAACAAAACTTATCAAAGAAAAAATGAGTTTATCTAATTCTTTGGAAGAAATTGCTAGCAAATTTGCAACCACAGTAGGTGCTACAGATAGTGCTACCTTCCTTAATTCATCATTTAGTGGTACTGCTGAGCCAGGTATTGTATTGAGTGCTATACAATCAAAATTAAATCAAGTAAATAAAGGTATCAAAGGATTCAATGGTGTTTTTGCTATAAAACCTACAGCAATAGTAAAAGCAGATATAAACCCAAGTGATATGATGAACATCAAAATGTCTATGGAACAATCCTATAAAAATACAAAAGGAATCGTTGAAGGAATGATTGAAAACGCAAAAGTTAGCGACAATAGAGTAAATATATTTTAATTGATTATATTGTTTTTATATGAAAGGTGAGCGTTTAAAGCTCACCTTTTTTTTTACCCATTTTAATAAAAACATTGTGATCAAAAATTGCAGAATGAATTGTATCCAAAGCATTTTTTTTAAATAGAATGGTTTATATTCAAATACTACTTTATGATTTTCCGGGCCTATGATTGTGGCCATTAGACCATTAGCTTTTTTTATTATTCTGGTATTATGATTGTCAATTTTTAGTTGCCAATTGGGATGAAATACTTGAAGCAAATTTAAAGTATCTTTTTTATCTATATGGCACTTAGCTTCAAAATAATTTGGACGCATTGCAATTATTGTGGGAATTTTTTGAGTAGAATCTGAAAAATAGAAAACAGGATAATTCATAGTTTTTTTTCGATCAATAGATTTCTCAAATACTTCAAAATCTTTTAACTGAAATGGATTGTATCCCTTATCTGTTATGTTTTTTAGATATATACTCTGGTTCGAAAAACTTGGGTGATATTCTTCCTTATAAGTTGTTAAATCAGAAAGTTTTTGATGATGCGTGTTAGGAAAATATTTAGGACTATTTCCTAGAGCTTTTCCCATGGAATTAAACTTTGTATGAGATATTATGGTTCCACTAATATTTAGTTGAGTAGAAGCATATAAGTCTAATAAAATAAAAATGAGTACTAGCGAAATTTGATATTTTTTTGTTTTGAAAAGAATACAATACCATGATATTAAAAATATGAATTGAATGGTGGCTTGAAAAATAAGACGTGTATATAAATTATCCGAAATCTTAAAAATTTCAGATTTGCTATAATCCCAAAAATGAAATAATTCAAATCCGCCTTTATTGTATATTCCAAAACCAATACTAATGCCAAAGAAGAGCATTAAAAATAGTATCGTAATACTGAGAGTTATATCTAATTTGGCAGATTTTTTTTGAAAATAAAATTGAAATCCTTGGGCTGATATTACTAGGAAACAAATTATGAAGAAAATTCTGAATATACTTGGAAAACGAAATAAGTTCATTAAAGGCACATGATGATACAGCCATAACCGAATAGGGGTAAATTCTCCAAAAGAAGCTAAAAGGCAAATGAATCCAATAAGTATCCAATAGATTTTGTTTTTCCATTTTGAAAAAATAAAGCCTATTGGAAATAATATGATTGCTAATAAGCCACTATATATATTTGTCATTGAAATATCTGAAGGAAAACAAGTAGATTTGATGGCAGTTAGAAATGGATAAATCAAAGAAACCATTGCAATGGGTGGAAATGGCATATATAATGATTTTTCTGGAGAAACGCCTTGTCCTCGAGTAATAAATTCCTGGTTTTCTATTATTGAATATATATATCCTGATGAAATAATTATTGTGAGTACGCCGCTCAAGCATATGAGATATATTATTTTGAATAATTTTGGAGGGTTTTTCCACAATTTTTGATAAAACACTTCATTGAAAAAATACAATATTAATATGTATCCCAAAATAAAGATTAAGGCAGGATAACCACCCGATAGCATCAAGCTAAATAATAAGCTCAAAGCCAACCCATATCGGTAATCTTGAGTGTCAAGTAATTGGATAAAACAGCCCAAAATCCAAGGGATATAACATGCTCCAATTATATAGGTAAAATGTTGAGCATTACCTATATAAAAACCACATAATTGATAACTTATAGCAAATAGAATTGCAGGATAGTTTTGTATTTTTAGTTTTCGTATAAAATAATAAAATCCAAAACCCGCTAAAATAATATGAAATAGAAATTCAATATGAAGGTCATATAGACTATATCCATTAAGGCCAAGTATCCATGTCAAAGGATACCAAAATCCACTTTGAGGATCTGCATGAAATGGATATCCTAGATATATATATGGATTCCAATAGGGTATTATACCATTGGATAAAGATTCGCCAATAAAGTATCGAAATGGAAAATATTGATCCATCATATCAAATTTCATGGTATAATCAAAAAGACTGATTTGCCAAAAACAAAGCATTGGGAAAACAATAAGAAGAATCAATGCAAATTGATTCCATTTTGTGCTGTATATATTAAGTTTTATTTTTGAAACCATCAAGCTAGTTTAACTATGGTTAAATTCCATTGTTTTTATCTTTTTGATTTTCGGGAAGCCCAGTCTCTCATGTTGAGAACAAATGTAAATTGATGTCCAATACTTACAGCAGATAATTTTGAAAAAGAATATCCAAATTCGTATTTCCTACTATAAATGCCAAATCCAAGTGCTAGTCCGGGAATACCTCTATAATTACTAAATGTTAATTCCTCTGCTCTTCTAAAATCGTAACTAAAACCTGCTTTAAAGCCAGAACCAATAATAAATTCACCTGAAAATACAAAATGACTCAATATGCTAGTTGCAAAACTATTTTCAGTGCCTATATACGGATCAAATGCCCATATTTGAGTATTTAATGAGTTTAGAGAAGTACTCGCGTCCGATTTGAAGAGATTGTGAGCTAATATTGTGTATCGAAAGGGTAGTTTAGAAAGTTTTTTGCTAAATGCTATTTGTGCATCAAATGGCATAGCTGCAGAAGAGCCTCCCATGCTTATAAATTGGTAGCCCATATTTTTAAGAAAAAAAGCAACTTGTATATTTCTATCGTCATCAGAGTATAAAACAGATGCGTCAAATGCTATTCCTATATTATTTGCCAAATAATAATTGCCATAAGCAAGTTTTGCGGATGCTCCAAAATGATAATCACCAATTTGTTTTTTTGTAGAAATATAGAATGAACTTTCTACTGGAGTGAATTTTTGGAGCGTATTTCCTTCAATATCTACACTTCTCTGTTCGGGATAGGCTATAAAATTGCCTCCAAACATGAGGGGAACATCCCATTTGTTATTCCATGTTATGTAGCTGAAATTAGAATAGATAGAAGAAAAATAAAAATTGGAAGAAGCTAAAATCTTTCCCAGCATATCTTCATTTAATAATGCGGGGTTAGAGCCTGCGATAGAAACATCGGAATCATACGATGCAATAGCACATTTATTAAGATATTGATGCCTTGAAGATAGAGGAATATTAAGAAAACTAAAGTTTGATTCTCTTGAAAAATCCTGAGAATAACTTTTTGAAATTTCAAATATAAGAAAAAAGAAAAATAATAATTTTCTCAAAATTAGGGTGTTTTTTTCACTTTTAAGAACATACAATATTAGTATAAATTGTGTATTTGGTCTTTTTTTTCTTAAAAGTTTTAATAATTTTCCCCTATTTATGTATATCTCATAGTTCTGTAAAAAAAATTTAATAATTTTTAACATTTTGACATAAGAGAAAGCATTACTTTTGTGATGTTAAATTAACTATGTATTCAATAACTAAAAAATAAAAATTTATGAGTAAGAAAAGATTAATGTTAGTAGAAGATGATATCAATTTGGGAAATTTGATATTCGATAATCTTGAGATCTATGATTATGATGTGACATTGTATAGAAATGGGGAAGAGGCATGGAATAATTTTGAAAAGGGAAAGTTTGATATGTTGTTATTAGATATAATGATGCCTAAAAGAGATGGGCTTAGTTTAGCTAAAGAAATCCGAAAAGTAGATATGTCTATTCCCATTATCTTCTTAACAGCAAAAAGTTTAAAAGAAGATAAAATTCAAGGTTTTAATGTAGGTGCCGACGATTATTTGACCAAGCCTTTTGAAATGGAGGAATTATTTGTAAGAATGGAAGCGATTTTTAGACGATCTCAAAAAGGAGTTAATGTTGATGGTATTATTGATTTTAAATTGGGAAAATATAATTTTAATCTAATAAACAGAACCTTGACAGGAGAAAATGAAATCCATAAATTGACTACTAAAGAAGCAGGATTATTGGAGCAGTTGTGTATCCAACAAAATGGAATTTTGACAAGAGAAATTGCGTTAAAAGCCGTATGGGGATGTGATAATTATTTTACAGGAAGAAGTATGGATGTCTATATTACTAAAGTAAGAAAATACCTTAGTGGCGATCCATCAATTGAAATTCAAAATATACATGGCGAAGGGTATAAATTAATAATTCATTTAAATTAAAGACATTTTTTAAAGACTTTGTAAAATGCTTCACAATGTGAAGCATTTTTTTTTGTGCTATTTTTTCCTTGATTATCAATGGTTTTTTAGCTCATTTTGAAAATAATTAAAAAAAATATCTTGTATTTTAAAATTTATTAATTACTTTTGCAATCCAATTTTTAAAACGACTAAATTTATATTATTGTGAAGCAGTTAAGTTATAGAACTCAATTTGTAAGTAAGAAAGCTCATACGAAGGAGTGGTACATTATAAATGCAGAAAATCAGACAGTAGGTAGAATGGCTACTCAAATAGCTAGTATATTGAGTGGTAAACATAAACCTTCTTATACACCAAATGATGATGCAGGTGATTTTGTTATTGTAATCAATAGCAATAAATGTTCTTTCACAGGAAGAAAGTGGGATCAAAAAATCTACACACGTCACACAGGTTATCCTGGTGGACAAAGAATGATAGCAGCAAAAGATTTGAATGTTAAAAATCCAATTGCAATTATTGAAACAGCTGTAAAAGGAATGTTGCCTAAGTCAAAATTAGGTAGAGCTATGTACAAAAAATTATTTGTATATGCAGATGCAGAGCATCCACATGCTGCTCAAAAAGCATCAGAGATTAAAATTGAATCAAAATAATTATAATTTAAAATAATGGCAAAAACAAACAATATATCAGTAGGTAGAAGAAAAGCTTCCATAGCTAGAGTATATTTGAAAAAAGGCTCTGGTAAAGTTTTGGTAAATGGTAAAGATTTTAAAGCTTATTTTTCTTTGAGTTTTATGCAAGATAGTTTGATGACTCCACTAAGAGTATTGGAGCAAGAAGGTCAATATGACGTTTTTGTAAATGTACAAGGTGGTGGTATAAAAGGTCAAACAGAAGCAGTAAGACTTGGATTGGCAAAAGCATTAGTTGTTGAAAATCCAGATAATAAACCAGCATTGAAAAAAGAAAGATTGATGACTCGTGATGCACGTGTTGTTGAGCGTAAGAAAACTGGTTTGAGAAAAGCTCGTAAGAAAGAACAATATAGCAAACGTTAAGATTTTTTTTTATCAAAAATTATTAAAATTCAAAATAGAGATATAATGGCATCAATAGATCAAAAAGCAATGTTGGAAGCTGGAGTACATTTCGGACACTTAAAAAAGAAGTGGAATCCAAAAATGCTTCCTTATATATTTGCAGAAAGAAAAGGAATACATGTAATAGACCTAAATAAAACTGCTGAAAAACTAGAACAAGCAGGACAAGCAATGAAACATATTGCTAAAAGTGGTCGTCAAATTTTATTTGTAGCTACAAAAAAACAAGCAAAAGATATCGTTAAAAATGCAGCTATGAGCTGTAATATGCCTTTCATTACAGAAAGATGGTTGGGTGGTATGATGACAAATTTTACTACTATCCGTAAATCTGTTAAGAAAATGCAAAGCATTGACAAAATGTTCAAAGACGGAACGGTAAATAATATTACTAAAAAAGAAAGATTGATGCTTTCTCGTCAAAAAGACAAATTGGAGATTGTTTTGGGTGGTATTGCAAATATGATGCGTTTACCAGCAGCAGTTTATGTTGTTGATATTTCTCATGAAGATATCGCTATCTTAGAGTCTAAAAGATTAGGTTTAACTACTTTTGGAATTGTAGATACAAATTCAGATCCAAATAAAATCAACTTTGCGATACCAGGTAATGACGATAGTTCAAAATCAATTGAGTATATCACTAATTATTTAGTAGAGTGTATCAAAGAAGGATTGGCTGAAAAAGCGAGTCATGTATCTGAAGAAGAAACTGAAGAAACAGAAGTAGTAGTGAAAAATTCAAAAAGAACAAAAGTTGCTAAAGAAGAAGCTACAGCAGAAGTTGAAACAGCAGAAGTAGCTACCGAAGAAACAGCTACAGAAGAATAATTTATAAGTAATCATAAATAAGAGTATAATTTAATTTAATCATGGCAGAAATTACAGCAGCAGACGTAAAAAAATTGAGAGATACCACAGGTGCGGGTATGATGGATTGTAAAAAAGCATTGACTGAATCTAATGGCGATTTTGATGCAGCGGTAGATTACCTTAGAAAAAAAGGTGCTAAAGTAGCAGAATTAAGAGCAGGAAGAGATGCTAACGAAGGAGTAGTTTATATTTTGACAACTCCAGATAATAAATTTGGAATTATGGTACAAGTAGGTTGTGAAACAGACTTTGTATCAAAAAATGATTCTTTTGTTTCTTTTGCTAAATCTATTGCAGAGTTGGCATTGAACAATAAAATCAAAAATGTTGATGATTTATTGGCAGCATCTTTGGATGGGGTTTCTGTAAAAGAAAGAATTGATGAAAAAGTAGGTTCAATAGGAGAGAATATCTCTATTCAAAATTATACTTGTATTGAAGGTGAGTGTATCGCTACTTACAATCATAATTTTAGAGTAGGTGTAATGGTAGCTATGAACAAATCTGGTGATGATAAATTCAGCGCTGTAGGTAAAGATTTAGCTATGCAAATTGCAGCTATGAAGCCTGTAGCGGTAGATGAAACATCAGTAACTGCTGAGCAAAAAGAAAGAGAAATGGCTATTGCTAGAGAAAAAGCATTAGCAGATGGCAAACCAGAAAACATGATTGAAAAAATTGCTGAAGGTGCTTTGAACAAATTCTACAAGGAATTTACATTGTTGAAGCAAGATTATATCAAAGATCCTAAGAAATCAATTGCTCAATTATTGAAAGAAACGGATTCTGACTTGGTTGTTACTTCTTTTGTAAGATCTGAGTTAGGTGCTAAATAATTCAAGTTTTTAATGAAAATAATGAAGCCCAAATATTTATGTTTGGGCTTTTTTTTTAGAATAAAAAAATGAGTATATGAAAAAAATAGTATTAATAGGTATTGGATTTGTTTTGTTTCAAATCTATGCATGCAAAGGCTCTATAGCTGATAGACCTTCAAATGAGATATTGAGAG
>JBEIDU010000033.1:0-20913 GCA_040383345.1 Chitinophagales bacterium | reverse complement strand
TACTGTTTTATTTCAGAATCCTACAACAATTTCGTTTCAAGATACTTTGTTGGATTTAGGAGAAGTGAATGAAGGTAAAAAGGTAGATTTTAAATTTATTTTTACCAATACGGGTAAATTTCCATTACTTTTGCATAGTGTAAAACCGAGTTGTGGATGTACCGTAGCTAATTTTCCTAAATATCCAATTGCAACGGGTAATTCGGATACTATTATAGGTTCATTTAATAGCGAAGGCAGGCTAGGAAGTCATGAGAAACATATAGAAGTGGTGAGTAATTCCGAACGAAAAGTAAACACATTAATTTTTAAAATAAAAGTAAAATAACAAGATCATGAATACATTAACAATATTTTTACAGGCTGCACAAGGTGGATTTGACATGACTATCATTTTTTTAATGATGGGTATCTTTTTAGTAGTACAATTTGTAATTATAGGCCCAAAACAGAAAAAGAAAGAAAAAGAGCAATTGACATTCATAGAAAATTTACCGGTGGGATCAAAAATGGTAACGGCTAGTGGTATTCACGGAAAGTTTTTGAGAATAGAAGACAATACGCTTATCTTGGAAATAGATAATGGTGTTAAAATCAAAATTGAGAAAAATTATATCAATTATGATTTAACCAAAGCTCTAAATTCTTCTTCAGAAGCAAAATAGTTCGTTTTGGCTCTCTTTATTGATTTTGAAGTTTCTGATAATCATTATAATTTAGAAGCATCGATTTCGGATGTTTATTATAAAAAAGTACTTGATTTCATTTTACTCCTTTCTAATAAAGACAATCTTTTTACCGTTAAGACATCAGGTTCTACTGGAGCCCCAAAAGAAATACATTTCACAATGAATCAAGCATTTGAAAGCGCTAAACTTTCAAATGCTTTTTTTAATTTAGATAATCGCTCCATACTTTTATTGCCTATGAATATTGATTTTGTAGGCGCAAAAATGCTCTTAGTTAGAGCTTTTGTTGCTAAGGCAAAAGTATGGATAGTATCACCTTCTGCGTTAGTTTTTGAGGATGCACCTGAGAATATTTTTTTTGATTTTATAGCACTAACACCTTATCAATTAAAATTGACTATTGATTCCTCCCCACAATTGTTTCAGCAGGTGAAAAAGTGTTTAGTGGGAGGAAGTTCAATATCAATTCAATTACTCAATAAAATTAAATTATTGTCTTCAGAATGTCAATTTTTTGAAAGTTTTGGTATGTCCGAAACCTTGAGTCATTTTGCCATAAAACAATTAGATACTCAAAACGATTTTTATCGTGTTATCGAGGGATATCACATACAAGTTTCTAGTGAAGGTCAGTTGAGTATTCAATGTCCTTTTTTGGATTATACCGTAGTCTCAAATGATATTGTAGAAATGATAGACGCTAAATCCTTTCGATATCTTGGGCGAAAAGATTTTATTGTTAATAGCGCTGGTATTAAGATACATCCAGAGCTTTTGGAAGCTAGTTTACAAGATTCCTTTTCATTTCCATTTTATTTCTCAAAAGAAAACGATGACGTTTTTGGGGAAATTTTAGTTCTAAATATTTTAAAGGAAAATGAATTGTCCGATATAGAAATTTTAGAACTATATAAATTGCAAATTAAAAACAAGTTTTTTTTACCTAAAAAAATAAATAGGTTGCAAGCTTTTGAGTATACTCAAAATGGTAAAATAAGAAAAATTTGACCTAATTTATTCGTCTGAATGCTCCGCTTCCTCACCACCATCCGTTGTTTGGAAGTTGTCAAGAATTTTGAACATTTCTTTTGCTTTGTGATATACAATAGTATTCAATCTATTGCTCAAAATGATTACACAACTATTGTCTGATTCTCTTCTATGAAAAGCCGTTCTATATCCATGCCACCATCCATTGTGGTAGATGATTTTCTGTTTGTTTTGATCCTCTCTAAGTCTAAAACCAAGTCCATATTGTTTTGATGCATTATGTTCTAAGACATGATTGCTAAATGCTAAATCCAGCGTTCGTTTTTTGAGCAAAACATCTGGGTAAAGTGCACGATCAAATAAAAACATATCATTGATTGTACTGTAAGCACCTTTATCGCCAAATACACCATCAAATTTATCATTTGGATAGATTTGATTATTGTTGTAAAGTCCAAATGTACGATTTTCCATACTCCAAATTTGATCGGGATATGCAAAATAAGAATTTTTCATGCCTAGTGGATTGAAAATATTTTCTTTTACAAAATCTTGAAACGATTTTCCAGAAATCTTTTCAACCAAAAGCCCCAAAAGTGCATAATTTGAATTGTTATATTTAAATCTCGCATTTGTAGTGAACTCTTTGGATGCTCTTGCATGGCACAAAGCATTAAAAGCATCTTGATTGGTATAATACATTACAGATTGAGGATAATGTTTTTTGTCTAAATAAATATAATTTGGAATCCCACTTCTATGACACAAAAGTTGACGTATAGTCACATCTTGATAGGGAAAAGAAGGAAAGTAAATGCTGAAAAAGTCATCTAATCCTATTTTGTTTTGTTCAATTAAAAGAAGCGTTGCTACAGCAGTAATTGTTTTGGAAACAGATGCCAATTGAAAAACCGAATTATCTTGAAGAGGTTCTTTCAATACAGGATTTGCAGATCCAAACGAATTTTTATAAATAATTTGCCCATGTTGTGCTACTAATACACAGCCATTGAACATATTTTTTGAAGATAATTTTTTAAAGATAGAGTCAATCTTATAATTTTTATATTCAAAATTAACAATCTTTTTTCTCGAGTTTTCAAAGCGATTTAAACGCAATTTTTCCTCAATATAGAATGATTTACTTTTAAAATTTGGGTGTAATAATTTTTTATTACTATTAAAGCTAGAGCTTAAATAACAAATTGTAGATAAGGCGAATATAAAATATAATTTGTTTTTAAACATATGAATAAAGTATTAAAAAATGTGAAAATTTACTTCACAAAGATAATTAATTTATGCTTGAGATTTCAAGTTGTTATCAACAGGTATTATTCATGCGTATTGTTTTCTGTTCAAATTTGATTTGAATTTCTTAGTTTTGCAAATATAGGTTTTTTTGAAGAAATAAAAAATAATATTTCATATCATATTGTCACATATCATGAAAAGTAAAAAAATAGTAATTATTGGAGGAGGGAATGTAGGTTATCATTTAATCAAGAGCATTACCGCTTCGGGGCACAAGCTTTTGCAGATATATAATCGTACACTTTCCAATATCCAAATGCACTCGTCTAATTCCAATTTAATTGGAAATATTGGTGAGTTATCTCCGGATGGCGATATTTATATTGTATGTGTAAAAGACGATGCCATAGAATCTATGGCTACCAAATTTAATCTGAAGGATAAATTGGTGGTGCATACTTCGGGCAATCGTTCCAAAGATTTGCTGCAAGCAACTAGCTCGAATTATGGTATTTTTTATCCTATTCAAACGTTTACCAAAAATATACCCATAGATTTTAAAAATATACCTATTGTAGTAGAAGGAAATAATGCCGAAAGTACACAAATGATAAAGGATTTTGCAAGTTCTATTTCCAATCATGTCTATGAATTGGACGAAACCAAAAGACAATATTTGAATATAGCGGGTGTTTTTGTCAATAATTTTACCAATGCCCTTTTTGCCTCGATGGATTCTTTTTTGAAAGCAAAAGAAGTAGATTTTAAAATATTATTGCCACTGATCCAAAACACAGTGGATAAACTAAAACTGGATTCACCTCACAAAATGCAAACAGGACCTGCTGTTCGAAAAGATATGGACACTATTGCTCGTCAACAAGATATGCTTGCCAATAATCCTGATTTGCATCAAATTTATCAGCTGATGACGGATATGATTCTAAAACAACATGCATAATCTTTTTGTAGATTTTCTTAAATCTATTCGAATTGTCAATGTCATAGCCATTGCGTGTGCGCAAGGAATTCTTTGTCAAGCATTGAATGAAGATATCGCTTTGGCAATAGGGTTCACCCTTGCGCTCACAGCAGCTGGATATCTTCAAAATAATCTTTTGGATTTTGAATTGGATACTTTAGGCAAAAAACGAATCAATACTTTCTTGAATCAATATTTCAGGCTTGCTCAATATACAGTACAAGGAGTATTTCTAGTCACTATTTTGAGTGCTATATATTTTCTACTATTGGGAAATAGCATACACGGCTTTATGATCATCATAAGCGGTGCGCTTTTGTATCTATACAATATTTATCTGAAAAAAATAGCTTTTATAGGAAATCTTGCCGTGGCTATATTGTCCTCAAATGCTATTTTATATATCTTTTGGCTAGAGGGACACTTAAATAAAACAAATATATTGTTTTTAGGATTTATTTTTGTGCTATCACTCTTACGAGAAATGATTAAAGACCAAGAAGACAAAGACGTGGATGAACACTTTGGCTACAAAACCTTGCCCATTTTACTGTCTTCCCAAACGATGAAAGCCATTACAAGTTTCTTATCTATAATCATCTTGTCCATTATGGTATTTATGGAATTTCCACTCTGGGGAAAAGGACTGGTAGCTTCTTTGTTATTGATACAAAGTATTATTACCTTCAAAAATCAATTTTCGCTAGCTAGTACCCTACTAAAAGCCATTTTTTTTATGGGGATTTTGATTTTGGGAGTGAAGATATAAATGAATATTCTGTACTATTTTTCTTAGTATAAAATCTTTTAGTTTTATTCATATTTCACAAATTAAAATAGGGGGGATTTTATCCCCCCATTTTAATAAATTTAATTACTTTGTTAACGTAAAAACTGAAACTTTAGAAAGTGATTTTCCGTCTTCAGATACTGTAGTAAAATCTTTTGATAATAACAACATATTTTTCCATTTTCTTCATTTGTAGGGTATTTGCCTTTTTGCAGTATTGTTCTTTTTGGACACTTTAATGCTTCTGCTACTTCATCTAAAATGGCAAAGTCTTTTCTAGTTCAAAATTTTCTTTGGTAAAATATTTGATAAATGCTTTGTCTTTGATTTTACTTTCTGAAACGACTAAGACAAGTTCTTCGTCTGTATAATCCATTTCTGCTCGAATACAGTTTTCGTATTTGTCACATTCTTTGGCAGAAGTCGGTGATAAATTTTCTATTATGCACATGCCGTAGCCATCGCATTCGGACTGTGAGCCAAGAGTTAGTAATATCGGGATTATAGATAGTAGGGTTATAGGATTTAGAGTTAAAAAAGTAATGAGACAATAAAATGTCTCATTACCTATAATGAATTTTAAAATTAATGTATTGGTTTTAGAATTAATGTATCATTTTCTTTACTAACTAGTTGTAATTTATCATCTAATTGTAATATTTGCAATTTATCATCATTTACAATAATAGTATTAGTTTTTGAATCATAATTATAATGACTACATTGAGAGCCATTACATAAAGAGTCATTTTTAAATATAAAAAAACTATCCATTAACATTAAAGGTAATAATGACATTACAGATGTAGAATCTATATTTCTTGGTTTATAATCATAGAGAATATATTTTCTATACTTAAATGGTAATTTTTGTTCACTATTACAAGAAAATAATGCAATTAAAGTAAATAATATAATTCCAATTTTTAGATTATTCATATGGTTATTTTAGTTTTAGTTTAAATGTTTCGTTTATATAATCAATTTCAATAATATTATTTTCAAAAAAATCATTTCCTATGATTCCATCAAAATTGTATTGATCAAAAAATGGGTGATTTTTAATCATTTTTAAATTTGTTAAATGATTATAGTTATTGTATTCTAAGTTAACTTCATTTTCGTAATATTCTATTTCATAAATATTGCCTTGGTGTCCATTTCCTGTATGTTTCTCTTGAATTATTAAATTATCAATTTCAAGAGAAACAATTGATTTTTCAAATAAAATATAATCACCATTCATACCTGTATCAAATATTAGTTTAAATGCTTTGTTTTTAATTTTAATTATTAAAAATAGAAATTTGTTTTCAAATAGATAATGATTTGATTTTTTTACTTCTTTACTAATTGATTTGGATAATTTAAAGTAATTCTCTTTATAATTTATTATAAGTACATAGTTGCACAATAAGTCCATCCCTATTAAACCAATATGATTTGGAGAATCATCTATTGAAGTTAATTTTGCATTTTTATCAATATAAAATTTTAAACTTAAATTTATAATAAAATTATTAAATGAAATAAGTTGGACATACAACTCATTCTCAATAATAGATGTATCTATTTTACTAAACTCTTTTAACCCATTTAAGTTTAGTATACTTCCATTACTTCCCGTATCAAGCAATAAATAAAATTGCTCTTCTGCATTATTCAATATTGCAGTTGTAAGAAATAAAGGAATATTCTGTACTATTTTTTTGCCTTTGTAAATACTATTTTTCTTAGTATAAAATATTTTAGTTTTATTCATATTTCACAAATAAAAATGGGGGATTTTATCCCCCACATTTTAATAAATTTAATTACTTTGTTAACGTAAAAACTGAAACTTTAGAAAGTGATTTTCCGTCTTCAGATACTGTAGTAACACCTTTTGATAAAAATAACATATTTTCTACTGGTAATGTTTTACCTATATATTTATATGTAGTTGCTACATTTACTGTATACTCATTGTCGCCAATATTATAAATTAAGTCTCCACTATATGAAATTGAATTTTGACCATTAATAAACTTAAAAGTAGCTGGTTTAGATAGTTCAATTTTTTTGAATTTTAAAAAATCATCTTGCATTGATTTTGGGTAATTTCCTTCAACCTCAACTTCAGAAGTTAAATCATTTAAATTTATTTTACTGCTAAAAGTTATTTTTTCACCAGTATTATATGTGTAAGTTAAAACTCTTTCATAATTTGGGTTAGTTAAATAATTGGAAAGATTTTCTGCTCCATTTTGACCTTCTAATTTCCCAATTGTGATATTACAAATTGTAATATCAAAAAAACAAGTTGGCAAATCATCATCATCCCAATTTCCTGAAACTTTTGTTAAAGCTTCTCCCGAAATAGGATTTAAACTAGTATGATAATTCGCTGATATTTTTTTACCGTTTACAGTGCCATTAATTGATTGAGTTGCTATTAAATCTTGAGATAAAAGATTAAAAGAAGATGCTAGGGCAAAAATGCCAATAATTAATTTTTTCATAGTTAAATAAATTAGTCGTTGAATAAGGATAATCAGCTTTTAGTTTTATGCTTTTCTCCTTAATGTATCCATCAACTGGGATACTTTGCCCGATATTGGACGTTTGTTTGAGTGGATTTTTGCTTTGACTTTACTTGTACTTGTCTAGCAAACTAGTTATTAGCTTATTTGGTGGTCACTTCTTTTGGAATGCACTGCACCACTTGCTGCGCTTGTCTAGGGTCGTTCGGTCACTCGCTTTTTATCCTCTTGTATAACGTTTTCGGGCTTGGCGAAGTGGGGGATTAGAAGTACAAATGTTCAAATTAGCACTAATTCCCCCATTTTGCCAAACCCCTGTTGGTGGCTGGTTTTTTTATCGTACTATTTTCATTATTTTATTTCTTGCCGTATTTGCATTTTGTATTGAGCCAACTCCTTCAAATTCAAAAATAGTTTCGTGGTCAAATCTTCCATCATTCCATTCAATTGTCAAATATGCTAATTCTACTTTTTTCTTCTTCTTCCAAGCAAATGCAAATATTCCTGTCATAAGTAATCGTCCAACAGTTACTCTTTTTTCAACTGTCGATTGGTCTTCTGCAAGTATATTTTTAATAAAGCTGTTTTCTATTTCACCTTTTTTTATTGGCATCGCCATCGGTGCTTCCAACATTATTTCAAGTTTGTTGTCTTTTGGAAATATTGAAGTTATAGGAAGTGCGTCATTAATGTCTGGGTGTCCTGCAACATATTTCCCTGTATTAATTTTGGCGTCAAGTGAGTAACCTAATTCGGTCAATTTAGTATTATTTTCTTTCTGTTTTTTTGCACCTGTTATTCCTGCAATTACAAATATTACAAGTGCGATTATTACAATAGTCCAAAACATAGTTTTCTAATTTTAAAGTTTTAATTGTTTAATTTATTTCTGTTTGGAGTCGGTTTTGCAAACTTGCCACCAACATAAAATTACACGAACATTCGTGAAATTTCAGCTTTAGATGTTTTGTTTTTTATTATTTTCGACACAAAGGTATTCCGCTTTTAAAATACATCATAAAAAATAATGAGTTTTTAAGAATTATTAACAATGCTAATCTTTTAAAGGGCTGATTTTCCTTAAAATCATACGAATTATCATCGCACAGGAAATGCACGATACTGAATTATAGCATACATATCCATTTTACGGAATTTATAAGCTAATAAAGTGTCCAAAAAAAATAAATGGTTTTGGCTTTTTTGCTGTAATATTGTGCTCTAAAAAAATAAACATTAAATGAGTTCTTTACAATCTAATTTGTTTGCACAACTAGCTGAAACAGAGCACGAACAAGTCGTTTTTTGCCATGACAAAGAGACGGGTTTGAAAGCCATAATTGCGGTACACGATACTACTTTGGGGCCTTCATTGGGAGGTACGAGAGTGTGGAAGTACAATTCGGAAGCGGATGCGTTGCAGGATGTGTTGCGTCTATCGCGTGGGATGACCTTTAAATCGTCTATCAGTGGTATCAACCTTGGTGGTGGCAAAGCGGTGATTTTGGCGGATGATCAAACCATTAGAGATGAATTTTTCTGGAGACGTTACGGAAAATTTGTAGAGAAATTGAGCGGAAAATATATTACCGCTGAGGATGTAGGAACATCTACAAAAGAAATCGAATATATTTCATTGGAAACCAATCATGTATCGGGCAAGCCTGTATATTTGGGTGGTGGCGGCGATCCAAGTCCGTTTACGGCCTATGGCGTGTATTTGGCTATGAAAGCGAGCTGGAAAAAAGTATCGGGAAGTGAGTCTTTGAGCGGTGTAAAAGTATCGTTGCAAGGTGCAGGTCACGTAGGTCAATATTTGATAGATCATTTGGCAAAAGAAAATGCCATTCTTTCGATAGCAGATATCAATGAAGCGAACTTGAAAATGGTAGCCGATAAGCATAAAGTAACCATTTTAGATCCAAAAGATATTGTGACTTCGGATTGTGATATTTATGCGCCATGTGCTTTGGGTGCTACGGTGAATGAGACTTCGATTCCACAATTGAAGTGCAAAGTGATTTGCGGCGCGGCAAATAATCAGTTAGCAAATGAAATAGTAGACGGAAATGCGGTGAAAGAAAGAGGTATTTTGTATGCGCCAGACTTTTTGATCAATGCAGGTGGTGTAATTAACTGCTACTCGGAGGCGATAGGCGTTTATAGCCGTGAAAAAACGATGAGTTTGACGGATATGATCTACAATAGAGTCTTAGAAATATACGCTAAAAGTGAACTGGAAGGCATCAATACACAGCAAGCGGCTATAGCCATAGCAAAAGAAAGAATCCAAAAGGCGAAGAACTTAAATGCCAAATGGTAAAAAAATATGATAAGTAGAAGAAGTGTTCGTATCAAGGTAATTCAGACCTTGTACAGTCAAATTTTGGCAGATAATAAGGATTTTAAATCGCTCTATACGATTTTTAATGAAGACATAGAAAAAGTAATTGAATTGAATATTTGCGTTTTGCATTATTTGAAGGAAATTATGAATTATGCAAAATTCCATCATCAAATTCAGAATGACAAACGATTGATTTCGGCTGCAGAAAAGGTAGTGCCTTTACAGATTTTGGAAAGTGATTTTGTAAAATATTTGAATGAAAATGAAGAGTTGAACAAATATTTTGGAAGATACAAAACCAAAAATTATTTGGATAGTGAAATGATAAAAGCATTTTATTTTCAAATGATTGCGCTTAAAGAATATACTGCGTACAACGAATCGCCTACAAGTGAGAATCAATATCAATTATTGAATGTGTTTTTCAAAAAAATATTTTTCAAAAGCGAGGATTTGAAAACATATTTGGAATTTTATTATGTAAATATAGAAGAGGATATGGATTTGATTCATTTTTCGCTAAAACGAGATTTGAAAAAACAAATTGACTCGGATATGCCTTTCCGTATTTCGCTAGGATTCAAGGAATGGCGCAAGGAAAGTCCTTTTGCAGAGGATTTGATCAAAGTAGTTTTGGCGCATTATGAAAGTTTTATGGATTTGATAAAACCAAAATTGGTAGGCTGGGATGCAGAGCGTATTCCATTGCTCGATATTTTGATGATCAAAATGGCAATGGCAGAAATGCTTCATTTTGAATCGATTCCATTAAAAGTAACGATGAATGAATATATAGATTTGACTAAAATATTCTGCAGCCAAAAGAGCAAACTTTTTGTGAATGGTATTTTGGATCGTTTGATGAAAGATTTTATTGCCGAAGGCAAAATACATAAAACGGGAAGAGGGTTGGATGTTTAAATAGATATTAGATAATAGATGTGAGATTTTAGATATTAGAATTTTGTGATTAGTAATTAGTAATTAGAATTGTAATATTAATAGCAATGGGGTTTAACCCATTAAGAAATGAATAGGAACGGATTTTACCCCGTTTTTTTGTAATTTGTGAAACGTTAATTAAAAATTAAAACAATATGATTTTTGACCATGTGGGAATAGCCGTAAAAGATTTGGAACAAGCCACCGCAATGTATGTAAAAATGCTAGGTAAAGAGCCTTTTAAACAAGAGGTGCTAGAAAATCAGAAAGTAGCGGTTTCATTTTTTGAGAGTGGCGGCAATGCCAAGATAGAATTGCTACAAGGAACCGATGAAGCTTCGCCGATTTCAAAATTTGTGGCAAAAAAAGGGGAAGGAATCCATCACATGGCTTTTTTGGTAGAGGATATTTACGCTGAAATAGCGCGAATGAAACACGAAGGTTTTGAGCCGCTTCAAGAAGAACCCCGATTGGGTGCAGATAATAAATTAGTGTTCTTTTTTCATCCCAAATCTACAGGGGGCACGTTGATAGAGCTTTGTATGAAACAGAAAAAATGAAAAATATCCTAAAAATAAGGATGATGTTAACTTGTAAACAAAAATTCATATTTTTAATTTTAACTATAATTTGCAACGCGTCTTTTACCTATGGACAACAAGATTCAGTTGGATTTTCCAGAAATGTAAATGAAGTAGTAGTAACAGGAACCAAAACACCTCGAAAAAAACTGGAAAGTCCCGTAATGGTGAATGTAATAGATATGAAGACCTTGCAAAATACGCAGGCTTGCAATCTCTCCGAAGGTTTGAAGTTTCAGGTAGGAATGCGTGTAGAAACGGATTGTCAAACTTGTAATTATACGCAATTGCGAATGAATGGGCTACAAGGTGGTTATTCCCAAATTTTGATAAATGGAAGGCCTACCTTTAGCGCCTTGATGAGTTTGTATGGATTGGAACAAATTCCAGTAAATATAATTGATCGAATAGAAATTGTAAGAGGTTCTGCTTCTTCTTTATATGGTTCATCTGCAATTGGCGGCACGGTGAATGTAATAACAAAATTAGCAAAGAAAAGTACGTTTGACATAAGCTCTACCATGCAGCTGATAGGTGGTAATACCTTGGATTGGGTCAATAATGGTAATGTTTCTTGGGTAAATGATACGAAAAATGCGGGCATTACTTTTTTTTTAAGTCATCGAAAACGAGATTTTTACGACCATAATAATGACAGTTTCTCAGAATTGCCCAAAATTGAGAGCTACGCTATAGGATTTAATAGTTTTTTAAAGATAAAAGAAAATCAAAAGCTGGAATTGTCTTGTAGTCTACTTAATGAATATCGATTTGGCGGACAAATGATAGACCCACCAGCTTTTAAGGCATTACAATCTGAAGAAAGGCAACATAATATTGCGATACTTGGAACCGATTATCAATGGAATTTTAAAAATGAAAAAGGTTCTTTAATATTTTTTGGAGCCTATCAATATACAAAAAGAAATCATTTTACGGGAGTAATGCCCGATTCAAATATTTTGGAGTACTTTGCCAATCCACCGTATGGAAATTCGGATATGAATTCATTTCAATTGGGAGGGCAACTCAATTATTTAATTCCGCTTTTAAACAAAAAAAATGTCTTTTCAATAGGTGCAGAATATAATAGAGAAAAGGTTAATGAACAAATTCCATCGTATAATTTCTTTGTAAATCAAACGGTAACAAATTTGGGACTATTTGTTCAAAATGATTGGGATGTATTGCCCAAAGTGAATATAATGACAGGATTAAGAATAGATAAGCATAGCTTTTTATCAAATCCTATTTTGAGTCCTCGAATATCTTTATTATATAAATATAACCAAAATACCCAAATTAGATTGGGCGTAGGCAATGGGTTTAGAGCGCCACAGGCTTATGATACCGATTTGCATATTGCATTTGCTGGAGGAGGCGTGTCACGGATTCAATTAAATAATCAATTGATTCAAGAGTCTTCAAAAAGCTATAGTTTTTCATTGAATTATGACAAGCCCTTGAAAAATATCATTTTTGGAGGTACTTTTGATGGATTTCTTACTCGATTGAACGATGTATTTGTATATGAAAATATTGGGGTAGATAGTTTTGGAGAGGTATTTGAAAAAAGAAATGGACAGACTGCAATAGTCAGGGGATTGTCATTAGAATTGAGAGCCAATTTTTATAAAAAAGCCCAAATAGAACTTGGCGCAACGATACAAGAGAGTTTTTATAGTCAAGCGGTGAAAATTAGCAATGCATTACCCGAATTTAAACCTTTTCTGAGAACCCCCAATCAGTATGGATTTATGAATATTTCGTATAATCCTACCAAAAATTGTATGTTTAATGTCAATACAGTCTATACTGGATCGATGAATGTGCTTCACATGGCGGGTGCTACACAAATTCAAGATGAATTGGTCAAAACCCCTTCCTTCTTTGATGTAAGCACAAAAGTATCGTATAATGTTTCGATTCCAGCTACAAAGATTAAGCTAGAATTTTTTGCAGGCATTAAAAATGTATTCAACGCCTATCAATCCGATTTTGATTCAGGTAAAAATCGCGATAGTAATTATATCTTCGGCCCTAGTTTGCCTAGGTCCTTTTATTTTGGGATGAAATTGTTTGATTTTTAGGAAAAACTATTCTTCCTTTGTATCCATAATATTATTTCGCATTAGCCAAAATCCAAATAAGGACGGAATCAAAATATTGATAATCCAAATAAGATAGTTTACCGCCATAAGTTGCACAATATTTTCACTAAAATTAATGAATACAATGGCTACAATATTGGCTCGAACGCCTAAGTCCAAAAATCCAAGACTTGGAATAACGAATTGTGCCAAAAAATATACGCCACAAAGCAAATAGAATTCAAAATGCGGAAAATGATCGAAAAATAAAAACATCAAAAACCAATATTGTGTTACAAAAACCACAAAACGAATGCTTCCAATGCCTATCAATTGCCATTTGAGGCGAGTTTTTATATCCAGTGCATTTTCAATTTTTTCAAATACTTTTTTCAAAAACTGAATGCGTTCCAGCAAATGTAGAATAACGCTAGGTTTGAGAAAAAGAAATAACCAAAACAAAAAATCCAGCAAGGAAATGGCTACTATAATTTGGAAAAAAGGAAATGAAAAATTCCCTATGGCTACAGGTTCATTTTTTAAAAATCCAAAATAAACCGCTAAACTAAAAAAGACCAACCCTACAAAAGGCGATGCTACTTTCTGTACAATTGACACATAATAGGCTACACCACTACCTTCGGCACGATTTTCTTCCTTCAATACCATCGGACGGCCTGTGAGTTCGCCAATGCTCGCGGGCAAGATTAGATTCATAGCATTGCCATACAAAATACCTCTATAGGCTCTAAAAAAACTAATTTTTTCTACTCGTTGTACCGTCAAATAATATTTCATGGTTTCTAAGCCCCAATTTACAAAAGTGAAGGCTATGGCTATGAATAAAAAGTGAATTTTTGAAAATGAAAATTCGTTTTGAAATGTTTGAAGTGCTATTTTGAACTCTTCTCCAGAAAATTTGGAATACAAATTATATACTAATACAAAAAACAATAAAATCTTTAAAATCCAAAGATTTATTTTTTTATGTCGATTCCAAAAATTGATTAAAAATTGCACTAAAATTATACGTTAAATCTAAAATGCATTAAATCGCCGTCTTTTACAATATATTCTTTTCCTTCTACACGAAGTTTTCCCGCTTCTTTTACTTTCGCTCGCCTCCAAAATGGATAAAATCATCATAGGCTATCACTTCGGCACGGATAAATCCTTTTTCAAAATCGGAATGAATCACACCTGCTGCTTGTGGCGCAGTATCGCCCTTATGAATCGTCCACGCACGAACTTCTTTAACACCAGCGGTAAAGTATGTAATCAAGTTCAACAATGTATATGCCTTTATTATCAATTGCTCTACGCCTGATTTTTCAAGTCCCAAATCCGATAAAAAAGCTTTTCTATCTTCATAGCTTTCTAGCTGTGCAATATCCGCTTCTATCGCTGCACTGATCACTAAAATATCTGCGTTTTCATTTTTAACGGCTTCACGCACGAGTTCCACATATTTATTACCGTCTTTTGCTGAAGCTTCATCTACATTACAAACATACAAGACAGGCTTATTTGTCAATAAATTAATGGTTTTCAAGAGCCAAGCATATTCTTCACCCGCTTCTACCGTTCTTGCCGAAAGTCCTTGTTCCAATGCGGTTTTATATTTATTGAGCAATTCCATAGCCATTATAGCTTGTTTGTCACTACCTACTTTAGCTTGCTTTTCATACTTTTGCATGGTTTTTATCACTGTATCGAGGTCTTTCAACTGTAGCTCAATATCAATGATTTCCTTATCACGAATAGGATTGACGCTACCGTCTACATGCACTACATTTTCATCGTCAAAACAACGCAATACATGCAATATAGCATCCGTTTCACGTATATTTCCAAGAAATTGATTTCCAAGTCCTTCGCCTTTGCTAGCCCCTTTTACCAATCCTGCTATATCTACTATTTCCACTGCGGTAGGAAGGATGTTCTGAGGATCTACAATCTCTGATATTTTAGTCAATCGCTCATCAGGAACTGTAATTACGCCAATATTTGGCTCTATAGTACAAAAAGGAAAATTAGCTGCTTGCGCTTTTGCATTTGTCAATGCATTAAAAATTGTTGATTTTCCCACATTTGGAAGTCCTACAATACCACATTTCAATCCCATATTTTCGTTATATTTTTATTCGTTATGATTTGGTTTATCTTATATGAGGCAAAATTACTTATAATATATTTATTTTGATTAATTTTAAAGAAAGTACTTTACTTTCTTAGTTCAATAATAATTTAGTCCTTCCAAAAAATCCATTTCATTTTCCCAAAATCGCCTTAGATTTGCTCTATGACAATGGAAGAATTTGAATTGATAAAAGATACCCTGCCTACACAGGCGGGAGTATATAAGTATATCGATTCCAAAGGAACGATATTGTATGTAGGTAAAGCCAAAAATCTCAAGAAACGAATTTCACAATATTTTTTAGATAACAGACAAACTGCCAGCCGTATCAAGATGATGGTCAAACTAGCGGATCGTATAGAATTTACGGTTGTACCCAATGAAAATGATGCGTTGATTCTTGAGAATGGACTGATTAAAGAATTTCAACCCAAATACAATATCCGATTAAAAGATGATAAAACGTATCCTTTTATCGCTATCAAAAAAGAATCGTTTCCAAGAGTGTTTTTTACTCGAAAATACATCAAAGATGGTTCAGAATATTTGGGACCCTATACGAGTGTTTTATTTGCAAAAGAAGTTTTTAACACGTTGAAAAATATTTTTCCATTGCGAACTTGCAATCTCAATTTAGCACCGGAAAAAATTGCCCAAAAAAAAATATAAAGTTTGTCTTGAATATCATATTGGCAATTGTAATGCACCCTGTGTAGGATTCCAAAATGAAGAAGAATACAATTTGTCCATTAGGCGAATTCGAGAAATTTTGAAAGGAAAATTCAGTGAATTAAAAGAATTTATGCAAATTCAAATGGATAAGTCTGCTGAAAATTTAGAGTTTGAATCGGCAGAGAAATGGAAGCAACGGGTATTGAAATTAAAGGATTTTGAAACCAAATCCGTAATTTTTAATCCTTCTTTACACGAAATTTTGGCGCTGAATATGTATATTTCTACCGAAAAAAAAGTAATTAATTATTTGAAAGTAATTAATGGAACGGTGGTAGCCACAAAAAGCTATGAAGTAGAAACCAAATTGGAAGAAACCGACATTGAAATATATGACCATGTAATACAAACTCTTCTTTTGGAACATCCCGATGTAAAAGAAGTTCTCGTGCCATTAGAAGTTTCAAAATTGCCATTATCAAAAAGAATGACCATTCCATTGCTTGGCGATAAGAAAAAACTATTGGATTTGTGTTATATCAATGCCAGAAGCTATGCGATGAGTTTGGTTGTTGATCCAAAATTTCAGAAAAGACGCAGTGAGTTTAATATATTAAAAGAATTGCAAGATAAGTTGAAATTGACAGAATTACCTGCTCATATTGAATGTTTTGATAATAGTAATATTCAAGGAACTAGCCCTGTATCGGCTTGTGTAGTCTTCAAAGGCGGAAAACCTGCCAAAAAAGATTATCGACATTTTCATGTCAAATCGGTGGAAGGTCCCAATGATTTTGATACGATGAAAGAAGTAGTATTTAGAAGATATAAAAGAATGTTGGACGAAGGTGAAGATTTGCCAAATTTAATCGTAGTAGATGGAGGTAAAGGGCAGCTGAGCAGTGCTATAGAAAGTTTGGACAAGTTAGGGATTTCAGAAAAAGTGCCTATCATAGGAATTGCAAAACGATTGGAAGAAATTTACTTTAAAAATGACCCCATACCGCTTTATATAGACAAAAAAAGTCCTGCCTTAAAACTCATACAACACATGAGAGACGAGGCACATCGATTTGGGATTACATTTCATAGACAAACCCGAAGTAAGAAAATGATTGGATCTCAATTGGATGAAATTGAAGGCTTTGGTGCTAAAACCATACAGCGATTGTATAAAAAATTCAAGCATATTGAAGGGATGCGAAATGCACCTTATGAAGAGTTGGTAGCTGAAATTGGTCAGAAACGAGCCGAACAATTGCGAAGCTATTTTGAGTCTTAGATTTTTTATTAAATTTATTCGCAATAGATAAACTAATTTATTGCATAGATTGAATATTTTTTTCTTATCTTTGCAGGCTAGTGAAAAATTTATATATTCTTTTTTTATTAATTACAATTACGATGCTGCATAGTTGTGTGGACTCGCAGCGTGTATTGAAAAGTCCCGATAGAAATTATAAATTTGCTATGGCAAATAAGTGGTTTAATCAAAAGAAATTTTTTGAAGCTGTACCTGTAATTGAGGATTTAATTGGAATATATAAAGGATCTGATACCGCTCAAATGCTCTATTTGATGCTTGCAGATTGTTATTTTTTAAATAAAGAATATACAGTAGCTGCATATCATTATAAGACCTACAAGGATTTATATTCTAAGACGCCACAAGCGGAATTGGCTAGTTTTCGACTCGCCGAATGCTATGAGAAACAAGTGCCAAGAATTGAACTAGAACAGCGTGATACGGAAAAAGCGATAGAATATTATAGTACTTTTATTTCCGAATATCCCAACAGTGTAAAGGTGGAAGAAGCTTTTACCAATTCAAAAAAATTAAAACGAATATTAGAGCTGAAAGCTCTTCAGGCAGCGGATTTATATTACAAAACATCCAACTTTAGGGCAGCAGCCGTTACATACAAAAATGTTGCCAATAAATATCCAGAAATTGCTGAATATGAGTATTTATATTACAAAATTGTAAAATCAAATTATAAATTTGCGGAGCAAAGTATTTTGAAGAAGCAAGCTGAGCGCTATGAATCTACAATGAATGAAGCGCAAGCATTTATGAATCGTTTCCCTAATTCTTCAAGATTGGCAGAAGTAAAAGAAGTGTATGAATTGAGTCAATTTGAATGGGCAAAATCTTCTTTGAAATATGCCCAAAATCACTTCCCATTAGATGAGAGAATTATATATTTCTCCGATGCAATGAGTATTTTTAAAGGTATAGTAGGCGATATAGAGAAAAAACCAGAATGGTTCAATACCTATTTGGATGAATGTTATTTAGGAATTTTACGAAGTTATTTTTATATCGTAGAAGAGACCAAAGATGATAATGAAAGACAAACTAGTAAATCCCTTTTTTTAGAGAATTATTATAAATATATAGATAAATTTAATGTGAAGTCAAAAGAACTAATGAAAGCTGAGGAAATGTATAAAAAAATTAATAATCAATCAAATTCATAATATTATAAAGCTATGAGTAAAATCAACGAATATTTATCGTACTCAACAGGAAATTACATTAATACTCAAAATCTAGATGAGATATTTGAGAATACCGGTAATTTGTATCAATCCATCGTAATTATTGCAAAAAGAGCAAATCAAATCGCTTCTGAATTGAAAAATGAATTGCATTTTAAATTAGAAGATATGAGAAAAGTTACTGACGAGATTGATGAAATCACAGAAAGTAGAGAGCAAATTGAGCTTTCAAAGCATTATGAAAAATTAGCGCATCCAACATTAATTGCTACCAAAGAATTTTTGGAAAAAAAATTGGAATATCGTTCATTAGAAGTTGAGTAATATTCACTTCAATCATTTTTATGAAAGGTAAGAAAATACTTTTGGGAATATGTGGCAGTATTGCAGCATACAAAAGTGCCTTTTTGGTTAGAAGTCTTATTAAAAAAGGTGCCGAGGTTAAATGTATTCTTACAAAAGATGCATCCCAATTTGTAGGAGAAATCACATTTTCTACATTGAGCAAAAATGAGGTAATTACCGATTTGAATTTAAATGGCAATTGGACCAATCATGTAGCGCTTGGCTTATGGGCCGATGCCATGATAATAGCTCCAGCTACATTGAACACCATAGGAAAAGCTGCAAATGGAATTTGTGACAATGCGTTGTTATCGGTTTATTTTTCGGCTAAATGCCCTGTATATTGGGCGCCATCTATGGATTTGGATATGTGGAAGCATCCTGCAAATATCGCCAATTTACAAAAGCTGGAAACCTATGGAAATAAAATCATCCCAGTAGGCAATGGAGAATTGGCCAGTGGATTGATAGGAGAGGGGAGAATGGCAGAACCCGAAGAAATTATTGAATTTATTCAGAAATAGATTTAGCATGGTATGTCCGAATTGAATATTGATAAATATCCCAATTATCGAACGCAATTTGATGCGGATTTATTGACATTTGTAGAGCAATTTGTATTTGAAGATCGTAAAGCTACTCTCAAAAAAATGATAAATATGCGTACCCAGTATTTAACATTTGTTACGGAGCAATTATTAGATGAACATAATGTGTATGCTATAGTTAGAACATCTGAATGCTATGGATTGCAAGATTTTTATAATATACCTTTTGACAAAGCATTGAAGAAAAATCGAACGATTACACGTGGTGCATTTAATTGGTCGCATATCTATAATTATCCTCAACCTGAAACCACAGTAGATTGTATCAAAGATTTGAAATCAAAAGGATACCGAGTCTATACGACCTCTTCTCATTTTGATTCAGCTATTTTACCTCATGAAGTGCCTTTGGATAAACCTATAGCTGTTGTATTGGGAAATGAACATCGAGGTGCTTCGGAAGAAGCAATAGCTTTGGCAGATGGTTTTTTAAAAATCCCTATGTACGGATTTACTGAAAGTTATAATGTCTCGGTAGCAGCTGCATTGATAGGATATCCCATTATTCAAAAAATAAGAGAAAGTGATGTTTCATGGGGATTAAGTGAAATACAAAAACGCGATTTGTATTTTGAATGGATTTGGCATTCCATCAAGAACCCTGATAAAGTATTTGCAGAGTGGAAAAATAATAGGAAGTAATAACTTTTTTGGCAATTAATAATAGCTAAAATTTCCATTATAGCTCAGATGATATATATATTTTTATTCAAAATTTATTTTATGTTTACTATAAAGAAATAATTACTATTTTTGAAACTTAATTATTAAAATCAACTCGTTTAAGTATATGTACAAACTAAGTATGTTTTTCTTGTTTATATTATTTCTTGGATGTAAATCAAATGAAGATGTACAGAAAGAAATTCCCCAAGATTGGGATATGACGGAGGTTTTTTATGATCAAACGCCAGAATTGTTAGAAGGAGGATATTGTGCCTATTTCTTTAGATCAAACAATATTATTGCGGATAGCTTAGAGGTAGAAAATGATAACTCAATAGTTGCTATCGTAATAGAACCTAAAATGGTAATTGGAAAAACCAAAGCAAAAATATGGATTGAAGATACTAAACAAGATCTATTATTATCAAATGATGAAACAAAAGGTACACAAAAATATACTAGAGAATTTAAGAATGAAAATTTTACGGTATCTATAACTATGCGAATAGTAGAAGTAATAGACGGAATGGAAGAAGAAGATATGCTGGTATATTCAGGAGAAATGACGGTGAAACGAAATAGTACAAACCAAGAGAAGAAATTTAAGATTAAAGGAGGGTGTTAGATTAGAAATATGAGTGATATACTAAGTTTTATACCATTAGCGAGTCCCGACATTAGAGAGGTTGATATTCAGAATGTTGTAGATGTTTTGAGTTCAGGGATGTTGATACAAGGGCAAAAAGTTTTAAAGTTAGAACATCAGTTTGCTACATTTTCAAATACTTCAAAT
>JBEIDU010000032.1:0-20988 GCA_040383345.1 Chitinophagales bacterium | reverse complement strand
TACTAGAAATATCTATTTTAGCTTCAAAATGATACTTGGCATTGGATTGGGGGATAAATTTTGATTGAGGTTTTAAATCTTCTTTTTTAATTTCTTTTTTCTTTTTCACTTATGAGTCATTTTAATTTTGAACATCAATATCTTTAACTTTCCACTAGCTTTGCTCCAATAATTGAAACTGAAAACGCTCAGGCTCCATTATTTTTCCCTGTCTTTTTAGAATATCTAAGGCATGAAATAGTTTTTCTTTCCTTGTTTTCTTGGGTAAAAAATGTAATAAAGTGTCAAATGAGAACGTTTTTTGTGTGTTTCCTGCAAATAGTTTCAGAATTTTAGATTCTGTATTTTCTTTTTTCTTAGGCATTTAAAAAATTATAATGTCAGCAAAGTTAGGTGATTTTATTTTGGGAACCCATTATATTATTGTACATACATCATTTCACTACTTATACTATCGGCATAAAGCTTACCTTTAGACGAGAGTATAATATGTTCATTATTAAGTATAATAAGATTTTGGTCTATTAGATTTTGAATTTGAGTTTGTATATATTTAGCATAAAAAGGTCCAAATCTAGATTCAATTTCACTTACAGGAATGCCCCATTTTGTTCTCAGGCGAGTTAAAACAAACTCATTATATTGATTTTCAATGGATAAATTTTCTATTTCGGAATAGGGGAGTGAGGGACAGTTTTTGAGGTATTTATTCAAATTGCTAATATTCCATCGTCGATTTTGGCCATCAAAACTATGTGCCGAAGGTCCTACACCTATATATTTAGCCCCAAACCAATAATTGGTATTGTGGTGAGACTCAAAGCCTTTTTGTGCATAATTGGATATTTCATATTGTTCAAATCCACTAGCGCCCAACATTTCTATTGTTTTTTCAAACTGAATTACACTTTCATCCTCGCAGGGTTTTTCGATTTTTTGCTGTTTTATTAAACGTTGTAGCTTCGTTTTTTCTTCAATAGTTAAGTTATAACAGGAAATATGTTTTGGATTGAGCGAAATAGCTTTCAAGAGATTTTTTTCCCAAGAATTTAACGTTTGATTGGGTAAATTAAACATCAAGTCTATTGATATATTTTCTATACAATCCAATGATTGTTCAATACAATTAATAGCTTCTAAACTATTGTGAACTCGATTCATTGACTTCAACTCGTTATCATCAAAAGATTGTACACCTATACTCAATCGATTGACTCCTAACTGATGTAAAAGTTGAATTTTTTCTTTTTTTAAATCCTCAGGATTGGATTCAAACGTAAATTCTATAGTAGATGTAACTGAAAAATTATGATATATAATTCCAATTAAAAATTCTAAATCTCTCTGTGAAAGTAGAGAAGGTGTACCACCACCAAAATAGATAGTCTCTATATTTTCATCCTTCAATTCGTCTTTTCTACTGATTAATTCTTTTGCAATAGTAGCGATTAATTCGTCTTTTTTGGCAAGCGTATTTACAAAATAAAAATTGCAATAATGACAAGCCTGTGTGCAAAAAGGAATGTGAAGATATATTCCCGCCACAATTATTTGGTTTGAGGATATTCTTTTTGTAAAAGTCGAATATCGCGTATCAATTTTTTTATATCCTTGCCATTAGTGCCATCATAATAGCCTCGAATGTGCAAATGAGGATCTATCAATGCAATCAACTGACTGTGAACGAAATCTTCGCCATATGAACTATCTTTTGGAGTAGCAATAAAATAGGATGTTCGAGCTAAATCATATAAATAATCTGCCTTGCTAGTAGCAAAATACCATTTTTTGGAAATTGCCTTATGTCTTTTAGCATAGTTTTTTAAAACAGTAGGCTTATCATAAAGTGGATCTACTGTATGAGATAACAATAAAACCTTGGAATCCTTTGCAAATGTATCTTGAATATTGCTTAAATTTGAAGACATGATTGGACAAATTCCTTCACAAGTAGTAAAAAAGAAATCCGTTACCCAGATTTTATTTTCAAAGGTCTCACGAGTTAAAACTTGACTATCTTGGTCAATGACTTCAAATGGCCTGACTTGATACTGATCAGCTGTAAAAGTATCCGCTCCATAATAGGGTAGATTAGATTCAAAAGGTGTATTTGCTTTAATAACGCCAGCCAAATGCCACCAAACAGCGATAATTGTAATAACAACTATAATTGCAAAAACTTTTAAAAATTTATGTACCATATTCTTTAAAATAAAAAAAGCCAAACGATATTCGTTTGGCTAAACTTAGTAGCGAGGGCTGGACTCGAACCAACGACCTTCGGGTTATGAGCCCGACGAGCTACCTACTGCTCTACCTCGCGATATTGGACTGTAAAGATAGTGTTATTTTATTTAATCTGTCAAGATATTTAACAATATTTTTTTATTTTTCTTTTAATCCATTGATATATAAATTGTTGAACCAATCATAAATTAATAAAATTAATAAAAAAACAAATGAATTTAAACGGTTCAAAACTTTATTCTTAAAAATATTGTTTATAAACCATGAATCTAAACTACAAAAAATCACTTTTTGCAGAATTATTGCCTTCCGATACTATTGAAAATTCTTCAAGTCGTCAAGTTTTTGAGGCATGCTACAGCTATGTAGCTCCAAATAAACCAACAAATCCTATATTAAGAGCATATTCAGATTCAGTGGCTTCTTTATTAAATATTCAAAAAGACACCCTATTATCTAAGGATTTTCTTAATATTATATCGGGAAATAAAGTTTTATCGGAAACAAGATCATACGCCATGTGTTATGGAGGTCATCAATTTGGACAATGGGCTGGACAGCTTGGCGATGGAAGAGCTATAAATTTATTTGATATAGAAGCGAATCATGAGCGTTGGACGCTTCAATTAAAAGGCGCAGGTCCCACACCATATTCAAGAAATGCAGATGGTTTTGCGGTTTTGCGTTCCTCCATACGTGAATTTTTATGCAGCGAAGCAATGTACCATCTTAATATACATACTACAAGAGCGTTGTCATTGTGTGAAACAGGCGATGAAATAATGCGTGATATGCTGTATAATGGTAATCCTAAAATGGAAAAAGGAGCCATTGTATGTAGGGTAGCCAAAAGTTTTGTTCGTTTTGGTAACTTTGAAATTTTTGCGAGTCGAGGAGATATAGATCGTTTGAAACAATTAACTGATTTTATAATTTCGACTTATTATTCTCATTTGGAAAGATCTTCAAAGACTGTATATCTTGAATTTTTCAAAGAAGTAGCAGAAAGAACTATGAAAATGATTATTGATTGGCAACGAGTTGGATTCGTTCATGGCGTAATGAATACAGATAATATGTCTATATTAGGTGACACTATCGATTATGGCCCTTTTGGTTTTTTAGATTTTTATAATCCTAATTATACTCCCAATACTACAGATTTTAATGGAAGACGATACCGATTTGATAATCAACTCAATATTGGCATGTGGAACTTGGTTCAATTGGCAAATTCGCTTTATCCTTTGATTGAAGAAGAAGAACCTATATATATGATTTTAAATGAAATAAAAGAAAAATCAGAAAGAGATTTATTTCAAATGTATGCGGATAAACTAGGCTTGCATTTAAACGCAAAATCAATAGACTTAATACAAAAAATGCTACAAAATATGGAAGAAGAAGAAATTGACTATACTATTTTCTTTAGACAATTATCAAAAATTGAGAATAACACTATGCTTAAAAATGCTTACAATATTATTTCTATCGCTTTTTATAAAAATGAAGTTTCAGAAACCATCAAAAACAAATGGATTAAATGGCTAGAAAAGTATATGCATGAATGCAAACTATTAGACGAGAGAGTAGAGGATAGAATGCTGAAAATGAACAATATAAACCCCAAGTATATATTGAGAAATTATATGCTTCAGTTGACGATAGAATCCGCTGAAAAAGGGGATTGTTCCTTATTGGAGGAAATGCAAATTTTGCTTAGAAACCCTTATGATGAAATGCCACAATTTGAAAAATGGTACAACAAAATGCCTGATTGGGCAAGAAACAAAGTAGGCTGTAGTGTTTTGAGCTGTAGTTCATAAATAATTTAGTATTATTGTAATTGAAAAATAATTCCATGGAAATCATTCATTCAAATATTCAAGACTATTTAAGCGCTCACTCTAGGCATTTGACGCCTGAATTAGAGGAGTTGGAAAGACAAACATATTTGAGCGTTCTACTTCCCAATATGATTTCGGGAAAAGAACAAGGCACTTTTCTCAATCTTTTCTTTGGGGCGTTAAAACCTAAATTAGCATTGGAAATAGGAACATTTACAGGTTATTCGGCTATTTCAATGGCTCTGGCTATGGATAATGATGCAACGCTCATCACAATGGATATTAATGAAGAATTAGAAGAGTTGGTAAGAGAATTTATAAGTAAAAGTGGGCTTGAAGATAAAATTGATTACCGCATTGGCGATGCCTTACATATGATCGATTCCATTGAAGATAACACCCTTGACATTGTATTTATAGATGCGGATAAACGAAATTACCCCAATTATGTAAATAAATTAAAGCAAAAATTGAAAAAAGAGGGTATTTTAATGATAGACAATGTATTATGGCATGGAAAAGTAGTGTTAGAGAATCCAAATAAAGATACACAAGCCATAATAGATACTAATAAAATGGTGTTTGACGACTTGGATTTTATTACATCAATTGTTCCTATTCGCGATGGACTTCTTATAGCTAGAAAAATAAATTAAATTTATATAACAATGAAAATCATTAATTTAAGACCTATTAATGAAAGCGATACCATAAGGATATATGAACTTTGTCAAGATCCTGAAATTTCAAAAAACACAGGCGGAAATATTCCATTTCCCTACAAAATGACCGATGCAGAATTTTTTATACACAAGGTTAGGCTTTCAATGGAAGAAAAAAAAGCAGCACATTTTGCTATTTGTGAAGCAGATTCAACATTACTAATAGGCGTTATTTCCATAGATTATATAGACTGGAAACATCGAAAAGGTACTATTGGATATTGGATGGGAAAAGACTTTAGAAATAAAGGCTATATGACCGATGCATTAAAACAAGTTATTCATTTTGGATTGTACGAAAAAGATCTAAATCGAGTTCAAGCCATACATTTCAACTATAATCCTAGCTCAGGTGCAGTAATGCAAAAAGCTGGTATGACAAAAGAAGCTGTTATGAAAAACTATTATATTATTAATGGCAAACCTATTGATGTAGCATTATATGCAGCCACAAAATGAAATTGTATTTCGAAATAATTTAATTATATTTGCATTCATATTTCAAAAATGACTTCAAGAAACAATATGTGGTCTATTTGCATTGAAAACTATTTTCATTGTTACATATAAACTACTAACATTGTTTATCAATATATTGGCCACTGATAAGTACAGTGGCTTTTTTTATGATTTAAAAAACAAAAGTGAATAAATTATATAAATTAATCAAACCTTGGCTTTTGCCTTTTGGAATAGCACTTTTGCTTTTGCTATTCAATATTATTATAAGGACATTGGAACCCAAAATTTTACAAGCGACCATCGAAATATTACAATATGGCAAAATCAATGCTTCGGACCGCTTTTTATTTACTATAAATAACATACTATTAATAATAGATTCAACTACAATTCAAAGTAAAATTCTATTATTAGGACTTCTTTTTATTTGTTTAGCCGCTATGAGAAGCTCATTAGGACTTTTGAGCAAATCTATTTCTATTAATGCATCTGAACAAGCGATGTATAAATTGCGAACCGATTTATTTTATCATATCCAAAGACTTCCTGTAGGTGCATTTGAAAAAATAAATAAAGGAGAACTGATACAGCGAAGTAGTGGCGATATGGAAACTATAAAAAACTTTTTATCCAATCAATCGGTAGAACTTTTTAGATTAATCGTAACCGCATCTTTTGCTATAATTATGCTATTTATTATACATTGGAAATTTGCATTATTGAGCTTGATGCTTTCACCAATTATTCTCACAATATCTATATTTTTCTTCAAATATGAAAGTAAAGTATGGGAAGCACATGAGGAAGAAGCAGACAAACTCACTAATATTGTCCAAGAAAACCTCAATGGACTTAAAACCATTCAAGCATACTGGAAACAAGATTTCGAAATCAAAAAATTTGAAATACAAAATAAACGAAAATATCAAGCAGGCATGAAAAATGCTCTTCTTCATACATTTTATTGGCCTACGATGGATTTTCTATCACTAACACAAACTATACTAATCATATGCATAGGAGGCTATTATGTATATGTAGGCGATATGCGAATATCAGAATTAGCAACTTGCTATTCCTATGCAGGCATGATTTCTTGGCCACTCAAAATGATTGGAAGAGTATTAGGGCAAATGGGAATGGCCTTTGTAGCAATAGATCGAATTCAAGAAATATTAAATGAACCCAAAGAAATATTGAAAGGACGAAAGGACGTATCAATTCATGACACAATTTATTTTGATAATATTGATTTTATATACCCAAATGATAATAAAGTAATTTTGAACAAAATTCATTTTGAAGTAAAACAAGGTGAAAAGATTGCATTAATGGGGACTTCAGGTAGTGGAAAAACCACATTAATGAAATTATTGCTGCGTCTTCATGAGCCCTCAAATGGACAAATCCGAATAGGAGAGACCTCTTTGGTTAATATACACCAGCAATATTTGAGAAGTAAAATTGGATTTGTAACACAACAACCTTATTTATTTTCGATGGATATAAAAAACAACTTGCGATATGCAAATGAAAATAGAAAAGAAACAGAATTGAGAGAACTACTCCATATATCAGGTTTCAGAAATATAACAGAAATATTTCCCAATGAATTAGATACCGAAGTAGGAGAGAAGGGCGTAAGTCTATCAGGAGGCCAAAAACAGCGATTATCATTGGCTAGAACATTGACACAGCCTTGTGATATTTTAATTTTAGATGATTTCACATCGGCTTTGGATAAAAAAACAGAAAAATGGGTTATGGCTAATATCTTAAAATTGCTCAATGATAAAACCTGTTTTTTCATTACCCATAGGCTAGAGACTATGTATCATGCGGATAAAGTAGTAGTGATTTCGGAAAATGGATCAATAGAAACCATAGGTACACCAAATGAAGTAATAAGTAATAGCTTATATATAAAAAGTATATTATAAATCATCTAGCATATGACCCGTCAAGATAAAATTTTTGAAGATAAAAAATCAGTTTTCTCATTTGTAAATCGATTAATGCGCTATAGTTTCAAAGATAATAAGCATTACTTATTTTATATGCTATCTACTATTACAATTGTAGCGGTAGTAGAGGCATATTTTCCAGCCATTTTTAAATATTTTCTAGATAATTGCGTAGTACAACTTTTTCATGAAAAAGGTACTAAAAATTTACAGAACTTGATGCAGAGCCAATGTTTCATAGACACTATACAAAAGTTATTTTTATCAACACTTACATTAAGCATCAGTGTAATGTGCTTTATCTATTTTGCGGGCAAAATAGCTGAAATCTCCTTATTCAATCTTCGAAGAGACTTATTTATCAAACTACAGCATATTTCATTTTCATATTTGGACCAAAATTCAGCAGGATGGCTTCTTACTCGAATTTCATCCGATACTGATAGAGTTGCTGAAGTGATTAGTTGGGGATTGATTCAAGCAGGATGGGGAATTACGATGATTATTTTCTGTTTTGGATTTATGTTTTATTTTTCAACTAAATTAGCATTTTTTGTATTAGCGACCATACCTATTTTAATTATTGGAACCATTTTTATCCGTAAAAAAATAACAAAATACTCTAGACAAGCTCGAAAAGTGAATAGTGAATTGATAGGACTCGTAAATGAGCATATTTATGGTGTAGAAACTAATAAAATATTGGTTAATGAAGAAAAAGCATCTGATATATATCGTCATAGAGCAGAAATTTATCGTGAAAAATCCTACAAATCTTCTTTCTATAGTATAGCATACTTCCCAATAGTCGTTGGACTAGGTAGCATAGCTACTTTTTTTGTACTATATATGGGTGGGATGGAAACCTTAAACCCTACAACAGGAATATCAATTGGGGCTTTGGCATCTTTTTTTATCTATTCTACACTTATTTTTGAACCTATTTTAGATATTGCATCGTATTATTCTATAGCACAAAATAGCATGAGTGCTGGCGAGCGTATTTTTTCACTATTAGATGAACCCATAATTGTAAAAGATAAGAATAATGAATTGTCTGATTTTGAGACCATAAAAGGTGATATTAAGATTGAAAATATGAGCTTTAGATACAATGAAAGTAGATGGATTATTGAAAAAATGAATCTTGAAATTAGTTCTGGTTCTTCTATAGCTATTGTAGGGCCAACAGGAGAAGGAAAAACAACCTTAGCATCATTAATATCTCGCTTTTATGAACCATCAGCAGGTTTTGTGAAAATAGATGGAATAGACTATAGAGATAGAACGTTGGCAAGCTATAGGAGTCAAGTGGGTGTTGTATTGCAGCAACCCAGTATCTTTTCAGGAACTTTATTTGAGAATATCCAGTTTGGAAATATTCATATAACGCGCGAACGTGTTGCCGCAATTCTTGAAATCATGCAACTAGAACATTTTAAAAATCAACTTGATATGAAAATTTCACCCGATGGAAACAACTTATCTGTTGGTGAAAAACAGCTAATCGCTTTGGCAAGAGTATATGCTTATAACCCAAAAATTCTAATTTTGGACGAAGCTACATCCAACTTAGATGTGCAAACAGAAAGAAAACTTCAACATGCAATAGAAACGCTAATAAATGAAAGAACTGCAATCATAATAGCACATCGATTGACTACAATTGAAGCTTGTGATAGAATTTTGGTAATTGAAAAAGGAAATATTGTTGAGGACGGCACACATTCAGAATTGCTTTCAAAAGAAGGAAAATATTATAACTTATCTAAGGGATTAAGTCCATTAGAACCTTAAGTTAAAGACAATATTGTATTGAAATTTCACGACACTATTTTGTCCTATAATTTACATTATGTTAAGTCTTATTTAAAACAGATATCTTATATGTTTTAAATAACAAATTTATATTTAATTTGTTTTAAGTAGTTTTACAAAAAAATAAAAAACATGAATACTCATATATTTAAAAAATTAGCTATTGCAGAAGGAATTTCATTTCTTATTATTCTTGGTATTACAATGCCACTAAAATATATTATGAATAATGGCATGCCGAACAAAATTGTAGGCATGATTCACGGATCGTTGTTTATTTATTATTGTATCGCCGTTATTATTGTTAAAGATAAATTTGGATGGGATTTTAAAAAGACAGCTATCGCTTTAATTGCAGCAGTTATTCCCTTTGGCACTTTCTATGTTGAAAAGAAAATGATTGCTGAAGAGATTTGATTAACAATAGATTTTAATTAATTTATGAACAATTTTTAAGTTAATTTTAACTAATTCAATTATTAATTTAAAAGTTTTCAGTTTATATTTGTATTACTATGCAGAAAAAAAGTTTAACCTTTTTATTGCTTATTATTCTTCTACTTCCTTCGGTGGGAAGCTATATTTCATTTAATTTAAGGCAAAAAGCTATAAAAAAAGAGCTCAAACGCAAAATTAAGCATGGAGTTCCCAGTTCTGAATTAATTTCCATCGTTTTGACTTCAGAGATTACTCGTTCAAAATCATTTAGTTGGCACAATTCACACGAATTTAAATTAAATGGAAAAATGTATGATATTATCAAAACTTCCAAAAAAGGCGAACAAATTGTATACAAAGTAGTATGCGATGATGAAGAAAGTAAATTGTTTGCTCAGTTAGAGTCTGATTTGAAAGATGCATTTTCCAATGATCCTGTTCAAAAATCGAATGGATTTAGATTTTATTCATTTTTAAAACAAATCTATTTCATTGATTATGAAATTATTTCATTCTTCAATATAAATTTTATTGAGATCAAAGAATATTCTATACCTATTGAGAAAACATATACTAACGAATTTTTGAAGCTAACCTCTCCTCCACCCGAGTTGTCAGTTATTTCTTAGTAATTAATACTTCTAATCTTTGTATTTCAAGTACGAATGTCATTTTATAAATTGGCATTTATAACTATTTAATAATTAAAAATCGAATCAAAAATGAAAAAATATAATATATTAATAGCATTCTTAGCTATTATATCTATTGGATTGAATGCTCAGAATAGTATCAAAGAAGTAGTTATATCGGGAAGTAAATTTGAATCCGAAAAGAAAGAAATTTCACAAACGATAGATGTAATTTCTAGCAAAGAATTGAAATTTAACTCTTTTGGAAATACAAGCGATGTCCTTCAAAATACAGGTACCATTACTGTTCAGCAAAGTCAAAATGGTGGCGGAAGCCCTATTATTAGAGGATTTGAAGCCAATCGATTGGGAATTGTGGTAGATGGCGTACGAATGAACACGGCAATCTTTAGAGGTGGTCATTTACAAAATGTACTTCGTGTAGATAATGGTCAATTGGATAGAGCCGAAGTATTCTTTGGTGCAGGGTCTACCCTATATGGAAGCGATGCATTGGGTGGCGTTATGAATTTTCAAACCATCAAACCGCAGTTAAATACAGGTTTTAAAGGAAATGCTTTTGCTAGATATGCTTCTGCTACTGAAGAAAAAACGGGTGGATTTACCTTGCAATACGGTGCCAAAAAATTTGCATCGGTTACTAGTTTTACCTATACCGATTTTGGAAATGTTATGTCTGGAAATATTCGCGATCCTCAATTTGGAAACTGGGGAAAACGTCTTTTTTCACAATCGAGAGTTGATGGAAAAGATATAATGATAGCCAATCCCAATCCAAATGAACAATTAGGAACAGGATATATACAATATAATATTTTGCAAAAATTCCTTTTTCAGCCAAGTGATAAAACATCACATACCATCAATTTTCAGTATTCAAACTCTTCGGATATCAATAGATATGATCGATTGACCGAAACTGCAGATAGAACTAGTAGAAATGAAAATCCCACTACAAATAGATTCAATAGTGCGGAATGGTATTATGGACCAGAGGCTCGTTTGATGGCAGCTTATACATTGAATCATTCATTAAATAATAGTTTTGCCGATAAAATGAGATTGACCGCTGCTTATCAAAATTATAAAGAAAGTAGAAATACGAGACGATTTGGAAATAATAACTTGACCTCGCAACGTGAAAATGTGGATATTGCTTCGATCAACTTAGATTTTTCAAAAAAATTGAGAAATCATAGTTTAAACTATGGTTTGGAGGGCGTTATAAATTGGGTAGCGAGTAATGCGGTTCAATGGAATATTGTATCGGGCAAAGTTACCAATGCTAAAACTAGATACCCCGATGGAGGAAGCAAAACAGGTAGCTATTCGCTGTATGCACAAGATATTTTGGAAGTATCTAAAAATTTGGCTTACATCAATTTAGGTGCTCGTTATTCATACAATACTATAAGTGCTACGGTCAATGACACCTCCCGTAAATATGGCTCATTTGAAATATCAAACAGTGCCTATTCCTTCAATGCGGGATTGAGTTTATTACCAACAAAAAACAATAAAATAGCATTAAATATCAGCTCTGGGTATCGTACACCCAATCTAGATGATGTTTCTAAAATATTTGACGAACAACGATTTATACAAGTGAATAATCCTGATGTAAAACCTGAAATGGCTATTAATTTTGAGGTAAATTCTTGGAATAAAATTGGAGACGATTTGACACTAGAAGCTGGTGCATACTTCACTTCAATGACCGATTATATTACCAATCAAGTAACAACTGTAAATGGAAGTTCAACAACCTTTATAGACGGAAATACGTATACGTATCAAACACTAGGAAATGCATCAACTGCAAAAATCATGGGTGCTTATGGTAGTATGAAGCTCAAAATGGGAAGCTATTTTGATTTGTTTGCGAATTTAAATTATACTTATGGTAGAGTAAAAATGACGCCAACCGCCAATGAAACCCCTTTAGATCATATTCCACCTATGTCAGGAAGATTTGGATTGCAATATCATAATTCAAAATTTAATAGCGAGCTTTCTGTATTATTCAATGGTGCAAAAAAATCAGAAGACTACAGCAAAATTGGTGAAGATAATATAGATAAAAGCGCCGACGCTATAAATGGATTTACACCTGCTTGGTATGTTTTGAATATGAGAACAAGCTATGATTTTTCAAATAGATTGACTGCTCAGGTAGCATTAGACAATATTTTTGACACGTATTATAGAGTTTTTGCATCGGGAATTGGTTCTCCAGGCAGAAATCTAAGATTTACACTTAGAACAAGTTTTTAAAAATTATATTGATCCTATATAAATTTTAAGCCTCCCATATAAAATTGGGAGGCTTTTTGTTTTTTCAAATTTAATAAATAGAAAATATTTATACATTTTTTTCGTTTAAATATATCTTTTTTTAATTAAATTTGTACGTTATTTAAAATAAAAATATGCCTCCCATAGCTAAATTAGATGATACTCCTGAAATGGTTACAAAATATGGCTTTGACACCCAAGAACAGCCAGCCATTATCACACATAAAAAGGGAAATCTCACCATTGGTATTCCTCGTGAAAAGACATTTCAAGAGCATCGTGTAGCCTTGACGCCTGAATCAGTAGGTCTTTTGGTGCATAACGGCAATAGAGTTTTGATAGAAACGGGTGCAGGCAAATTTAGTCATTTTTCGGACAGAGAATATTCGGAAGCAGGAGCTGAAATTTGCTACGATGCCAAAGAATTATATAAAAGTGACATCATAATTAAAGTTACTCCTCCCATGCTGGAAGAAGTAGAAATGTTTCGTGAAAATCAAACCATTTTTTCACCGTTGCACTTACCTACGATGAAAACCAAAACCATCCAAAAAATGATGGAAAAAAAAGTAACAGCAATTGCTTATGAATACTTACAAGATGAATGGGGTGTTTATCCTGTAGTGCGCTCTATGAGTGAAATAGCAGGAAATTCAGTTATTTTAATTGCATCAGAGTTATTGAGCAATATTAGTGGGGGTTCGGGAATATTATTAGGGGGTGTATCCGGAATTCCGAGCACTCGAGTTGTAGTGTTAGGAGCAGGTGTAGTGGGTGAAACAGCCGTAAGAGCTGCCCTAGGACTAGGAGCTAATGTTAAAGTTTTTGATAATTCTACTTATAAATTACATCGTCTTCAAAATAATATAGGAACTAGAATATACACGTCTGTCCTATCTCCTACTTTATTGTCACAAGAGCTTGAAAATGCAGATGTTGTAATAGGTGCAATCCATAGCAAAAAAGGAAGAACACCTATTGTAATTTCAGAGTCTATGGTAATGAAAATGAAACCCAATGCGGTAATCATAGACGTATCAATTGATCAAGGAGGTTGTTTTGAAACTTCAGAAATGACCAATCATGATAAACCTACATTTGTAAAACACGACGTCATTCACTATTGTGTTCCCAATATTGCATCAAGAGTTTCTCGAACGGCTTCTATAGCTATGAGCAATATCCTCACCAATCTTTTATTACAGTTAATTCAAGTAGGTGGCATTAAATCATTGGTAAAAAGCTCAAAAGGTGTTAGAAATGGGGCCTATTTATTTGGCGGAAATGTTACCAACGCGCACTTCAGCAATATGTTAGGCGAAAAACATATCGATTTGGATTTGCTATTTTTTGACGAGTTTTAATCATTAATGGAATTTACCCATTTTTCTCTTGATAACTATCCAAATATAAAACCTCAACTTTTGCTTTGGGCAAATCAGTTTCATTATTTTACGGCGTTTGATAGCAATTCTCATACGGATGCTTATACAAAATATGATTTTTTAATTGCAATAGATACTTTAGATACTTATATTGAAAAATTTGATAATCAATTATTTAATGAATGGAAACAACGTGATTTTGTCTGTAGCATTATGAGTTATGAAATGAATCATCATCCATTAAATATTTCTACCAACAACGATACATTTATTGATTTTCCATCTTACTTTTTTTACAAACCGAGATATGTAATTTACATAAAAGAAGGAAGAATTTATATAAATAGAAATTATCCCGAAGCTATTGAAATATTAGATCAAATATCAAACTATAGCATTATAACGAAATATTCCATTCCCAAAATTTCATTCAAAACAGATATTTCTGAAGAAAACTATATCCACACCATACATCAAATTCAGGATAAAATATTGGAAGGCGCATTTTATGAGCTCAATTATTGCATTGATTTTAAAGCTGAATCTGCTGAAATGGATGCTATTCATACATTTATACAACTCAATGAAATAGCACAAACACCTATGGCAGCTCTCGTAAAAATGGGTAAAAAATGGATACTATCCTATAGTCCCGAACGATTTGTTGCAAAACGAGGTAATACCTTAATAGCGCAGCCTATAAAAGGCACTGCAAGAAGACATGCAGATACTATTGAAGATGAACGAGTAAAACTAGAATTGCAACAAAGTGAAAAAGAACGTGCCGAAAACAATATGATTGTAGATTTGATGCGAAACGACCTAACGCGTTATGCCAAGACAGGAAGTATTCACGTGTCTGAACATTGCAAAATATATTCATTTAAGCATGTACATCAAATGATTTCAACGATTGAAGCCACATTGGAACATGAAGAAAACGCAATAGAAGCAATTATGCACTGTGTTCCAGCAGGCTCTATGACAGGTGCACCCAAAAAGAATGTGATGAAGTATATAGATATTTTTGAGACCTTCAAACGAAGTATGTATGCGGGCAATATTGGTTATTTTGATACCGATGGTGATTTTGATAGCAATGTAGTCATTCGTTCTATTTACTATGATGAAAAACATAAAAAGGCCAATTTCTCAGTTGGGAGTGCAATTACTACACAAAGTATAGCATCTGAAGAATATAAAGAATGCTTGCTCAAAGCTCAATTTTTACTAAAAGCATTTGGAAATGAATAAATATGTGATTTTTTCTGAATCCAATGATCCATTCTTCAACCTAGCGGCTGAAGAATATTTTGTGCGCAATTTTGATTTTTCGGAAAGTGAATATCTTTTTATTTACAAAAATACCCCCAGTATTGTTTTAGGCAAAAATCAAAATGTATACAAAGAAGTGCATTTGGATTTTATCAAAAATCCTGAAATTCCCATTTGTAGAAGAATTAGCGGAGGCGGAACGGTGGTTCACGATTTGGGAAATATCAATTTTGCTTTTTTGGAAAAACAAGATATCAAGCGCGTCAATACTTATCATCATACCGTTGGGTTTCTTGTAGAAGCAATGAATGCAATGGATATAGCCTGTAGTATGAACTCAAGAAATGCCATCATTCTTGAAAATGATCTTAAAGTTTCGGGTAGTGCACAATTTTCTTCTTCCAATGGAATATTGAGTCATTTTACCTTGTTATTTAATTCAGACTTAGATTTCATCAATCGTTGTATTAGCCAAAATTCCTTTTCAATAAAGACAAAAGCTAGTGAAAGTGTTCGTTCACAAATTGGAAATGTGGGAGCTATAACCCATTTGTCAGAACTTGATTTTATAAACAAAATAGTAGCTGCTTGGGGTACAACTTCTTATTACGAGTTAAAAGATGATAATATAAAAAGTATATTATCTATGAAAATAAAACAATATGAAACTTTCGAATGGATATACGACAAAGCAGGAGACGCCGTTTTAGAATTTAAAAATGGAATGGTAATCGTTAAAAATGGATTTATATCAAAAATAGAACAAAATGGAAATGACATAACTAATCCATTTATAAATAAACGATTTTTATCTAGCGAAATAGATGATTTTGAAGGACTAATAGACTTGTTAGATTCTATATAAAATTAAATCTTTGTTCTTTTCTCCGCTACTTCCTCTTGCATTTTTTGTTTATAATTATTAAGTTTTTGCCTTAAATCAGGATTGTGAATAGCGAGCATTTCTATAGCAAGAATACCTGCATTTTTTGCTGCGTTGAGCGCTACAGTAGCTACAGGAACACCATTTGGCATTTGAAGAATAGATAAAATACTATCCCAGCCGTCAATCGAATTTGAGGATTTTACAGGCACTCCAATTACAGGTAAGATTGTAATTGAAGCTATCATACCCGGCAAATGTGCAGCCCCTCCTGCTCCAGCTATAATTATATCGTATTGATTGTGTGCAGTTTCTGCAAAATCAAACATATATTTTGGGGTACGATGTGCCGATACAATATCTAATTTGTAATCCACTCCAAACTCTTGAATAATCTTTGCAGCTTCTTGCATAATGGGCAAGTCACTGTCGCTTCCCATTACGATAGCTATTTTATTTTTCATGTTTATTCAATTTAATTTATAATTAAAAATACATTTATTTATTAATCCAAATAGGTTTCTCCTTTTAATTTAAATCTCGATTTTACTTGCTGTGTATTCCTTTTTAATTGTTCCAAATCTTGATGTAATAAAGTTATATGCCCCATTTTTCTACCAGATTTTGTTTCTTTTTTACCATATAAATGAAAATGGAAATTTGGAATAGTATGAAACAAATCTTGTCCCTCTAAAATTGGTTTGCCAACATATCTATCCTCCCCTACAACATTTATCATTGATGCATTTGTCTTTAATATAATCTCTGGCAATTTTAATTCTAATAATATATATAATTGTGCTTCAAATTGTGAAATATTACATGCTTCTATAGTATAATGAGCTGAATTATGGGCTCTTGGTGCAGCTTCGTTTACTAAGATTTCATTATTATGTGTCAAGAAAAATTCAATAGAAAACAATCCTTTCGAATCAGTTGCTTTTATAAAATCAGTAGCTATTTGATTTATAATTATCTCCTCTTCTTTTGATATAAATGCAGGAACTAATAAATAATCTACCAAATTCAGCTTTTCATCAAAAACCATTTCACAAATTGGGAAGAGTCGAACTTGATTTGAGCTATCTACCGCCACCGTTATAGCCAATTCTTTTTTAATCGCAACGGCTTTTTCAAGAATGGATGGAACGCCTAATTGTTTGTTGAGGTCATTTTTATCCGCGATGTATTGAACCCCTTTTCCATCATATCCATCTTTTTGTGATTTTTGAAAGAAAGGAAAAAAGTCGGCATCTATATTGCTAATTTCATTAGTATCAATTATTTGAAAAGGAGCACTCGGTATATTTTTATCACAATAAAATTGCTTTTGCAGGGCTTTATTCTGAATAATTTTAATCGATTTTGTATTGGGTATAATTTCTACGCCTTGATTTTCGAGATATTCTAGGGCTTCTATATTTACGTGCTCTATTTCAATGGTGATACAATCCAAATTTTTACCAAAATTGACTACATCTTCATAGCTTTTGTAGCTTCCTTCTGTAAAATTTTTGGCAAAAATACTACAAGGACAATTTTTATCGGGGTCTAGGAAATATAGATTCACACCATATTGCAGGGCTTTTTCCTGAAGCATACGCCCCAGTTGACCACCACCCAAAACGCCAATTTTTTTATTTAAGAAATTCATTATTAAATTAAATAGATTGCAAAAGTAAAACTTTTAGATTCATTTAGGTTTCAAAAAATTAACATTTCGCATAAAGCCTTCATATTTTGTCCTTTTAATTGCACTTCCTTCAAAAATTCTATCAAAAACATCCATTTTCATTGTTTCCATTTCCTCTTTATTTAAATCCATAAATGCTTGATTAGGATTGAATAAAGGCTCATTGTGTGGAATAGCGCGTCCGTTGATAGGACAAACATCTTGGCATATATCACAACCAAAAACCCATTCATTCATTTTATCTTGATATTCCCGAGGTAGAACACCTTTATACTCTATTGTCAAATACGAAATACATTTTTTTGAATCAATGACATAAGGCGCCACAATTGCTTGTGTAGGACAAGCATCTATGCATTTTGTACATTTACCACAGTATTCTGCAACGGCAGTATTATACTCCAGTTCAATATCAACTAAAAGTTCGCATAGAAAAAAATAACTCCCTTTGGCTTTCGTTAATAATAAGGAATTTTTGCCTATCCATCCTACCCCACTTTTTTGCGCCCAAGTACGTTCAAGAATAGGACCACTATCTACAAATCCTCTTGATACAATTGTTGTTCCCAATTCATTTTCAATCCATTGGACAATTTGATTGAGCTTTTTTTTCAACACCTTATGATAATCTTTTCCATAGGCATATTTGGCTATTTTATAACGATTTTCCTTAATTTCTTTTTCAGGAAAATAGCTATGCGATAGACTGATCACAGATTTTGTACCCGGAAGAAGGTTTTTAGGATTAATACGCAAATCAAAATGATTTTCCATATAGTTCATCTCGCCGTGTAATCCTTGAGCAAGCCATTTTTCTAATTTTTTGGCCTCTTCGGTCAGCTCTTCGGCCTTTGACACCCCAAAATCTTGAAACCCTAGACCAAGAGCATAATCTTTTAATTTTTGGGTAAATAATGATTTATCTATTATCAAATGTATTAATTATTACTTATTAGAAACTAATGTTTTTTTAACTTCATAATACAAATCTTTGTCATGCATATCTTTTATCTCAAGCCATTCTAATAATTTTTTGGAATCTTTTCCTATATTCTGCCTGTAATTCAAAATCTTAGGGATACTCGTTTGAATTTTGTACCTAAAAAAAATCATTTCTATATCATTTGGATGCTCTTGGAGATATTTTTCTACAATATCTTTTCCTTTGTTAAAATACTTAAGTTTATTAAATGGATTCAATATATGTTTTGAATAGACAACCCATACTACACCTCTTTTACCTGCATGAAAATATGGCTGAGCTATCATTTTTTCACATTCAGATTTTTCGCGAATTGCCTTATCTAATTGCAATCTATACATTTTTAAGGTATCCATATTGGCGGAAACGGTAGTATAGTTAAAAAGAATATATATGTATATAATAAATGACCTCATAATGACGCAAAATTAATGTTTTACATCCAATTGAGTTTATATTTCAAATATGCTTTTGCAAGTAAAATAAGTTTTTGAGGGTTTGAAACTCGTATACGCTGCTGCATAATATCTTTTGCTTCTACTTTTTTGATTTTCACAAGTAATTGATAATAATATACATAAGCAATATATACCCCTAATTTTGCATTGCTAGGTAATGATTTGATTCCTTGTAATGATTCAAAAAATTCTTTTTCTATATCGGATTCAATTTCTAACTTTTCAGAAGCTGTAATTTGAATACCTTTTACATTTGGAAAATAAACACGCCCCAATTTTTCTATATCAGCCTTGCAATCTCTTAAAAAATTAATCTTTTGAAATGCAGATCCTAATTTTTGAGCCATCGGCTTCAATTTTTGATACTCCGATTCATCCCCATTCACAAAGACTTTAAGACACATCAAACCCACTACTTCTGCGCTTCCAAAGATATATTCTTTATATAAAGAATCTGAATAGTCTATTTTTTTTAAATCCATTTCCATACTATGGAGAAATGCTTCTATCAATTCATTATTTATATTATATTGTCTTACAACAAACTGAAATGAATTCAATATAGGATTGAGGCTTATTTTTTGATCTATCGATTCGTAGGTATCTTTTTTAAACTCGAATAGTAATTTTTCTTTATCAAAATCATGAAATGAGTCTACAATTTCGTCGGCAAATCTAACAAATCCATAAATTCCGTAAATAGCATCATGTATTTCTTTACCTAAAAAATGAATTCCTATAGAAAAGCTTGTACTATAACTTTTTGTAGTCAAAGCACTTATTTTATATGATAATGAGTCGAATTTTTGTTTCAATTTTTAATTTTAAGTATCTTTTATAAATTTTTCATTAATTCTGTTGCGGCAATTTTACCCGATATAATTGAAGGTGGAACTCCCGGCCCCGGCACTGTCAATTGTCCTGTATAAAATAGATTTTTAATCTTTTTATTTCTCAAACTTGGTTTAAAAAATGCTGTTTGGAAAAGCGTATTAGCCAATCCATATGCATTGCCTTTATAGGAATTATAATCTATGATAAAATCATTTTTACAATAATCTTTTTTAAATACTATTGAATCGCGAAGCGAAGTGCCACAATATGTTTCAAGCCGATTCATAATTTTATCAAAATACAAGTCGCGAAGAGCTTGTGTATCTTCAAGACCTGCTGCAATAGGGATAAGTATAAAAAGATTTTCACTTCCTTCTGGAGCTACACTAGGATCTGTTTTGGATGGACAACATACGTAATATAAGGGATCTGAAGGCCATTTTGGCGTTGTATAAATTTCATGCGAATGCTGTTCAAAATTACTATCAAAGAAAAGATTATGATGTTTAAGGTTTTCTACTTTTTTATTAATTCCAAGATAAAAAAGCAAAGAAGATGGAGCAAAAACTTTCTTTTCCCAATAAGCATTATCATAATTTTGGATGCTTGTAGAAATTAACTTTGATTCCGTATGATGATAATCTGCGGAAGAAATTACACCATCAAATGCATGAAATTCACCATGCGAGATGATACCTTTTGCCATACCATTTTCAAATTCAATTGAATCTACAGGCGCATTGCATTTGAATTCAACACCTAATTTACTTGCTATTTCTTCAAAAGCCGATACAATTAAGTGCATGCCCCCTTGAGGATAAAACGTACCTTGCTTCAATGCGGCATAATTCATGATACTATATAAAGCGGGGATTTTATCGGCCATGGCTCCAAGAAATAAGACTGGAAATTCCATTAACTTTAATAATTTCTCTTCTTTGAAGTATTTTGATAAACTTTTTCTAAGTGGAATAAAAAAATCCACGCTCCATATTTCTTTTATTATTTCAAAACTTATATATTCCAATATAG